>JAEYXD010000210.1 GCA_023428645.1 Pseudomonadota bacterium
GTTCGCAGATGGAACGATTTCGGCCGCGTGAGGTGTTCGTAACCGACGACCGACAATGCGCAGCCGCGGCCCGAGTCCTTGATGCCTGCCCAGGCGAGCGCCGGATCGAGGGCGTCGCAGCGATTCATGAACCACGTTCCGGTCGCGACACGATCGCCGATCGACAGCGCCGCGTCCGCATCGCTCGTCCAGATCGCGGCGGTCAGGCCGAAGGCGGAGTCGTTCATCAGCTCGATCGCCTGTTCATCGGAGCTCACTCTCATGATGCCGGCGACCGGGCCGAAAATTTCCTCGCGCATGATCGGCATCGAATGATCGACGTGGATCAGTACCTGCGGAGCGAGATATGTGCTGCCGGGCCGGCTTGCGGGGAATTCCGAATCATCGATGATCGGCGACGCGCCCGCGCGCACCGAGGCGGCGACCTGCGCACGAATCGTGTCGGCGGCCGCAACTCGAACGACCGGACCGAGCGTCGTCGTCGTGTCGCGCGGATCGCCGAGCTCGTATTGGCGGGTCAGATCGACGAAGCCTTCCAGGAACGCATCGTAAACCGCCTCGTGAACGTAGATCCGCTGCAGCCCGCAGCAGGATTGGCCGCTGTTGAAATAGGCGCCGTCGACGATGTTCGCGATCGCGTGCGCGAGATTCGCATCGTGCCGGACGTACACCGGATCGCAGCCACCCAGCTCGAGCCCGACGCCGATGAAGCGTTCGGCCGCGGCGCGCTGCACGGCATGTCCGCCCGCGACGGAGCCCGTGAAGGCGACGAAATCGACGCTCGTATCGCGGATCACGCGCTCCGTATCTGCGTGGCTCAGGTGCAGGAACTGAAACACGCCCTCCGGCAGGCCGGCAGCACGCATGCACTGATCGAAGCGCTCTGCGCATAGCGGCGTCTGCGCCGAGTGCTTCAGGATCACCACATTCCCGGCCATGAGCGCGGGCACGATGCTGTTGATCGCGATCAGGTACGGATAATTCCAGGCCGCGATCGTGAACACGACGCCGAGCGGCTCGCGCCGCACGAAACGCCGGAAGTCTTCCTTGGGCCCCGGGTCGATGTCGGCGAGCGCGCGCGGCGCGATGTCGATCATGTGGCGCGCGCGTTCGAGCGTGCCGCTCACTTCATTCGGCGCATATCGAATCGGGCGGCCCATCTGGTGCGTCAGCTCCAGGGCGATGGCATCGCGCCGCGCATCGAACGCCTCGCAGAAGCGCGCCAGCAGCGCCGCGCGCTCGTGCAGCGGCGCCGAGCGCCAGGTGCGCTGTGCGGCCCGCGCGCGGGCGAGCGCGCGTTCGATCTCCGCGTCGTTCGCGAGCCGCCGCTCGACGTACACGCTGTTGTCGATCGGAGAGATGGTTTGTTGCATGCAAGCGGTTCAGATGATCTCGAAGTAGCGCGCCAGCTCCCAATCCGTCACGTGCTTGTGGAATTCGCGCTCCTCCCATTCGCGCGTCGCGGCGAAGTGCTCGACGAACTCAGCGCCGAACCACTCGCGCGCCATCGTGGACTGCTTCAGGCGCTGCGCCGCGTCCCACAGCGTGCGGGGGAGCGCGAATCGTGCCGGCAGCTTCTGCTCGTAGGCGTTACCCGCGATGAGCGGCTCGGGCTCCGCGCGCGTCTCGATGCCCCATAAGCCGGAGGCGAGCGCCGCGGCGAGAACGACATAGGGGTTCGCGTCGGCGGCGGCGACGCGATACTCGACACGCTGCGATTGCGCACTGCCGGGAATGACGCGCAGCGCGCACGTGCGGTTCTCGGCGCCAAGCGTCGCCTGGGTCGGCGCCCAGAAACCTGGTTTCAGTCGCCTGTACGAATTGATCGTCGGCGACACCATCGCCAGCAGTTCCGGCATCAGCTTTTGCTGGCCGGCGACGAAATGCCGCATCGTCGCGCTCATCCCGTGAGGCTGCGATGCGTCGTAAAACGCCGGTTCTCCACTGGCCGCGCGCAGCGACAAGTGAATGTGCCCGCTTTGGCCCGGCCACTCGGGCGACCACTTCGCCATGAACGTCGCGAGCATGCCGCTGCGCTGCGCGAGCACCTTCGTGAACGTCTTGAACAGCGCGGCCTTGTCGGCGGCGTCGAGCGCGCGGTCGTAGGCAATCGCCGCTTCGATCACGCCGGGTCCGGTCTCCTCGTGCAGAGCCTCCAGGCCGAAATCCATTGCTTCGCAAGTCGCGAGCATCTCGCGATAAAAATCGGCGCCGACGGAATTGCGGAGCACCGAATAGCCGAACCAGCCGGGCGTCATCGGCGCGAGGTCGCGGTAGTGCTTCGCGCGCGCGGATTCGATCGTCTCGTTGAAAAAGAACACCTCGTACTCGAAGCCGGCGTAGGCGGAAAAGCCCATGCGCGCGGCGCGATCGAGTACGCGGCGCAGCGTCGCGCGCGGGCAGATCCGCGCGGCGTCGCCGGTGAACTCGCTCAGAAAGAGCAGGCCGTGATCTTCGAACGGCAGCGCGCGACAGGTATCGGGCAGGATGCGCAGCGGCGCATCGGGATAGCCGGTGTGCCAGCCGGTGTACGTCACGTTGTCGTAAAGCTGATCCTGACAATCCCAGCCGAGCACGACATCGCAGAAGCCGAACCCGTGCTCGAGCGCGGACAAGAATTTCGAACGCGACATGTATTTGCCGCGCAGGATGCCGTCGATGTCGAACACACCGACCTTGACGTGCGATAGATCGCGTTGCTCGATGAGCTCGACGGCATCGGCGATCGATTTGACTTCCCTGGGATCCATGCGCGCTAGCTCGCGAGCTTCGTGCCGTAGCCTTCGGTCTTGGGATGCCCGGGCTGCCCGCTTGCGAGCGCGAATTGCTCTTCTGGAGAGAGGACGAGCCGATGTCGCCCGATCAGCGCGAAATACAGAATGCCGAGCACGTACCACGCCAGCGCGGCGTACACGCCTTCACGATAGGCGGCATCCTGCAGCTGGTAAAAGAGCGTCACGGCGGCGATCACGATCGTCGCGGCCGCGCCGCCGATGCCGAGCGGACTGCGATAGGGGCGCTCGATGTGCGGCATCTTCTTGCGCAGGACGATGAACGAGATGCCCTGCAGCGCGTAAGAGATCATCGCGCCGAACACGGCCATGTTGAGCAGGGTCGCGCCGATCTTCGCGCCGCCGAGCTCCGCGCCGAGCCGGAACCACACCGCCATGATGATCGCGAGCCCGAGCGCGGCACCCGTGAGCAACGCGATGTGCGGCGTCTTGCGCTCGCCGTGCGTGAGCGACATCGCGGCGGGATAGTAGCCGGCGCGCGAAAGCGAATAGATCTGCCGGCCGAACGCGAAGATGATCGAATGAAAGCTCGCGATCAGGCCGATCAGCGCCATGACCGAGAGCGCGAGCGCGATGTCGTCGCCGTAGATCACGCGGAAACCGTCGAGCAGCGGCTCCGCGGAGCTCGCGAGCGAGAACGCGCCGTGCAGCTTGTCGGGGTCCGCCGAGCCGATCGAGGCATTGAGCAGCATGATCAGCATCGCGGAGCCCATCAGCGTGAACAGGCCGAAGATCAAGCCTTTCGGCATGTCCTGTTTCGGGTCCACCGATTCCTCGGCCGCGAGCGGCAGCTCTTCGATCGCAAGGAACAGCCACACCGCGAACGGCAGCGCGGCGAGCACGCCTTGCCAGCCGAGCGGCAGGAACTCGCCGCCGCCGTCGGGCAGCTCGACGAGCGCGCCGCTCGCATCCACGCCGACGTTCAATGCCCAGCGATCGAAATCGGCGAAGGGGATCGCGCTCACCCAGAAGACCACGAGCACGCCGAGCGCCAACAGCGTCACGATGATCGAGACTCGAAAGGACAGCGACACGCCCCAGTAGTTGAGGTAGACGAAAATCACGTAGCAAGCGATCCACCACAGGGGCTGCAGGCTCTTCGCGTCGGCGAACCCGAGCGCTTCGAGAATCCCGCTGAGGTACGAGCCGATGAAGAACACGATGACGGCCGGCGTCATGATGTATTCGATGCTTTCCGCGAGCCCCGTGATGAAACCGCCCCACGGCCCGAGCGCGCTCCGCGCGAATGAATACGCCCCGCCGGTGTGCGGCAGCGCTGGTGACATTTCGGCCAGGCTGAAGACGAGCCCGAGGTACATGATCGCGATGATGATCGCGGCGATGAACAGGCCGCCAAAGCCGCCGGCGCCGATGCCGAAATTCCAACCGGAGAAATGGCCCGAGATCACGGCACCGACGCCAAGTGCCCACAGCGACCAGACGCGCGCATGTCGCTTGAGGGCCCGCTTCTCGAAGTATTCCTTGCCGGCGTTCTGGTAGGTCACGCCGCCGACGACTTGCTTGTCAGTCACGCGATACTTCCCCCCCATCAGCCGGGTTGAACTTGCCGGTCCGCTGGCGCCGTCGTTCGAACGCCGCGGGCACACCCGGACGCTAACCGCTCATTGCTCTGCGCTGCTCGACAGCGGGTTCGATAGCCGCGCTGACGATCCGATTCTTTCCCAGGCACTTCGCTCGGTAGAGCGCGCGATCGGCCGCCAGCATCAGCTCGGTCGCGCAGGCGACGTGATTGGCCCCGACGGTCGCGACGCCGCCGCTGATCGTGACGCGATCGCTGGTTTTTGAGGCGCCATAGTCGATCGCCAGGCGCCAGATGCGCCGCCGCAAGCGCTCGGCGTAGAGCGAGGCGCGACGGCCGTCGACGGCGGGCAGCACGACGACGAACTCCTCGCCGCCGTAGCGCGCGACGAGATCGCCGCCGCGCCGAAACGTCTCATCGAGCGTGCGCGCGACGCTGCGCAGCACTTCGTCGCCGCGCGCGTGCCCGTAGGTGTCGTTGAAGGGTTTGAAGTCGTCGATGTCGAGGAAGATGAGCGATAGAGGCTGCGCTTCGCGGCGCGTGCGGCGCAGCTCGCGGTCGAGCACCCGATCGAAGTGGCGGCGATTCGCGATGCCTGTGAGCGCATCGACGGCGACGAGACGCCGGAGCCGCTGATTGGCCGTTTCCAGCGCGAGCCGCAATCGGGACAGCTCGTCGTTGCGCAGCTCGAGCGTTTGCGTGCGACTGCGCACACGATCCTCCAGGTCTTCGCGCACGCGTTCGAGCTCCGCCTCGAGCCGCTCGCGTCGGGCGGTCTCCATGGCGAGCTCGCGGCCGCGGAGCGTGGCGCGACGATGCAGCTTCGCGGCGAGCCCGAGCGCGCAGAGTGCGACGAGCGTGAGTGTCGCGATGATGACGATGCCGAATAGCGCTGAAGGTGCCATCGAGCCGAAAGCCATTTGAGGTCGCCCGCGAGGTTATCGTCTAATCGTCACCAACCATCATGGCCTGCGGACGCACGGAGCGCGCGGCGCGGCGTTGCGTCGCGAGAATGCGAGTCGGCGGGACGGCCGTATAAGAGCACAGCTCCCCGGGATTCGGTACTCGAACTTAACGAAAAGTCGCGCCGGGTTCGCTCCACGCGCGGCCAGGTGCTGGCATTGCTGACGCGGCGGCATGAGAGCTTCTCGAAAGGTTCGCTTGACGCCCTTGATGTGCCTGAGGAAACTGGCGGCCGCTCTTTTCAGCGCTCATCTCAATCGGTGCTCGGGTCGTCGATGCCGCACGCCCGTTACAACAGCTTTGCAGACTTCTATCCGTTCTATCTCTCGGAGCATCGAACGGCGGCGTGCCGTCGTCTCCATTTCGTCGGGACCGCGTGCGTCATCAGCCTGCTGGTACTCGCGTTCGTGCTCGCGGAATGGTGGCTGCTCGCGCTCGTGCCGCTTGCCGGCTACGGCTTTGCATGGCTGGGTCACTTCGCGTTCGAGCACAACAAGCCCGCGACCTTCGAACATCCGTGGTACAGCTTGCGCGCGGACTTCGTGATGTTCCGCGACATTCTCCTGCGCCGGATCAAGATTTAGAACTTTTATGGGGTCATCCGGCATCGATCGCGTGTTCGAGCGACGGCTTGCGGCGCTCGTCAATGCCCGTGAGCACGGCGTCTTGCAACGTGGGCTCAAGGGGGTCGAAAAGGAATCGCTGCGCGTCACGCCGGATGGGCGTCTGGCGCAAACGTCGCATCCGCTCGCGCTCGGCTCCACGCTCACTCACGAGTACATCACGACCGATTATTCCGAGGCGTTGATCGAGCTCGTGACGCCGGCGTTCGGTGAGTCCTGGCAGCTGCTGCAATTCCTGTGCGATCTGCATCAGTTCGTCTACCGGCATCTGGGCGACGAGCTGCTCTGGGCCACGAGCATGCCGTGCATCGTCGGCGACGATCGGGAAATTCCGATCGCCCGCTTCGGGCGTTCGAACATCGGTCACATGAAAGAGGTGTACCGGCTCGGCCTCGGCTACCGCTATGGGCGGTTGATGCAGGCGATCTCGGGCGTGCATTTCAATTACTCGTTCCCGCGGCGGTTCTGGGAAGTGTTCGGCGCCGTGCTCGAGGCGAAGCGCGCCGATCAGGCGTTCGTGTCGGCGCAATATTTCTCGCTGCTGCGCAACTACCGGCGCCACGGCTGGCTCATTCTTTATCTCTTCGGCAACTCGCCCGCGCTGTGCGCCTCCTTCGTCAAGGGCCGCGAGCACTCGTTGAAGGAACTCACGCCGGGCACGCTCTACGAGCCCTATGCCACGTCGCTGCGCATGAGCGATCTGGGCTACCGCAACAAGAACCAAGCGGGCGTGCGGATTTCGGTGAACAGCCTGGAGGAGTACGTTCGCGACCTGACGGCGGCCGTCAGCACGCCGAATCCGGAGTACGAGAAGATCGGCGTGAAGGTCGACGGTGAATATCGCCAGCTCAACGCAAACCTGCTGCAGATCGAGAACGAGTACTACAGCTACATCCGGCCGAAGCGCGTCACGCGCTCCGGCGAGCATCCCACGCAAGCGCTGCGGCGCGGCGGCGTCGAATACGTGGAGTTTCGCGCGCTCGATGTCAGCGCCTTCGATCCGGTCGGCGTGAATCAGAACAAGCTGCGGTTCTTGGAAGCGTTCGCGGCGCTGTGCGTACTGAAGGACAGTCCGCCGATCGCGAGCGGCGAACAGGACAAGCTCGATGCGAACCATGCGCTCGTCGCGCATCGCGGCCGCGAGCCCGGCTTGCGGCTCGAGCGCGATGGTCGAGCCGTCGACATGAAGGCATGGGCCGCCGAGCTCATAGACTCGATGCGCGGCATCTGCGAACTGCTGGACGAGGGGGACGCGCAGCGTCCATACACCGCGGCCCTCGAACTGCAGGAAGCGAAGCTCGACGACCCCGCGCTCACGCCCGCGGCGCGTACGCTGACGGAGCTTCGCACCACCGGTGAATCTTTCGCCGAGCTCGCGATGCGAATGTCGAAGGCGCACAAGTCGTACTTCCTGGAGCTCTATCCGCCGAACGAGCAGCGGCTCGCGGAATTTGCCGCGCAGGCGGAGGCGTCGCTGGAGAAGCAAGCCGCGATCGAGCGCGCCGACGACATCGGCTTCGACGAGTATCTGGCGCGCTACTTCCAGCGCTGACACGCTTCCCACCGGCAATGTAGAAATCGCAATACGCGCTGAACGCAACCGACTGACGCGCCTGCACTTTAGTGCTTGCCCTTAGGCAGATGTGCGTGGGTAGAATTCGGCATGACCGTACTGCGTGTCGCGGAACCGCAAGAAGAGCGTGCTCAGCGTCTGGAGCGTGAATTCCAGGCGGTGCTCGACGCTGCGGTCGACGCAGTCGTGCTGTTCGACCACGACGGGCGCATCGAGCTGTTGAATCATGCCGGCGAGCGCATGTTCGGCTACAACGAAGAGGAAGTGATCGGGCTCAAGGTCAACATCCTCCTACCCGAGCCCTATCGATCGCAGCACGACGACTACCTGCGTCATTACATCGATGCCGGCGAGCCGCGCATCATCGGCATCGGTCGCGAGCTGCTGGCGAAACGTCGCGATGGCAGCGAATTCTCGGCCGAGCTCGCGGTGGGCCGCGTGAAAGGCACCGAGCCGCCGCGGTTCGTCGGCTTCATTCGCGACATCACGGTCCGCCGCAATGCCGAGGAGGCGCTCCGGCGCAGCGAGGCCCAGCTCACGATCGCGCAGGAGATCGCGAATCTCGGCAATTACGTCGTGCACTTCGACGGCAAGTTCGAGGACTACTGGTCGCCGCATCTGTATCGCGTGCTCGGCCGGCGCTACGGCGACACCTACGTCAACGTCTACGATTATCTCGAGCCGATGGTGCATCCCGCTGATCGCGACCGCTGGCAGCAAGGGCGCAATGAGCTCGAGTCCGGCGCGAAGTCGATGGACATCGAATACCGCATCATTCACCCCGACGGCTCGCTGCGTTACGTGCACCACATCGCGCAGACGACCCGCAGCCCGGACGGGCGCGTGCTGCGCCAGGTCGGCACGCTGCACGACATCACCGATCGCCGTCGCGCCGAGGACGAAGCGCGGCAGATGCAGGATCGCATCACGCACTTCGGGCGCATCTCGACGATGGGCGAAATGGCCGCGGGCATCGCGCACGAGGTCAATCAGCCGCTCACGGCGATCGCGACCTACGCGCAGGCGTGCCAGCGGCTGATCGCGGCCGGCGAGTGGACGCACGAGGAGATCGGCTCCGCGCTCGAACAGATCGGCGCGCAGGCGCTGCGCGCCGGCGAGGTGATTCGTCGCTTGCGCACGTTCGTCAAGAACCGCGAGGTGCGCCGCGAGCAGATCGAGGCGAATCGAATCCTGGAAGACGTCATGACGCTCGCGCAGACCGACGCGCGCCACAACGGCGTGCGCATGGTGCTCGAGCTGCCGGCGCAGGCGCCGTACGTCCAGGCCGATAGCGTGCAAATCCAGCAAGTGATCTTGAATTTGATCCGCAACAGCATCGACGCGATGATCGAAGTGCCCGAGGCCCGGCGCGAGATCGTGCTGCGCACGCGGATCGATGCGGAAGGCGATGTCGAGTTCATGGTCGCGGATCGCGGCATCGGCGTGGACGCCGGTACGATGGCCGAGCTGTTCAATCCATTCTTCACCACGAAGCCCGGCGGAACGGGTCTTGGCCTGTCGATCAGCCGTTCGATCGTCAGGGCTCACGGCGGCAAGCTGTGGTGCAACTCCAATCCTGGCGGTGGTGCTCGGTTCTTTTTCACGTTGCCGGCGGTGCCGGCTACTCCAGGGAGCTCACAATGAGAGTCAATGCTACGAACGCACGCGCCACCATATTCATCGTCGACGACGATATGGCGGTGAGGGATGCGCTCAAGCTGTTGCTGCGCTCGGTGGGCCAGGCGGTCGAGACCTATGGATCGGCGCAGGAATTTCTCGATGCCTACAGCGAGGATCGGCCCGGCTGCCTCGTCCTGGACATCCGCATGCCCGGCATGTCGGGACTCGAGCTGCAGCAGAAGCTCAACGAAAGACATTCGATCCTGCCGATCATCTTCATCACGGGTCATGGCGACGTGCCGATGGCCGTCGAAGCGATGCAGGCGGGCGCCGTCGATTTCATCCAGAAGCCGTTTCGCGATCAGGATCTGATCGACCGCATCAACCAGGCGCTCGAGAGGGACAACAACAATCGTGCGGCCCTCGGCGAGCGCAACGACATCCGCAAGCGGCTCGAAACGCTGACGCCGCGTGAGCGCGAGGTGCTCGATCTCGTCGTCCACGGCAAGGCGAACAAAGTGATCGCGGGCGATTTGAAGCTGAGCCAACGCACGGTGGAAATTCATCGAGCGCGCGTGATGGAAAAGATGCAGGCATCGTCGCTCGCGCATCTGGTACGCATGGTGCTCGAAGTCGGGCAGGCTTGATGGCCGCGCCGGAGCGCGTGTCGTTCTGCTCGCACAGCACGGACGCGCATCGCACAAGCCGATGACGAACGCATGGAACGCGCGTTCGACGCGCTCACACCTTAGGTACAAGTGCGAATTCAGAACCCCCCGCCGGCGACGAATATCTCGCCTCGTGCGACCACGGCCCGCAAGCGCTTCCGCCGCTCCCCATCCTCCCCGCGGGCCGGATGTTTCTTGGCAAATGGCCGTGGCCGCTGTTTTCGCCAGCATGACGCCCAGCATTTTTGTGGCCACTCAGCGCCCCATCGTGGCAGTGATCGAAGCCGACGTCGCGGAACGTCGCACGCTGTGCTCGTTGCTGAACTCGCTCAACGTCGATGTGCAGGACTACGACAGCGCCGAGAGCTATCTGGCCGCGCACATCGGCGGCTACGGTTGCTTGATCACCGACGTCGCCTTGCCCGGCATGTCCGGGCTCGATCTCTTGCGTCGTTTGCGCTCGGCGCACGCGGCGTTACCGATCATTCTGCTGGGCGAAGAAGCGGATGTGCTCGGGGCCGTAACGGCGATGCGTGAAGGCGCCGTGGATTTTTTCGAGAAGCCGCACCTCGACGTCGCGATCGCACGGCGCGTCGCTTATCTGCTCGATCAAGCGTCCGAGCTGACGCACTGACGCGCCGGCCGGCTCACGGAAGCTCGGCGCGCGGATCGAAACGCAGCTCGCGCTGCATGCGCTCGTACAGCTCGCGCGCGGCTGCGGTGTCCGCGGGCGGGGTTTGAATCTTCAGCACGACGTACTGGTCGCCGGGCGTCGGGCCGGGCAGGCCGCGCCCCTTCAAACGCAAGCGCTGATCGGTCTTGGCGCCGGGGCGGATGCGCAAGTCGACGGGCCCGGCAAGCGTCGGTACCTGCACCGTCGCGCCGAGCGCGGCTTCCCACGGCGTGATCGGCAGTTTGAGCGTGATGTCCCGTCCCTCGACCTGATACAGCCGATGGGGTCGGAATGCGATCTCGAGATACAGATCGCCCGCGGGCCCGCCGCCGATGCCGGCGCTGCCTTGCCCGGCGAGGCGAATGCGCTGACCTTCGACGACCCCCTTCGGAATCGTGATCTTGAGCGTGCGCGGGCGCACTGCGACGCGTCCGTCCTCGCTCAGCTGCGGCGCCTTGAGCTCGATCGTTTGCGAGCCGCCGTTGAACGCCTCTTCGAGATCGATCTGGATCTTCGCCGTGTGGTCCTGGCCGGCCGACGCGAACCCCCCGCGCGGCCCGCGCTGGCCGAACGGGCTGCGCGCGCCAAACAGCGACGAAAAGAAATCACTGAAGTTGGCGTCCTCGCCCATGTCTGATCCGCGGGCGCCGCGGTTGAACGAGAACTCGAAACCGTTCCCCCAGTCGGGCGGCGGCGTGAACTGCTGTCCTTGGCGCCAGTTCGATCCAAGCTGATCGTAAGCGGCGCGCTTATCGGTGTCCTTCAGGACCTCATAGGCCTCTTGGACTTCTTTGAACTTGTCCTCGGCGTTCGCTTCCTTGCTCACGTCCGGATGAAATTTGCGCGCCAGCTTGCGGTAGGCGCGCTTGATGTCGTCCTGGCTCGCATCGCGTGCGACGCCAAGTACCTTGTAGTAGTCCTTGTAATCCATAGGCTCGCGTTTGGTGCTGTACCTGCGGTGCTCCGACGTGGGAAACACGACGGACGTAGGGCGCGAAGCACCGAATTCAAGGTCGGCGGCGGATGCCGCGTGTGCGAGGCTAGCAGATGGGCATCATCTCGGAACGCCCCTTCCCACCTAGGGAACTCGGCGTCGAGTCGCGCCGAGCGCGAGCAACGCGAGCACCAGCGGCAAACCGAAGGCGCCGCCACCGCCGGTGCGGTTTGCCGCCGTCGACGCGGAGCTTGCGCTTTGCGTGCTCGGGCTAGATACGGTGAGCGGTTGAACCGCCGTATCGTTGGATTGATGCGGGTCGAAGCTCGCGGCGGATACCCGCACTTCGATATCGCCGGTGCCGGCGGCCCAGGCTCTCAGGGTGAGCGATCCTGTCACCGCCGCCCCCGCGTCGAGCGTCGCGACCGAGCACATGAGTGTTGCGAGATCGCACGTGCCGTTCTCGATGGACGCGGCGGTGGCGGAGACGTTGGTGGGCAGCCGCAGTTCGACCGCGACCGCTTGCGCCTGATCGTGCGCGGCGTTGTTCACGGCGAAGGTGGCGGAGAACGTGTCGCCCGCGATGACGGCCGCGGGCGCTTGCAGCGCGATGCCCATATCGCGCTCCGGATCGATCTTGATCGTGCCTTCGCCGGCATTGTTGTCCGTGCGCGCGTCCGCCCACGAGATGAGTCGTGCCGAGATCGTGCTCGAACCCGTCGCCCGGCTGCGCAAGGTCACGTTCAGCGATCGCGTCACACCGCCGGCCAGGCTGCCGATGTCGCAGTCGATGACGCCCGCGCCGCTCGTACACGTGCCGCCTGCGATCCACGCGTCGATGATGTCGAGCGAGGCGGGCAACAGCACCTCGACGCGCGCATTCGAACTCGTGCGCCCGCCGAGGTTCCTGATCGGCAGCGTCCATTGGAACGACCGGCCGAGGCCTTCGTGCACGATGCCGAGCTCCGCCGGAAGCGCGAGGTCGGCGGGCGGCAGCGTCGTGATGCAAGTTGCCGTCGCGATGCGCGCGCTCATGCGATCGCGGCTGCAACTCGAGAACGTCGCCTTGTCCGCGAACACGGTGGGCGACATCAAGAATTGGTTCTGCGCGATGTGGCTGCACTCGCTCTCGCCGTCGTGCACCGAGCCGAAGTTGTGGCCGATCTCGTGGGCGGCCACGAGCGACTCGAGCCACGCGCCGCGATTGCGCGCTTCGGTGAGCGCGACACCCCACTCCGAGTGGCACACCGAATCGATGTAGCCGATGCCGACCGTCGCGCCGTCGAGATCGCGGCCGGTGAACAGATGCGTGAGCCCGCGAGCCTTCAAGTCCGGTGAAGCGGCGCGGTGCGCGGCGAGGCGGCGTAACAGATCCGACGGATCGGTCGTCGCCGGCAGCGGGTCGGACGTCGGTCCATACACGAGCGCTGTCGGCACTTGAATCTGGACGCCGAGCTCGGCGGCGAAAATGCCGTCGACGTTGTTGAGGCGCAGCAGGATCTGATCGATCGCCGCCGCATCGCTCGGGAATTGCGCGCGGAATTGCGCGTCGCCGAGCGCGGCCACCTCGAGCCGCAACGCGGCGCCCATCGCCTGCATGACGGCCGGCCCGTTCTTGAGCGCGTTGAGCTCGCGCTTCAGGGAATCGTACGACTCCCGTCCCGTGGGCGCGTCCGCGGCGGTCGGTGTGGCGCACATCGACGCGCCAGGCTCGAGAATCGTATCGGCCAGGCGGAACAACACCGTGTTCGTGGCGGGGTCGAGCGGGGCCACGACCGCATCACGAACCGAATCGCTCGGCTCGATTACATAAAGCTGCGCGCCGTCCCAGATCAGGCCATGCACATCAGGCCCAAGCGTCGAGATCCGCGCCCACGAGCCCGCGATGCCCGTGAGCTCGCCGCGATACAACTGCACGGACGCCGCGTCTTGCGATGCGCGGATGCCGTCGAGCGGCGCGTTCGGCTCCAGGTTGAGCTCGAACCTCCGGCCGTAGGCATCGAACTTGAGCACGCGTGCGCCGTTCGTGCGTTTCTCCCGGAGCGCGGGACGCGGGTCGATCGTCGTTTGGAACGGCTCGAAATACAGGATGCGGGCATTGCCGAACGGCTCTGCCGCGATGCTCGGGTTCACCAGCGCAAACGGCGCCATCGCGGCGCACGCCCACGCAACCAACCGCCGTCCGGCGGCTCGTCCGAACCTTCGCATTTGTTCTCCCGCTGATGTGTTGCGTTTTTTCGCATGCGTTCCCCGTCCCAACAAGGAACTGTTCCGCACATGCAGCAAACCGGAAGTTCGTCACATTCCGCTCGCGTGGGCATAGGCCGATAGGGAATGCCTTGCTCGGCCATGCACGGCTGGCTTTATTTAAACGAATGTTTAATATTGCCGAGCATGGCCAGCAAGCAATCGAAGCGGACGCGGCCGCGTGCCGTGGGCAGGCCGGCGGGGGAGTCGGAGGCCGACGTGCGCGCGGCGCTGATTGCCGCGGCGAAGCAGCTGTTCTTGAAGTTCGGTTTCGAGAAGGTGACCGCGCGGCAGATCGCGGCCGCCGCGGGCACGACGCCCGCGATGATCCATTACTACTTCGACAACAAGATCGGCCTGTTCAAGGCGATGCTGCAGGAGGCGATCGAGCCGTTCAGCCGCTTGCTGAGTGGCGCCGTCGAAGCGCCTGCGGCCGCGGCGAGCGACCTGTCCGCGCTCATCGAAGGGCACATTCGAACGGCGGCAGCGAACAGCTGGATCGCGTCGCTGCTCGTGCACGAGGTGCTACCCGAGGGTGGCAAGTTCCGGGCGATGTTCGTGCGCGATGTGGCGTCGCGCCTGTTGCCGATGCTCGTGGAACTGATCGAGCAGGGTCGCCGGGAGGGAAAATTCCGCGCCGACCTGGATGCGCGTTTGACGGCATTGTCGATCTTGAGTCTCAACATCTTCCCGCTCATCTCGCGACCGATCACCGGGCCGATTCTCGGCTTCAAGTTCGAAGGCTCGGATCTCGATCGCCTGATCACACATACGACGCGGCTATTGCTGCAAGGGATCGCCGCGAGCGATGCGGCGGTGCAGCCATGAGGCATTCGCGGGCGCAGCCCTGGGCTATCGTTTGGAGCGCGCTCGCGCTGAGCGCCTGCGGGAGCGACGAAGGCGACGTGCTGGTCGGCACGCTGGAGCGCGACCGGCTCGAGCTGATCGCGGAGGCCAACGAGCCCATCGTCGCAATCGACGTCAGAGAAGGCGACGAGGTTGCGGCAGGCGCGACACTGCTCGCGTTGAGTCAGCAGATGGCTCAGGCGCGCCTGGAGCAGGCGCAGGCGAACGTGCGTCTCGCGGAACGTCGGCTCGCCCAGCTGGTGACCGGCCCGCGCGCACAGGAAATTCAGGAAGCGCGAGCGGCTCTCGAGTCCGCGGCGAGTGCCGAGCGAACGGCGGTGAGTGAGTACGAGCGCGTCGATCATCTCGTGGAGCGCAAGCTGCTCAGCCAGGCGCAGCTCGACTCGGTGCGCGCACAGCGCGACGCTTCGAAGTCGCAGCACAAGCAAGCGCAGGCGCGGCTCGATCTGTTGCTCGAAGGAACGCGGCGCGAGGAGGTCGAGCAGGCCGAGGCGGAGCTGCAAGGCGCGCGGGCGGCCTTGAGCGAAGTCCAGACGCATCTCGCGCGGCTCACGATCATCGCGCCCCGCGCCGGGACGATCGAGGCTTTGCCGTACAAGCTCGGCGAACGGCCGCCGGCGGGCGCGCCTGTGGTAGTCATGTTGGCGCAAGGCGCCCCGTACGCGCGCATCTACGTACCCGAGCCGCGGCGGGCACAGCTCGCTCCGGGGACACGCGTACGGGTGAGTGTCGATGGTGCGGGCCGCGAGTACGCGGGCATCGCGCGATTCATTGCCGCGCAGGCGCAATTCACGCCGTATTTCGCGCTGACGCAGGAAGATCGCTCACGTCTGAGCTATCTCGCCGAGATCGACCTGACGGAAGCGGCAGCGCAATCCCTGCCGACCGGCATTCCGGTGCAAGTGCGAATAGCGGCGCCATGAACACGATGCCCGCACGCGCGGAGCCCGTCATCGTGGCGCGCGAGCTGACGAAGGCATTTGGCAAGAATCGCGCGGTCGACAACGTCACGCTCGAGATCCCCGCCGCGAGCATCTACGGCTTTCTCGGGCCGAACGGCTCCGGCAAATCGACGACGCTGCGCATGCTCTGCGGATTGCTGCGTCCATCGAGCGGCGCAGTCACCGTGCTCGGCTACTCGGTGCCGCGCGAGGCCGAGCGGCTGCGCACGAAAGTCGGCTACATGACTCAGCGGTTCTCGCTTTGGGATGACCTCACGGTCGGCGAGAACCTCGAATTCATGGCGCGCATCTTCGGTCTGGACGCTGCGCGCCGGCGCGCGCGCATCGACACATTACTGCGCCAGTATCGCTTGACCGACATGGTTCCGCAGCGCGCGGGCACCTTGAGCGGCGGACAGAGGCAGCGCCTGGCGCTCGCCGCAGCGACGCTGCACGAGCCGGAGCTGCTGTTGCTCGACGAGCCGACGAGCGCCGTCGATCCGCAGAATCGCCGCGATTTCTGGGAAAGTCTGTTCGACCTCGCGGCCGCCGGCACGACGATCCTCGTCTCGACGCACTACATGGATGAAGCGGAGCGCTGTCACGGCATCGCGATCCTCGATCGGGGTCGGCTCGTGGCCGAAGGCTCGCCGCGCTCGCTCATCGACGGCATCGGCGCGACGGTCGTCGAGATCGATGCGCCGAATCCGCGGCAGGCGCGCCACGCGCTCGACGGCCAGTCGCTCGTGAGAAGTGTCGCGCAATTGGGAACGCGGCTGCATGCGCTGCTCGATTCGAACACGGCCGATGCGGTTGGGCGCGTCCGCGAGCTGCTGCGAGCGCAAGGCATCGACGCTCAGGTCGACGTCGTGCGGGCGAGTCTCGAAGACGTGTTCGTCGCCGCGACGGGCTTCGACATCGACCGGGCGGCCGCCGCCGCCGCGTGAGGCTCGCATGCGCATCTTCGCCATCGCCTTCAAGGAGATTCGCCAGCTGCGGCGCGATCGCCTGACGTTCGGCATGATGGTCGGTCTGCCGTTGATGCAGATGCTGCTGTTCGGCTATGCGATCAACTTCGATGTGCGGGGATTGCAGGCCGCTGTCCTCGACGAAGCGAACACGTCGGCTTCGCGTGCGCTCGTCGCCGACCTGCAGGCGACCGGGGTCGTCAAGATTGCCGGCCAGGTGCGCAGCGCCGCCGAGCTTTCGCGCGACATCCGCGCCGGACACGTCTCCATCGGTGTGCACATTCCGGCCGATTTCGAGCGACGGCGTCTGCAAACCGATCGGGCCTTCGCGCAGCTGATTGTCGATGGCAGCGAGCCGAGCCTCGAGAATGTCGCGCGCGGCCTGACCGTAATGCCGCAGTCGACCCGCAGCGGCATCTATCCGCCAGGCTTTCGCATGTTCGAAGTGCGTACGGAGTTCAATCCAGAAAAGCGCACGGCCGTCCAGATCGTGCCAGCGCTGATCGGCGTCATTCTCACCATGACGATGATGATGTTCACGGCGGTTGCGATCGTCCGCGAGCGGGAACGCGGCAATCTCGAGCTTCTGATCACTACACCGGTCAGTTCGTTCGAGCTGATGATCGGCAAGCTGGTGCCGTATGTCTTCATCGGGCTCATTCAGACGACGCTCGTGCTCGCGTTGGGCGCGTTCCTGTTCGATGTGCCCGTCCGAGGCAGCCTGGCGACGCTGTATTTGTCCGCGCTCATCTTCATCGCTGCGACCCTGGCGCTTGGGCTCCTCATCTCGACCGTCGCGCAAACGCAAATGCAGGCGTTCCAGATGTCGCTGTTCGTCCTGCTGCCTTCGATTCTGCTGTCGGGATTCGTTTTTCCCTTCGATGGCATGCCGCGGATCGTGCAGCACCTCGCGCAGCTGTTGCCGCTCACGCATTTCGTCGATCTGATCCGAGGCGTCGTCCTCAGAGGTGCGGCGTTACGCGAGTTGGAGGCGCCCCTGTTGAAGCTGCTCGTCTTCACCGCGGTCGTGATCGCGGCCGTGACGTTGCGCTTCCACAAGCGGCTGGATTAGCGATGCACCAAAGCCGCGCGAAGTGCGTACGGCGATGCTCCAAACCGGTGCGAGCATCCATCCTTCTCGGAGGACGATGACCGCCGTTCGTGCCCGTAATCTCCCTGCGCACGCGGCACAGAACGTGCATTGCAAACCCGTGCTGCACTAGGCAAGGTATCCTCGCGAATCACGCCCGCTGTCGCAGCAGTGAACGAAAAACTTCAATTGATCGATCCCGCAGTCCGAGACAGGAGCCACGGGGAATGAAACTCATCAGCGCAATCATCAAACCTTTCAAACTCGACGACGTGCGCGCCGCACTGTCGGAGATCGGCGTCTCGGGAATGACGGTTACGGAAGTGAAAGGCTTCGGCCGCCAGCGCGGACACACCGAGTTGTATCGCGGTGCGGAATATGTCGTGGATTTCGTTCCGAAGACCCGTATCGAGGTCGCGGTGAAGGACGCACTCGTCGATCAGGTCGTCGAGGCGATCATCAATGCCGCGAAGACCGGCAAAGTCGGCGACGGGAAGATTTTCATTACCGATCTGGAGCGCGTTTTGCGCATCCGGACCGGCGAGGCGGACGACCAAGCCCTGTAATAAAGAACGGCTTCGACCTACTCCCCCTCCCCCGCGCCGCGGGGGAGGGTTAGGGGAGGGGGGCTTCTCTCTCTCTCTCTTCTCTCTCTCTGGCGTCTTCGTACCCCGGCCCTCCATCCCCGGCCCCCTCCCGTCTACGCCCTCTTGCTGCTCGCCGTTACACTCACGGGCCCCGGCCGCATCGTGCCGACGACAGAATGAGTGCCATGCCCCAAGCCGTTCGTATCCACCAGACGGGTGGTCCCGAGGTCCTGAAATACGAGAGCGTCGACGTCGGTGAGCCCGGTCCGGGCGAGGTCCGCCTTCGACACACGGCGATCGGCCTCAACTTCATCGATGTCTACGAGCGCACGGGCCTCTATCAGCTGCCGCTGCCGTCCGTGCTCGGCAAGGAAGCGGCCGGCGTCATCGAGGCGATCGGCCCGAAGGTGAAGGGATTCAGCATCGGTGATCGCGTCGCGTACACCGGCGGTCCCTCGGGTGCGTATTCGCAGGAGCGCGTGCTCGCCGCGGATCGTCTCGTACGTCTGCCGGACGGCATCGACGATCGTCAAGCCGCCGCGATCATGCTCAAAGGGCTCACCGCGCAGTTCCTCCTCCGGCGCACGTACCGTGTTCGCAAGAGCGACATCGTGGTGATTCACGCGGCCGCGGGCGGTGTCGGCTCGATCGCGGTTCAATGGGCGAAGCACCTGGGCGCGGTCGTGATCGCGATCGTCGGGTCCGAGGCGAAGGCGGATCTCGTGCGCGGCTACGGCGCGGATCACGCCCTGCTCACGTCGGATGATTGGCTCGCGCAAGTCAAGGCGATCACCAAGGGCAAGGGTGTGCACGTCGTGTACGACTCGATCGGCAAGGACACGTTCTTCAACTCGCTCGATTGCTTGCGTCCGCGCGGCATGATGGTGACGTACGGCAATGCGTCGGGGCCGGTGCCGCCGGTCGCGCCGCTCGAGTTGCAGAAGCGCGGGTCGCTGTTTCTGACGCGGCCGACGTTGTTCCACTACATTGCGACGCGCGGTGAGCTCGAAAAGGCGGCGCAGGAACTGTTCGATGTCGTGAAGCGCAAGATCGTGACCGTGAACGTCGGCCAGACCTATCCGCTGAGCGAAGTGGCGCAAGCGCATCGCGATCTGGAAGGCCGCCGCACGACGGGTTCTACGGTGCTGCTGCCCTGAGTAGTGACTCGCGCTTCCAGCGGCACGCTGCTGGAAGCGCGGCGCGTTCGATCACGGGGCCGTGATCGGCGCCCACTGCGGCTGACTCGCGACGCGATCGCACCAGCCGCGCACGTTCGGGTATGGCGCGAGGTCGAAGCCGGCCTCGTGCGCGACGTGGGTGTACGCGAACAACGAGATGTCCGCCAGGCTGTATCGATTCGCCACGAGGAACTCGCGGCCTCGCAAGCTCTCTTCGAGCACGTCGAGCGCGGCATAGCCGTTTTTCTTTTTCTCGATCAGTTTCTCGCCGAGTTCCGCGCGCGTCTTGCCCAGCATCCGCGTCCAGAACCGCGCCGTGCCGATGTTCGGCTCGACGTGGTATTGCTCGAAACACAGCCACTGCCACATACACGCGCGCTCGAACGCGTCGGTGGGGATCAGGTGCGAGCCTTCGGCAAGAAAGGAGATGATCGCGTGGCTCTCGGGCAGGTAGCCGCGGCCGGGCACTTCCAGCAGCGGAATGCGACCGTTGGGATTCTTCGCGAGGAATTCCGGCGTGCGCGACGCGCCGCTCATGATGTCGATGGGGACCAGCTCGTACGGCAGCTCGAGCTGCTTGAGGACGAGCCGACACTTATATCCATTCCCGGACGGCAGAAAATCGAATAGCCGATACATCGTCGCTCCAGCCCTGTGTCTCAGCCACGAATGCAGCAGCCCGCACGCGACCATGCGATCGCGTCTTCCGCTTCATCTGCCCATGATGCTGGAAGAGACTTCGAGCCGTGCAGTTCGCGAGTCCGTTGTTGTGGTCTTACACGCGGAGCGTCGCGGCGCCGCGCGATATCGCCAGTGCGCCGCTTCTAACCACTTCGAGTACTTCCCCGAAGGTCCCCACCTCGGCGATGAAGCGACTGATCTGCGACTCACTGTCGGTCAGCTCGACGGTAAAGCTTTCCGCTTCGTCCGACAAGACCCGCGCGCCGGCGGCTTTGAGCGCCGCGCGAAACGCTTCGATCTGATTCGCGTGCGCCCGCATCTTGATCAGCAGCAGCTCGCGCTCGATGTGCTGATCGCGCGTCATGTCGTCGACGTTCACGACATCGATCAGCTTGAGCGACTGATTGACGATCTGCTGCACGACGGCTTCGGTGCCGCTCGTCACGAGCGTCAGCCGCGAGACCGTCGGGTCGTCGGTCGGCGCGACATTGAGCGATTCGATGTTGTAGCCGCGAGTCGAGAACAGGCTTGCGACACGTGTCAGCGCTCCGACTTCGTTCTGAAGCAGGATCGAGACGATGTGACGCTTGTGCGAAGGCATTCCGGAAGTCCTTGACGAGGTGATGGTGATCGGAGTCGTGCTCATGGCGACCGCTCTTTGAAGATGCGCCGAAAGCATACAGGAGTGCTCTGCCAAAGCAGCACGCTGGCGGGTCCGAGTGGAGCATTTGCGGGCACGGATTTGCCCCGTCCGCTAACGCCCGAGTGCCGGCTTCTGCTAGGCTCTTTGCACTGCATTAACGGCATTCAGCCTAGCAGCGACCATCCACCCTGCGACAGGGCCTCCACGTGAAAGATAGCCACGCCATCTCGAGCGCAGCCGCTCATCCGCTCGCCGGACGTTCATTGTCCGGCGCCGAAATCATTGTCCAAGTCCTCGCCGACGAGGGAGTCGATACCGTATTCGGCTACAGCGGCGGCGCGATTCTGCCGACGTACGACGCGATTTTCGTACATAACCAGGAGTGCGCGCGCGCGGGGCGCCCCCAAATGCCACTGATCGTGCCAGCGAACGAGCAGGGGGCGGGGTTCATGGCCGCGGGCTATGCGCGGGCGAGCGGCAAGGTTGGTGTCTGCCTCGTCACGTCGGGTCCGGGCGCGACGAACACGGTCACGCCGGTCCGCGACTGCATGGCCGATTCGATCCCGATCGTCGTGATCTGCGGTCAGGTCTCGACGGGCGCGATCGGTTCCGACGCATTCCAGGAGGCGCCGGTCGCCAGCATCATGGGTTCGGTCGCAAAGCACATCTTCCTCGTGACAGACCCCGCGAAGCTCGAAGCGACGTTGCGCACGGCGTTCGAGATTGCGCGCACCGGCCGTCCCGGTCCGGTCGTCATCGACATTCCGAAGGATGTGCAGAATTTCCGCAGCCCGTTCCAGGGCACCGGTCGCTTGCCGGTCCCCGGGTACCGCCATCGCATGAACCGGCTCGTTCGCAACGCGCTCAGCGATGCGCAATGCGAGGAGTTCTTCGCGAAGCTCGGCGCCGCCGAGCGCCCGCTCATCTATATCGGCGGCGGTGTCGTCCACTCCGGTGCGTCGCAGGCGCTGCGCGAGCTCGCGGTCGAGCTGCAGCTGCCGGTCGTCAGCACGCTGATGGGATTGGGCGCCTTCGACACGAAGCACCCGCTGTCGATGCACATGCTCGGCATGCACGGAACGGCGTTTGCGAACTACGCCGTCGATGATTGCGACTTTCTGCTCACGCTCGGCGCGCGCTTCGACGACCGCGTCGCGGGCGCTCCGCCCAAGTTCGCACCGCGCGCGAAGTACATCGCGCAAATCGACATCGACGCGAGCGAGATCAACAAGGTGAAGCCCGTCGCGTGGCATCACGTCGGCTTGTTGCCCGAAGCGCTCCGCGCGCTGAAGGCGTACGCGCGGCGCATCGGCTTCAAGCGCGACTGGAGCGAGTGGCATGCGCATTGCGCCGCGCTGAAGCGTACGCACGCGATGAACTACGATCGCGATAGCGCGCTGATTCAGCCGTATCACGTCATCGAGGAGATCAACAAACTCACTCGCGGCGAGGCGATCATCAGCACCGGCGTCGGCCAGCATCAGATGTGGGCGGCGCAGTATTTCGATTTCAGGCAGCCGCGCCTGTGGCTCACCTCGGGGAGCATGGGCACGATGGGCTTCGGCTTGCCCGCCGCCGTCGGCGCGCAGGTGGCGAATCCCGACAAGCTCGTCATCGACATCGATGGCGACGCGAGCATCCGCATGAATCTCGGCGAGCTCGAGACAGTGACGACCTACAACCTGCCGGTAAAGGTCGTCGTGCTGAACAACTGCGGTGATGGCATGGTGAAGCAATGGCAGAAGCTGTTCTTCAAGGGCCGGCTCTCGGCGAGCGACAAATCGCTGCACAAGAAGGACTTCATCAAGGCAGCGCAGGCGGATGGCTTCCCGTTCGCCGTGCGGCTCGAGCGCAAGGAAGATGTCGCGCGGGTCGTGAAGGAGTTCATCGATTTCGACGGCCCTGCGTTCCTCGAAGTGATGATCGATCCGGACGCGGGCGTGTACCCGATGGTCGGCCCCGGTCAGGCGTACGATCAAATGATCACCGGCGACTGGATCGTGTCGCGGCACAAGACCGAGATCCATGCACCGGACGCCTCGGAGATGTTCTAGGAAACGGTGCGGCGCAGACGCCGGCGTCGCGCTGCAAGTCGTGAGGCTCGCATGAAATACCTCCATACGATGGTTCGCGTCCGCGACCTGGACGCTTCGCTTGCGTTCTATTGTGGGGCGCTTGGTTTGCAGGAAGTACGGCGCTCGGAACACGAGAAAGGTCGCTTCACGCTGATCTATCTCGCCGCACCTGGCGACGAGCAGGCACAGGTCGAGCTCACGTACAACTGGGATCCCGAGGACTACCAGATTGGTCGCGCCTTCGGGCATCTCGCCTATGAGGTCGACGACATCTACGCGGCGTGCGAGCACCTCCAGCGGCACGGCGTGACGGTCAATCGCCCGCCGCGCGATGGGCGCATGGCATTCGTGCGCTCGCCCGACAAGATCTCCGTCGAGCTGTTGCAGAAGGGCGAGCCGCTGCCGCCGCGCGAGCCGTGGGCCTCGATGCCGAACGTCGGCGAGTGGTGACGCGCGACCACGCGGTGCTCGCTCCGCACCGCGAACTTGCTGCCCCGATGTCGATGAACAACGCAACGTACGCGCGAGCGCCATAGCTCGCGCCGGGCTGATTTCATCCGCCCTGCAAAACGCGGCCTCGAAACGCCGCAAGAATCGTGAAGACCGCGCCATGAAGGCCGCCAAGGTGATGGAGGTGGCGAAGGCTCGCAATTAGGATGACGGCCCTTGCGACGTTCCGTGTCATCGGCTTTCACTCCAGCGCGTTCATCACTCGAGCATGTCCAGCCCTGCCGCAACACTGCCTCCGAATTGGCCAGCCATGTCGCTCGCGCAGGCGCACGCGAAGATCACAGCGCCCGGTGCGCGCTTCGAAGTCGCCGAAGTCGAGATTCGCGGCGTCAAGACCAAGATCTGGAAGAACGCGCCGCCGACGTTGCGCGACGTGTTGCTGGCATGCCGCCAGTATCACGAGCGCGAGTTCGTCGTGTATGAGGACGATCGCGCGACGTTCGCTGCCTTCGAGCGCGCCGTCGCGGCCTTTGCGCACGAGCTGCGCGCGCAAGGCGTCCAGAAGGGCGATCGCGTCGCGCTCATCATGCGCAATCTTCCCGAGTGGTCCGTCGTGTTCTTCGCCGCCGTTGCGATCGGCGCCATCATCACGCCGTTGAACGCATGGTGGACCGGGCCGGAGCTCGAATTCGGGCTCACGAATTCCGGCGCCAAGATTGCTGTCATGGATGCGGAGCGCTACGAGCGCGTCGTCGAGCACCTGCCGCGGTGTCCAGATCTGCAGCGCGTGTATGTCAGTCGGCTCGCCGAGGAAGTCGCCGACCCTGAGATCGTGAAACTCGAGTCCGTGCTCGGCGTCGTGAACGAGTGGTGCAAGCTGCCACCGCGCGAGTTGCCCGACGCCGCCATCGAACCGGACGACGATGCGACGATCTTCTATACGTCGGGCACGACCGGCAAACCGAAAGGCGCGCTCGGCACGCATCGCAACTACGCGCAGAACGTCATGACGACACCCGCGACGCTGGCCCGCAATTACGTTCGTCGTGGCGAGGCACCGCCGGACCCGGCGCAGCAACCGCAACGCGTGACACTGCTCGCCATTCCGCTGTTTCACGTCACGGCGTGCAGCTCGTCGATGATCACGGCCGTCGCGAACGGCAGCAAGCTCGTGCTCATGCACAAGTGGGACACGGAGAAGGGCTTGCAGCTGATCGAGCGTGAGCGCTGCACGGTTGCGGGCGGCGTGCCGACGATTGCGTGGCAGTTGATCGAACATCCGAATCGAACGAAGTACGATTTGTCCTCGCTCACGCTGATCACCTACGGCGGCGCGCCTTCGGCGCCCGAGCTCGTGCGCCGCATCAAGGAAGTGCTGCCGCAATCGCATGCGGGCAACGGCTGGGGAATGACGGAAACCGCGGCGGCCTTCACGGGCCATAGCGCGGAGGACTACGTCAATCGTCCGGCGAGCTGCGGCCCGATTCCGGCGGTGGGAGAGGCGAAGATCATGAATCCCGAAGGCACGCAGGCGCTGCCGGTGGGCGCGGTCGGCGAGCTGTGGGTGAAGGGGCCGATGATTGCGAAGGGCTACTGGAACAACCCTGCGGCGACGGCGCAGACGTTCATCGATGGATGGTTGCGCACAGGCGATATCGCGTGCATCGACGCGGAGGGATTTCTATTCATCGTCGATCGTGCGAAGGACATGCTGATTCGCGGCGGCGAGAACATCTACTGCATCGAAGTCGAGAACGTGCTGTACGAGCATCCGGCGGTCATGGATGCCGCGCTGATCGGCATCCCGCACAAACTGCTCGGCGAGGAGCCGGCCGCGGTGATTGAGCTGAAGCCCGGTGCCCACGCGACGGAAGATGAGATCCGCAGCTTCGTGGCGCAACGCCTTGCTGCGTTCAAGGTCCCCGTGAAGGTCGCGTTCTGGTCCGAGCCGCTGCCGCGCAATCCGGCAGGCAAGATCCTGAAGGCCGAACTGAAGAAGGCCTTCGCCTGACTCGCGCCCGAAAGCCGGAATGATCGGAGCGCACGAGCGCTTTCAAGCCGCCGGCCGAGCGACCTCGCTCGACTGCGCTCAGTTGCGCGAGAACATTCCCATCAGCAACGGCGTCGCATACAGCTCGGCCGCCTCTGCCGGCGCCACATCGCCCACCCACCAGCGAATATCGGCCGCGGCATTGACGGTTGCCGTCAGCATCTGCGCGGCGATGAAGGGATCGACCGCGCGAATCGAGCCGCTCGCGATGCCGTCCGAAATGATCGATGCGAAGCGGTCGGACACGCGATCCGAGGCCAGCACCATGTCATTGCGGATCTGCGCCGGCACAGCGCTCAGCGCGGACGTGCGCAACAGCGGCCCGCGCTCGCTCAGCTGATACGTGATCAGCGTCGCGGCCGCGTTCGACAGCTGCGACCAATGATCGCCGTGCTGGTTCATGACCGCGCGTTGAATGCGCCGCATCGTGTCGTATGTGCGATGGAAGCATTCGACGACGACATCGTCCTTCGCTTCGTTGTGGTGATAGAACGAGCCCTTCGTGACATTCAGGCGGGCTGAAATCTTCTCGACCGATGCGCCGCGATAGCCGCGCTCGTTGATCAGGCGCGTCGCCGCGATCAGGAAGGCTTCGCTCGCGCTCGGCTCCTCGGCCGAGCCCAGCACGGTGTCGAGCGACAGTGGCTGCGGCTCCCAACGTCGTCCCGCCGGCGCGAGACCGTTCACGAAGATGTCGAGCATGCGATCGCGAATGCGCCCGTAATCCTCCACGTCGTAGCGAGGTAGCCACGCGATCGCCCAATACAACTGCTCGAGCAGAATCTGACCGCGCGCGGCGGCGCGGCGTTCGTCGAGCCACTCGAGCCCCGGGCCCGAGAACAAACTGCGAACCTTCGCGGCGTACCTGAGATACGCATCGACGATGACCGTACGTTGCGGCTTCTGCAGGGCGCGGATGTCGTTGAAGACGGGAAGGGCGGGTGCTTCACCGACGGCGATACGGCGGTGCAGATCGAGCCAGAGGTCCAGCACCTTCGCGAGACGCTCCGTTGCGCTGGGCTCGCGCAGCGCCTCATCGAACAACGCCTCGAAGCGCGCGATGCCCTCCTGCAGGCAGGCGACGGCGAGGTCCTCCTTCTTCTTGAAGTAATAGGTGACGCTCGTCGTGATGAGGCCGACCCGCGCGGCGACGCTCGCGAGTGTCATGCCCTTGATGCCGTCGCGATTCAGGATCTCGCAGGCCGCGGCGATGATCGCTGCCTTCTTGCGCGTGTAGCGCGCGGTTGCCGTCGGCGCACGCGGCGCGACCACGCTATCCAAAGGTGTCACCGTCTGGTCTTCGGGCATCGACATGAGTGTTCCCCGGCTGCCGCCGCTTTTGCATTCGAGTGCCATTGTACGGAACATTCGGCGCTCGCAGCCAAGTCCTCCCTGCCAATGCAAAGGGGCGCGCCCTTGCGGACGCGCCCCTTTTCGTTCCGATCATCCGAAGCGGCGGTCTAGAAGATCTCGAACAATCCCGCGCCGCCCATGCCGCCGCCGATGCACATCGTCACGACGCCGTATTTCGCGCCGCGGCGCTTGCCTTCGAGCAGGATGTGCCCGGTCATGCGCGCGCCGGACATGCCATACGGATGGCCGATCGAGATCGCGCCGCCGGAGACGTTCAGCTTCTCGTTGGGAATGCCGAGCTTGTCGCGGCAGTACAGCACCTGACTCGCGAACGCTTCGTTGAGCTCCCAAATGTCGATCTGATCGATCGTCAGGCCATGCTTCTGCAGCAGCTTCGGAACCGCGAAGACCGGGCCGATGCCCATCTCCTCCGGCCCGCAACCCGCGACCATCATGCCGCGATATGCGCCCAGCGGCGTCAAGCCGCGGCGCTCGGCTTCCTTCGCTTCCATCAGCACGAGCGCGGCCGCGCCGTCGGATAACTGCGAGGCATTGCCCGCCGTGATGAACTTACCCTCCTTGACACGCTGGCCACCCTTGAACACGGGCGAAAGCTTCTGGAGATCCGCGAGCGCCGTCTTCGGGCGATTGCCCTCGTCGAGCTTCAGCGTGATCTCCTTCTCGGAGGTCGCGCCGGTCTCCTTGTCCGTAACCGTCATGATCGTCGTCGTCGGCACGATCTCGTCGGCGTAGCGGCCTTCGACTTGCGCCTGCGCCGTGCGCTGCTGCGACTGCACGGAGTACTCGTCCTGCGCCTCGCGGCTGACGCCGTAACGATCGGCGACGATTTCCGCGGTTTCGATCATCGTCATGTAGATCTGCGGCATGTTCTGCACCAGCCACGGGTCGGCGGCGCGATAGCGATTGATCTTGTCGTTCTGCACGAGCGAGATCGATTCCACGCCACCACCGATCGCGATCTGCATGCCGTCGTCGATGATCTGCTTCGCGGCCGTCGCGATCGCCATCAGTCCGGACGAGCACTGGCGATCGATCGTCATGCCCGACACCGTCGTCGGCAGGCCGGCGCGCAGCAATGCTTGTCGCGCGACGTTGCCGCCGGTCGAGCCTTGCTGAAGTGCGCAGCCGAGGATGACGTCTTCGACTTCGGCCGGATCGATGCCCGCGCGCTTCACCGCATTCGCGATGGCGATCGAGGCGAGCTCCTGGCCTTGGGTGTTGTTGTACGCGCCGCGATGGGCCTTGCCGATCGGCGTACGTGCGGTAGAGACAATGACAGCTTCACGCATGGGAGCCCCTTTACTTCATGTCCTGGAAACGCTTGCCTTCGGCGGCCATCTTTTCGAGCAGCGGCGAGATCGTGAAATCCTTGCCGAGCTTCGGCAGATACTCCTTGAGCTTCGCGACGACGGTCGGAAGGCCGACCGTGTCCGCGTAGAACATCGGGCCGCCGCGATACACCGGCCAGCCGTAGCCGTTGATCCACACGATATCGATGTCGGACGGACGGATTGCAATGCCCTCTTCGAGGATCTTCGCGCCTTCGTTGATCATCGGGTACACGAGACGTTCGAGGATCTCCGTGTCGGAGATCGTGCGCGGCTGATTGCCGGCCTTCGCCATGAAGTCCTTGACGATCTTCTCGGTGACCGGCGAGGGCTTCGCATTGCGCTGCTCGTCGTAATCGTAGAAGCCGGCACCCGTCTTCTGGCCGCGGCGATCCATCTCGCACAGCACTTCACGTACCGTCGAGCTCTTCGAGGTTTCCCTGCTCCAGCCGATGTCGAGCCCGGCGAGGTCGGACATCGCGAACGGGCCCATCGGCATGCCGAACTCGTACAACGGCTTGTCGATCTCCCATGGCATCGCGCCTTCGAGCATCATTGCCTGCGCCTGAGCCTGGCGTGCCGCGAGCATGCGATTGCCGACGAAGCCATGGCAAACGCCGACGAGCACGCCGACCTTGCCGATCTTCTTCGCGAGCTGCATCGAGGTCGCAA
This sequence comes from Pseudomonadota bacterium, assembly GCA_023428645.1. Taxonomy (GTDB): domain Bacteria; phylum Pseudomonadota; class Gammaproteobacteria; order Steroidobacterales; family Steroidobacteraceae; genus Steroidobacter. Next base: position 28,538 of record JAEYXD010000210.1, read on the forward strand.
TGACGGGCTTCGAGGTCTTCGCGCCGCGTACGACTTCGAGCAGGCGCATGACGTTCGCAGGCGAGAAGAAGTGCAGGCCGATCACCCACTCGGGGCGGCTCGTCGCGCTCGCGATCTCGTTCACGTCCAGGTACGACGTGTTCGAGGCGAGAATCGCGCCCTGCTTGACGATCTTGTCGAGCTTGCCGAAGACATCTTTCTTGATGTCCATGTTCTCGAACACGGCCTCGATCACGAGATCGCAATCGGCCAGCGCGTTGAGGTCGAGCGCGCCGGTCAAGAGCTTCATGCGCGTTTCGACGTCTTCCGGCTTGAGCTTGCCGCGCTTCGCGGTCGTCTCGTAGTTCTTGCGGATGACGCCCAGGCCGCGGTCGAGCGCTTCCTGCTTCATTTCCACGATCGTGACGGGGATGCCGACGTTCGCGAAGTTCATCGAGATGCCGCCGCCCATCGTGCCGGCGCCGATGACGCCGACCTTCTTGATCGGAATCGTCGGCGTGTCGTCCGCGATGTCCGGCACTTTCCACACCTGGCGCTCGGCGAAGAAGACGTAGCGCTGCGCGGCGGATTGCGTGCCTTGCATCAGCTCGGTGAAGAGCTTGCGCTCGAGCGCGAGACCTTCGTCGAACGGCAGGTTCACGGCGGCTTCGATCGTGCGGATGTTGTATTCGGGAGCGTGAAAGCCGCGGAACTTCTTCGCATTCGCTTTGCGGAAGTCCGCGAAGATCTCGGGCTTGCCGCGCGCGGCGATAACTTTGTCGTTCGAGTCGCGCACCTTCTTGAGCGGCCGCTTCTCGGCGACGACTTTCTTCGCGAACTCGATGGCGGCCGAGCGCAGCTCGCCTTCGGCGACGAGCTCGTCGATCAATCCGGCTTTGTGCGCGGCGGGGGCGGGGACGTGCTTGCCGGAGGTCACCATGTCGAGCGCCTGCTCGACACCGACGATACGCGGCAATCGTTGCGTGCCGCCGGCGCCGGGCAGCAGGCCCAGCGCCACTTCGGGCAGACCGCACTTCGCCGACGGCACGGCGACGCGATAGTGACAGCACAACGCAACTTCGAGACCGCCGCCGAGTGCGGTGCCATGAATCGCGGCGATGACGGGCTTCGGCGAATTTTCGATCGCGTCTTCGGCGTCGACGAGGCTGGGTGCTTGCGGGGGCTTGCCGAATTCGGTGATGTCGGCGCCGGCGATGAAGGTCTTGCCCTCGCAGATCAGGACGATCGCCTTGACGGCGCTGGCGTCGATCGCTTCCTTCATGCCGCGAACGATGCCTTCTCGAACCTGCTGTGACAGCGCATTCACCGGCGGTGAATTGATCGAGAGGATGGCAATTTCGCCTTCGATGGCGACATTGGCGACGGCGTTGATAGCCCCCATCAGTGCGTCTCCCATACTGAATGTTTGAAAAAGTGCCCACCCCGATTCGCCGCGAACAAAGGTTCGCGAGCAAGCGCGGTGGGGGCGGCATTATAGGCCCACTTTCAGGCCCGCATACTGCATTGCAAAGGATTCCGCTCTGCGGGTACGGTGGCTGCGCTGCATCAACGTTTTCGCGGAGTTTTCGCTGATTTACGCGCCCGCCTGGCAGGACGCTTGTGCCGCTGGCGGAGCGCCTTGGCGGTAGCGGCGGCCGCAGCCGCGGCGAGTGATTTGCGAGCCCAGATCGGCAACGTGTCGAGGTCTTCGAGCACGTCGCTCGGCACCCGAAAGTAATTCATCGAGACGGTGTTCGGATCGTCCGGGAAAGGGCGAAACGCGTCCATGCCGCGCGCGGTGTAGTCCATGCGATTCGCATCGTCGACCTTGAAATACACGACGTCGTCGGCGATTACGGCGAAGAACAGCTCATCGCAGTACAAGCCGATGCCGCCGAACATGCGGCGCGAGCGCACCGTGCCGACGTTGCGCAATTGATCGAGCACGAATTCGAGGAAGTTCGACGAGACGGGCATGACGCGAGCTTAACAAGAAGCGCTCATGAGGCAGCCGGCGACGCCCGCAGCGTGTTGGGCGACAAATCGACGGATCACACTGCTTGGATCACTTCGGCTGCGCCGCGCAGCCGTGCACTTTCGGTTCGCTCGCGCAGATGTCGGGCACGCCGTTGTCCTGCCAGTACGTCGTGAGCGTCGCGGCGCTCACGACTTCCTTGAAGCGGCGGTGCTTGCGCAGAAATTCCGTCTGCGGCAGCCACAGTACGCGCAGCGGCACCGCCTCGTTCTGTTTTGCCAGGCGCAGCATCCGATTGAAGACGAAGTCCGCGCGCTTGAGTGCGACGCCGAACAGAATTTCCGTTTCGGCATCGATCGCCTCGTCATCGGCGCTCGTCGTCACCGCTTGCAGCGCTGCCGGGATCTTTTCTCGCGACCCGCCCGCCGCAACGACCGAGCGAGCGAGGCCGTCCGCGTCCGCGCCGCTCGAGCGCAACAACTCATCGGCTCCGGTGCCGTCGCCGGCAAGCAGCAGCATCATCGCGTGAATGCGCGCCGTCTCGGCGGTCTCTGCTTCACGGCCGAGGGTGTCTGTCTGGGTCGCGATGCGCGCATACGTTGCGCATTCGCTCGCACCACGATTGCCCGGTTGAAGCGCGGCAGCGCGCATCGCGACGGGCAGCGCGCCGCGCACGTGGCCCGCATCCATCAGCAGGCATCCGAGCCCCTCGAGTGCCGCGATCGAGCCCGCATCGAGTGCGAGCGCCGCCGCGAAGTGCTCTTGCGCCGCGGACCAGTCCATGCGGCGCAGTCCCACGATCCCGAGCGCGGCCCGTGCATCCGCGAGCTCTGCATCCGCGCTGAGCGCTCGCTCCGCGGCGGTCTCGGCGAGCTTCGTGAGCGACGTCTCGTCTTCGCCGCCGACGCCGAGGTATGCGAGCGACAGCAAGGCACGTGCGCGTGCGAACTCGCGATGCCGGCGCGAAAGTGTCTCCAGGCGTTCGAGCTTGAGCGTCGTATCGCTCGTCGCGGCGGGAGGCGCGGTGAAGCCGGCGGCGTCGCTGCCGAGCCAATCATCGGCGGAGCGTAGGAAGGCTTCGTACGCGGCGGCGTCCGTCGTGCCCAAGGCGGCGGACCAACCCGCGGCGTCGCTGGGCGCGCCCAGAAACACGGCAAGCTGCTGCGCCAGCGCTTGCATCGTCGCGAGCGAGGAGTCTTGCGGCAGCTCGATATCGGCACGCTTGTCCACGATCGAATCGGGAGCGATCAATTCGAGCTCGGCGCGGGTGCCTTCGGCACTCTGGGTCACGCGCAAGCTGAAGACATTCGCTGCAGCGTCCGTCCCCTGTGCGACAGGAGGCGCCGCGACGTTCAGCTTGCCCCGTTGCAACAGGTGGCGCAGCTCGCGGTCGAGCCACGCCGGGCCCGTGATCGGGGCTGCCGCGGAATCGCCGGCGGTTTGCACGATCACCTGTAGTGGCTTGGCCGGATGGAAGGCCTCGCGCACGGGTTGCGGCGGCGGCGGCGGGGGCGGCGGTGTGGCGGGCACGAGGCTGCGCACCGCGAGCCACGTGAGCAACGCGGCCAGTATGACGAGCCCGAGGATGCGCCAGCGATTCATGCGGGCGAAGGTTGCCGGTCGCGACCACGCGGTGCAAGGCGGCGAACGGACGGCAGCGATTGCGACGCGTCGGACCAGCGGCCTCTGGCATCATCGGCGCATCACTCGCGTCGGTTCAGAACATCATGTCCAAACCCAACCTCTATCTGTTACGCGCCGCCGATATCGCGGCACGGTCGCAGACGTTCTCGCATCCCTGGAATCCGAAGTCGGAGGTCACGGGATATCAATTGGCGAAGTCGACCGGCTTGCGGCGCACGGGCGTCAATCTGGCGCGCCTCGCGCCGGGCAAGGAATCGTTCGTCTATCACTCGCATTGGACGGAAGAAGAGTGGATCTACATTCTCGAAGGTCGCGGCGTCGCCCGCATCGACGATGAGACGTATGAGGTCGGACCAGGCGACTTCATGGCGTTTCCGACGCCCGGCGTCGCGCATCATCTGACGAATCCGTTCGACACGGAGCTCGTGTACCTCATGGGCGGGGAGCATCGCGATCACGAGATCGCCGATTTCCCGGATCTCGGCAAACGCATGTTCAGGCACGCGAAAGGCGTCGAGATCTTCGATTTGCAGGACGGCAAGCCGTTCGGACCGCTGGACGACGAGTAGCCAGGCGCGAGCTCCGCGCTTGCGCGCGAAGCGTAGTTACACGCCCGTGAGCGTCTTGCTCAGCTCTCGCAGCTTGCGACGCGCTTCGGGATCGTACGCCGCCGCGGCAGCTTGCGCTTCGTGCTTGCCGTTGAAAAACAGTCCTGTCTTCAGCTTGAGCTCCGGCGCGGTCGCGACATAAAGGACCGCCGCCGCGCCTTCGTCCACCGTACTGCGCGGTTGGACGCCGGCACTGCGCACCATCGCCGTGTCCATGTACGTCGCCGGATGCAGCGCATGTACGGTGATGTTCTTCACCGCCAGCTCCGCGGCGAGATCGAACGTGAACATGATCTGCGCGAGCTTGCTTTGAGCGTACGCGCTGCCGCCGTCGTAATTGTGCTCCAGCATGACGTCGCTGAAATCGATCGGACGCTGCGCGAGCGATGCGACATTCACGACGCGTGATGGCGAGCCCGCGACGAGCTGCGGAATGAGCAAGCGCGTCAGCAGATAGCCGGACAGGTAGTTCACCGCGAAGCGCAGCTCGTGACCGTCCGCACTCACTTGGCGCGCCTGGCCACCGTCGCTGTTCGCGAAGCCGATGCCCGCGTTGTTGATGAGCAGATGCAAGCGCCGGTGATCATGCTCGATCGCCTCGGCAAGCTTGCGGACGTCCTCGAGCGAGGCAAGGTCGGCGCGATAGAAGCGCGCGTTTCCCGGCGTGTCCTTTTCGATCGTCGCTACCAGCGCGTTGCCGCGTTCTTCGTTGCGGCCGTGGATGAGCACCGTCGCGCCCATGCCGGCGAGCTTCAATGCAACGACCTTGCCGAGCCCGTCGGTGGAGCCCGTGACGAGCACCGTCTTGCCTTCGAGCAGCGGTTGCGGCGGCGTGCCGCCGCCGCTCGGCGAGTTCGTCGGCGCGTCGCCATGCGCGGTGAACAAGAGCGCGTGACCAGGCCGCGGCGCCAATGTCGCGAGCGTCGCGGCGCCGCCGAGCAGCGCGCTGCGCCGCATCGAAACGGCCACCGCCTCGTCACGTTCGTCGTTCATCGCCATCGATTTCCGCCCTGGTCCTGCACGACCGCGCCTGCCGCGCGCCGCGGCAACCCTTGAAGCGTCGAAGTGCGCAGGTAGATCTGCGCGCCGTCGCGTGCATCGAAGGATGCCGTGCTGCCTTCCACGGTGCTGTTCGCGATGTGCACGATCGCGTCCCCGACGACGACGCCCGTGCCGGAGGCAATGACGCGGCTGTTCGTGATGTACAGCTCGCAGCCGCCGCGCGCGATGATTGCGTCGCCCTCGACATAAATGTCGCGATTGTCGAAGTGGAGCATGCGCCGGCCTTCACAAATGGTCGGCTCGACAGTGCGCTGGCTGTTCGGCGCCGCGGCCGCCAGCGTTTCGCCGTCCGTCGAGACGATGCTGACGCCGGGTCCGCTGACTTTCACTTTGCCGTCGGTGCGCTCGATCGTGTAGCTCGGTGCCGCCGCCGCAGGCTGGGCGCTCGAGGTCATCGAATCCGTCGATTCCGCGAGTGGGAGTTGCACAGCGGGTGGAGGCTGCGTGGGCTCGGGTGCAGGTGCCTCCGCTGCCGGCGTCGTGGCTGGCTTCGCCTCAGCCAGCGAGGCCACCGGAACGGCCGCGATCTCGTCCAGCTCCACGGTGCGGATGTCGCCCGTGTCTTTACTGCGGATCGTGAACACGCCTGCGCTCGCGTCCGTCGCGACGATCTCGAGCGTCGGATTGCGCGCGAGCGCATCGCGCGCCCAGTTGAGCTCGCTCGTGCGGGTGCTCGCGGTCGGCGCCGCCTGCTTCGTGCATGCCGGAAGCACGAGGGCGATCGCGCACGCGCCGGTCAACGCAAGGCCGTGCAGTTCCAGCGCTCGCGCACGCATTCCATGACGAGCCGTCCGCATGACGCTCTCCACCTTCGAATCGGGGGCCTATCCTCGCGCCCGGCGCGGGCGAAATCCAGTCGCGAGACTCGCGGCCCCCGTGGCGGGTCAGCCCATCATGAGCCCGTAAGCGCCTTCAACAAGGCGGCCTCGCGCTCGGGGGTGAAGCCGGCGCGCAGCTTCTGCTGCTCCGTTGCGGGCCGCGTCTTGTGCCAGGCCAGGGTGTCGCGCACCGTCGTTTCCAGCGGGCGAAAACGCAGGCCCTGCGCGACCGCGCGCGCCGAGCTGACGAGCGTCGCGCCCGCGGTTTCACCGACTGGCGGCGCCCAGATCGGCACTTCGAGGCCTTCCAATGCCTTGTTCTTCTCCAGGAACTCGGTTGGCGCCCAGACGAATTTCGTATTGGCGCCGGACACGCGCTTGCTCGTCTCGAGCAAGTCGCCGATCGTCACGGCGCCGGCTGGATTGCACAGGTTGTAGCTGCCGCTGATGCGCCGCTCGACACACCCGCGCATGAACTCGGCGAGATCGCGTGCGTCGATGAATTGCACCGGATCGCTCGCGCTGCCGGGCGCGAGCATCTCGCCCCCCTTCGCCACGCGCACCGGCCAATACGTGAATCGATCGGTCGGATCGCCGGGACCGACGATGTAGGTCGGCCGAATGACCGCGGAGCTCTTGCCGAAGGTCTGCTCCACCGTCTTTTCGCAGATCGCCTTCAAGCCGCCGTACGTCTGGTCGGTGATTTGCTCCACGTTCGGATCCGTGAGCGTCGCAAGCTTGTAATCCTCGTCGATGCCCGGCGGGGTGAGGTCCGCATAAGCGGAGATGCTCGAGACGAAGATGTAATGCTCGGCGTGACCTTTGAGGATGTCCGTCGACAGCTTGACCTGCTTGAGTGTGTAGCCGGAGTTGTCGACGACGACATCCCAGTCGCGGCCCTTGATCGCATCCATCTGGCCATTGCGATCGCCGATCAGCGTTTCGATATCGGGGAACAGTTTCGGATTGCGCCGGCCGCGGTTCAGCAGCGTGAGCTTGTGCCCCGCGTTGCGCAGTTCCGTGACGAGGTGTGGGCCGATGAATCCCGTGCCGCCGAGGATGAGCACGCGTAACGGCTTCGATTCCGCCGCCCGCAACGGCGACAACATCAGACCGGCGGTGACGGCAGCACTGAGCTTGAGAGCGTCGCGACGATTCATCGTGGTTCTCCGGGCGGATTGAAGTCCGCAGTGTAAGTGTGCCCTGGCGCACCGGCATGGGGTTCGTCGCACGGATCGTCGCAAAGCGAGCCGCGGACGCACGCGGGTGCAGTCCACGAGCGGCACCCGCGTTCGTCACGTGCAGCTTTGCAGTTGCTGTATCCACTGGCGCAGCAAGGCGACGCCCGACGCGTCGACGTGCAGCGAGCCCACCGGTGGCATCGCAGGTGCGTCACGGCGGTTCATGCGATTGATCACGATCGAGTTGTCCGGATCGCCGGGCGCGATCAGCCGCGCGGCGCTGCCCAATCCCAGTGTGCCCAGCTGCGGGACGGCATTGCATGCATTCGTCGCGCTGAGCGCGGTCGTGTAGCGCAGGTCCAGCGTGCTCGGCGTGGGACCGCCGGGGCGATGGCATTGAGCGCAGTTGGTATGCAGATACGCACGCGCCCGATTCGCGATCGGCGCGCTCGTATCGGCCGGGCTCGGCATGGACGCGGCACTGCTCGGGCTCGTGATCGCAGGTGTCAGTACGCCGATCGTGCTCAACGTGGCGAGCTGATTCGCGATCCGGCTCGTCTGCGTGTACGTGAAATCGCGATTGAGCTGCGCCGTGCCGAGCCCGAGTGCGCGCCCGGCCGCGGCCGTATGGCACAGCACGCAATCCGCCTCGCTCGGGAACAGCCACGGCTGTCCGTCGATCGTGCGCGTGTCGCCGCCCGGCACGAGCGTTGCGTCCGTCTGCTCCGCGTTCCATGCATAACTGAAGCCGCCCCACGTTCCGTCGGGATGCCGCATGAACAAGCGCGTTTCGATCAGCCGTGTGTCGTTGCGGAAATGCTTCATCAGCACCGTGCCATTCGGGAACTGCCAGTCGCCGCCGGTACCGACCGTGATGTTCTGGCCGTCGGGCAAGCCGATCCACCGGTCCTTCGATGCGCCGTCGGACCAGAAGGGCGCGCTCACGTCATAGGGAATCAAACCGCCCGCCGGCTGTGTCGCGTTGCTCGGGTTCACGCAGCCGGTTGCGGTGAGGGTCTGCGGAATCGGGGCAGCGGAGCCGCTCTCGCGAAACACCACCCGCAGCAGCTGGCCCGCCGAGTGATCGAGCGCATAGAGATCGCCGTCGTTGCCCTGCGCGAAGGAGGCGATGTTGAAGCCGCTCGCAAGCAGCAACGTCGGTTCGCGGTTCGTCGTGCGCTCGGGCAGCCAGGCCCAAATCCGTCCGTTCACGTAGTCGCCGAAGATGTAGCGGCCGACGAGCGAGGTCGCCTGCGGGCCGCGATACACGTACCCGCCAGTGATCGACTGCGCGCCACCGCTGCTGTATTCGATCAAGGGATCGATCAGAGCGGCGCCGGCGCAGGCGGGCGTGTCGGCGCTGTCGAAATCGTGCGCGCCTTCGCGGCAACGCCAGCCGTAATTGCCGCCGCGCGTGACCAGATTCACCTCTTCGTAGCGGTTCTGCCCGACATCCGCGAGCCACAGATCGCCGTTCGCGCGATCGAAGCTCCAGCGCCACGGATTGCGCAAGCCCCAGGCATAGATCTCGGGACAATTGCCGGACGCGCGCGCCTCGGCTGGGCACTTGTCGCCGGGATTCGCGGCATTGAAAAAGGGATTCGAAGGCGGCACGGCGTAGCGGGTCGCGGCGCCGACGTTCACGTCGATGCGCAGCAGCTTGCCGAGCAGTGTCGTCAACCGTTGACCGTTGCCGTTCTCGCCCCAGGGATCGCCGCCGCTGCCGCCATCGCCGAGGCCGATGTACAGGTAGCCGTCGGGGCCGAATGCGATATGGCCGCCATTGTGATTGTCGGCGGGTTGATTCACCGCGAGCAGCACGATCTCGCTGTTCGGGTCGAGCGTCGCGCCCGCGTCGCCGCTCGCGAACGAAGACACGCGCGAGACGAGCTGCGAGCCTTGCCTCGCCGTGTAGGACAGGAAGACGCGCGGATCTGTCGGAAAGGTCGGATGGAAGGCGATGCCGAGCAACCCCATCTCACCGCCCGATGCGACGCGGCCGCTGATGTCGAGCACCGTCGTCGCGGTGGACGGATTCGATCCAGCAAAGCGGCGCACGAAGCCGCCTTGTTCGAGGACGTACCAATGCGTGGCGACGCCGGGCGCTTGCAGCAAGGCGAGCGGCGCGTCGAATCCGAGCGAGGTGAAACGCTCCAAGGTGATGGACGCCGCGGAGCGTGGCCATGCCAGACACGTCGCATTCGCAGGACGTGCATCCAGGCCAGACGCGCTCGGTGTCGGATCGGGCGAGGGTCCGGGCGGTGCCGGCGCGGGAGCTGGGGCACTCGGCGGATCGTTACCGCCGCTTCCGCCTCCGCCACCTCCACCGCCGCAACTCTGCAACAGAAGGCTTACGAGCGCGGTCATCGCTGCGCGCCGCCATGTCGGGCGCGCTTGGCGGCTCAGCGCCTTGTGCGCGAACGTACCCATGATTCCTCGCCTCTCTCGCATTCTCATATGAACAAAGTACGAACGCGTCGCTGCCTGGCGACTGACGTCGGATGCGTTCATACACAATGGCCCGGCCCGGTCATTGTGTCCGTGCGTGCTTTCACGCACTCTCGAACAGCGTCGTTCGCGCGCGAGCTTCGAGAATTTGTCATGGACAGTGAAATCGACGCTTTCCTAAGATACCTGCCCCTCCAATGCAGGCATGGATGGCGTTGACTGCGCAGCTTCCCGACCTGATCGCCCATCGTGGCAACGCGGCCGAGTACCCGGAGAACACATTGCCGGCGCTCCGCTCGGCGCTGGATCTCGGAGCGCGTTTCGTCGAGTTCGATGTCCAGCTGACGGCGGATCGTCAGCCGGTGCTGCTGCATGATTCGAATCTGCAGCGCACCGCGGGCATCGATCGTAACGCCCTCGAGATGACGCTCGCCGAGCTCACGGAAGTTCGCGTCAACGAAGCGGCGCGTCTGGGCAATCGCTTCAGCGACATCGGCATTCCGACCTTGGCCCAGGCGGTGAGCGTGCTCGAATCACAGCCGAACGCGACCGCATTCGTCGAGCTGAAGCGCGCCAGCCTCCGCGCCTTCGGAACGGAGGCGTTCGTACGCAAGGTCATCGATGTGTTGCAGCCGGTCGCGCGCCAGTGCGTGATCATCTCCTTCGATCTCGCGGCCGTGCACTGCGTCCGGCAGACGACGTCGTTTCGCAGCGGCTGGGTGCTGCCGGAATACACGAATCTGGCGGCGCTCAAATGCGAAGCGCTCGCGCCCGACTACGTGTTCTGCGATCACCAGCTGCTGACGGATACCGCATCACGGCTGTGGCGCGGCCCGTGGCGTTGGGCGATCTACGAAGTGACGAACCCGAAGCTCGCCGTCGATCTGGCCGCGCGCGGCGCGCGCCTCATCGAGACGATGGCGGTGCGCACGATGCTGCGTGAGCTGCGCAGCTTGCGTTCCGTTCGCAGCGCCTGACTCTCGCAGTAGAATCCGTCGCGATTCACTTCGGCCCACGCACATGCCTTCCAACGATCTATCCTGGCTCGTCGGCGAGCTCAAAGCCCTGGCGGGTGATCTCCATGCAAACGATGCGCGGCCACCGCTCGTCGTGGCCATCGACCAGGGCGGGCATGCGAGCCGTGCGATCGCCTTCGACGTTCACGGGCGATTGATCGCCGAATCCTTCGCGCCGCTCAGCACGTTTCGCGCGGGCTCCGATCGCGTCGAGCACGACGCTCAGGAAGTGAACGAGTCCGTGCGCACGGTGCTGCTCGACTTGCAGCAATCGCTTGGCGCAGAAGCGGACCGTGTCGCCGCGATCGGTCTGGCGACGCAACGCTCGAGCATTGCGTGCTGGGATGCGCGCACTGGCAAGGCGCTGATGCCGATCGTGTCCTGGCAGGACCGCCGCAACACGAGTCTGGTCGAGCGGCTGCGGCCTCACGAGCGCGCGATTCGCGAGCGCACCGGGCTCGTGCTGTCGCCGCACTACGGCGCGAGCAAGCTGCGCTGGTGCCTGGAGCACGTCGATGCCGTCGCACGGGCCGCGGCGAGTAAATCGCTCGCCGTCGGTCCGCTTGCGTCGTGGCTGTTGCGTTCGCAGGTCAAGGAGCGACCGCATGTCGTCGATCCAGCGAATGCCGCGCGTACGCAGTTGCTCGATCTGCGCCTGCTTGACTGGTCGCAAGACATGCTCGTGCTGTTCGGAATTCCGCGTGAATTGCTGCCGACCGTCGTCGCGAATCGACACGCGTATGGACAGGTGAGCTTCGGTGATCGGCTCGTGCCGCTCACGGTCTGCACCGGCGATCAATCCGCGATGCCGTTCGCGCACGGCATGCCGGAGCCGGGCACTCTGTATCTCAACGTGGGCACCGGTGCGTTCGTGCAGCGTCTCTGGTCGGCCGCGGAGGTGCCGGACGGCATGCTGACGAGCGTGCTATGGACGGATGCTCGCGGCGATCGTCCCGCGTTGCATGCGCTCGAGGGCACGGTGAACGGCGCGGGCAGCGCGATCGACTGGTTGAACGAGCGCATCGGCATCGATGCGCATCGCGCGGCGCTGTCGCTGAATCGCGCGACGGCACGCGCCGCGAAGCCGCCGCTGTTCTTGAACGGCGTTGCCGGTGTCGGCTCGCCGTATTGGCGGCCGCACTTCGAATCGCGCTTCGTCGGCGAAGGGAGCGAGGCCGAGCGGCTGATGGCGGTCGTCGAAAGCATCGCGTTCTTGATCTGCATGAATGTCGATCGAATGCGCAACGGCGCGACACGCATTCTCGCGAGCGGGGGCCTCGCGGCGAGCGATTATCTGTGCGAGTGCCTCGCGGCCTTGAGCGGCATCGCCGTCGAGCGCACGAGCTTGCAGGAATCGACCGCGGCCGGTGTGGCGTACCTCGTTGCGGGAGAGCCCGCGGAATGGCAGCCCGGGGCGAGGATCACGCGCTTCGAGCCGAGCGCCGATCCGATATTGGGCGAGCGCTTCGAGCGCTGGCAGGCGGCGATGGCCGATTCGCCACGCTGACCGTTAGGCGAGCCCCATGAGCCGCGCGATCTGCCGATCCGCCCAACTTTCGCGATTCAGTTGTTCCATGAAGCCGCAGTGTCCGCCGTGGGGAATTGCGTTGATGTGCAGATTCGGCGTGCGGGCGAGGTCCTCCAGATCCTGCGCGGGGATGATGGGATCATCGAGGGCGGACAGGACGTAGCTCGGCACCGCGAGATTCGCGAGCACGTCGCCGACGATCGCGTAGCCGTTCAAGTACGCATCGAGATCGGCGAAATCGCTGAAGCGCGCGACGAGGGTCGCCGTCATCGCTTTGAGGCTGCGCTGCGACAGGATCGGCCCGAAGTCGAAACGCTGCGGAAACATCGACTGCTTCAGCCGCAGCGAGCGTTTCCACTTGTCCCTGAAATACCAGCGATACACGAGCGGCCCGTGCTCCAGGATCTCCATCGCGCTGTGAGGACGCAGCACCGGACATACGGCGATCGCTCGCTCGAGACTCAGCTCCGCGCGCGGTGCCCGCGCGGCGACGCGCAGCGCGAAATTACCACCGAGCGAGAAGCCCGCGATCGTCGTGCGCGCCGTGGGGAACATCGTCTGAATGCATTTCACGGCGCCGACGACCTCATCGAGGCGGCACGAATGGAAGATGTCCTCGTTCAGGTGGTGGCTCGGGCCGTGATCGCGGAAGTTCAACCGGAACACGTCGCAGCCGAGCTTGAACAGATGGCTGCCGAGCGAGAGCACGTAGAGCGATTCGGCACTGCCTTCCCAGCCGTGCAGCAGGATCGCGAGGTCCTTGGCGGGCGCACGCCCCGCGGCTTGCTGGCTCGAATAATGTCCGAGCAGGCGCACGCCTTCGCCGCAATCGAGAATGTGATCGACCGAGACGGCGAGCAGTTCGCGAGCACGGCGGTTGAGCCACGGTTTGCGCAGCCTCAGGCTCGGCAGGATGGACTGCACGTGGCCGTTGCGAAGCCAGCGGGGCGGCGCGAAGCTCGTCGGGTCGATGCTCGGTGCGGTGCTCGCGGGTGCTGCGGTGGTAGCGCTGTTCGTCATGACTCCAAACGTATCGGACTCGAGCCCGGCAGCGTCGACGCGAAGTCCGGACCGACGAGTAAGGCCGGCGTCGTAAACCCTGGATCGGGCACGCCGGTGAACACTTCCGTGAGTATGCCGAGCGATGCGTTGACCGTCAGCGTGTATCCGTTCGCCGTGCGCATGCGGGCCGTGATGATTTTGCCTTCGGCGTTGCGCGCCTCCCCCCAAACGAAGCAAGGATTGCCATCGCGTTCCGCTGCCGTCGGCGGGCGCACGCGTTGCTGCGCGGCGAGCTTGAGCAGCCCCTGCATCCAACGCTGCCGCAGCACGGATCGGAAAGTGTTCGCGCGGCGCATCTGCTCGACCTGCCGCGGCGAGCTCGCGATCAACACGTCGATGTTCGGGATGCCGGTCGTATAGAACGCCGTCGCGACATCGCCCCAGGGAATCGCGACGGCGAGCCGTTCGCCGGCCCCGAAATCTATCTTGCGAGTCAGCGAGCCGAGCGGAATCTGCACGAGCTTGCCGTCGCGCCGCACGCGTCCGCCAAGGCGCAGGGATTCGATCGACGTCTTCGCGGTGCCTTTGGAAAGGCCCATCCTGGATTCGAAGCCGAGCGCGAGGTGCGTCGCATCGCGCATCGCGAGCTGCAGCTTGAGCGCGATGCAATCCGTCGGCACGACATCGAAGCCGACACCGGGGCACAGCACGATGCCCGAGCGCTGCGCCTTCTCATGGACGCTGTGCGCCAGCTCGAAGATGTCGATCTCGCCCGTGATGTCGAAGTAATGCACGTGCGTCGCGAGACACGCCTGCATCATCGAGCGCGCGGTGCGCGCGAACGGCCCGGCGCAATTGAGGACCGCGCGTTGATTCTCGAGCGCGCGCACGAGCGAGGTGTGATCGTCGAGATCGAAGACCGCGCTCTTGCAGCCGAGCTCGGCCGCGAGCTTCTCGATTGCTTGTTGCGAGCGTCCCGCGAGCACGGGACGCATGCCGCGCCGGACGGCTTCGCGCGCGATCAGCTCGCCGGTGTAGCCGTTGGCGCCGTAGAGCAACCAGGAATCGGTCATTGAGCAGCGGTGAGCGGTTGAGCCGTGGCTTCGGCCAGCGCGGCGAATTCCACACGATTGTTCTGGGCGGCGATGCGATTCCATTCGCCCGCGGTCGCCAGATCCCCCGCGGGATACGGCACGCTCGGCCGACGGCCGGCATCCGCGACTTCGATCGTCACCGTGTCGCCGCTCTGCTGCCTGATCGTCGAGACGAGATTCGCGAACGCGACCGATTGGCGCTGCGCGGCCGTCAGGCTGTCCGCGAAGGGATTGCCGCGCAGATCGCAGCGCTTGAACGGCAGATCGTCCGCCGCGATCGAGTAGCCTTCGATGCCGTTGCCGGTCAAGCAGAAGTCGCCGACATACGTTGCGACCCGCACGCGCCCGCGAAAGCCTTGCGAGCGGAGCTTGTTCACCATGTCTCGCAGCCGTTCGAGCCGCGCGCCCGCCAACGGTGCTTCGCCATAGGGCACGAGCTCGAATTCGGCGCTCGCGCCGCCGGCCGTCTGCGTGCCGCTGGCCGCCGCTTCGGTTGCTCGCCGCAAGCTCGCCTGCAATGCCGTGAGCTGTGCTTGCTGCTCCTCGACGACCGCCGCCAGGCGCGTGTTCGACTGCATCATCGTCGTCGTCGCCTCCAACGTGCGCACGTACAGAACGGCGAGCACGATCGTCGGCAGCAGCGCGAGCGCGGCGATCGCGGCGACGAGCGGCCAGCGGACCGCGGCGGGCGCAGGTGCGGGCGGCCGGATTTCTTCAACGACGGCGACGCTGGCATCGGCGGGCGAGCTCGCGGGCGGGCGCGCGTCCGGCTGCATGCGCCGCGCGAAGGCTTCGAGATGCGATGCGACGAAGCGCCGAATGTCCACCGTCTGCTCCTGCAGCGCCGGGCCGATCGCGTTGCGGATTGCCGCTTCGATCTCGCCGGGCTCGGGCCTCGCCGGTGCGTCGATCTGCACCGTCGGGATTTCATCGGCAACGACTTCGGCGTCGGCCGCGGGCGGCGCAACGACTCTGCGTGCGTCGCGGCGCTCCGGCAGCAAGCGCAACTGATAGAGGATTCTCGACAGCTCCGTCTGCTTCACCGTCTTCGGCAACACGCCGACGGCGCCGAGCGCACGCGCTTGACTCAGATACAGCTCGCCTTCTTGCGAGGTGTACATCATCACCGGGATCGTCGCGGTGGCGGGATTGCTCTTGATGGCTTGAATCGCCTGGAACCCGTCCATGCCCGGCATCAGGTGATCCATGAAGATCACGTCCGGCTTCGATTCCTTCAAATACTCGAGTGCCTGCTCGGCCGACTCCGCCGCGTCGATGTCGAGCCCATAACCTTCCAGCATGCGGCTTAAGATGACGCGCGCAGAGCGCGAGTCGTCCACCACGAGAGCGCGTTTTCCAGACATGTTGTACTGATCGTTGGCCGGCAGACTTGGCCAGGTGGCTGCCTTGGCCATAGGGTAGCGGAGGACGACGACCGGCGATAGGACGATCGCGGCGCCGCCTGCGTTAATTCCCAGGTCGCGTGCGTCTGCCCGCGGAGTATTCTCGTCAATCCCTCCCGCGTCCCCTCGGCGTCTTCACACTCGAAGGTGTCCCATGGCGTACTCGACCGCGAATCTCCGGAATCTTGCCTTGGTGGGACACGCAGGGGCGGGCAAGACTTCGCTTGCCGAAGCCTTGCTCGCCCAGACCGGCGCCATCCGCACGAAGGGCAAGGTCGAGCGCGGCTCGACCGTCTGCGATTTCGATCCGCAAGAACAACGGCTCGGTCACTCGATCGACGCAACGCTCGTGCACTTCGTCAACGACGATTGCCAAGTCAATCTCATCGACACGCCGGGCTATCCGGATTTCGTCGGCCGCTCGCTGAGCGTGCTCGAAGCGGTCGAGACAGCGGTAGTCGTCGTGAGCGCGACGAGCGGCATCGAGCCGATGACGCAACGCATGATGGACTTCGCGCGGGATCGCGAGCTGTGTCGGCTGATCGTCGTCAACAAGATCGACAGCCGCGACGCCCGCTGCGGGCAAGTGCTCGCCGACATCAGAGAGACGTTCGGACGTGAGTGCCTGCCACTCAATCTGCCGTCGCAGGCGGGGCAGGCGGTCGTCGATTGTTTTTTTCAGCCGGGCGCCGCGCGTCCTGATTTTTCCGCCGTCGCGCAGGCGCACACCGAGATCATCGATCAGGTCGTCGAACTCGACGAAGAGTTGATGGCCCTTTACCTCGAGCAAGGCGAGGCACTGTCCGCAGATCAACTGCACGAGCCGTTCGAGCGCGCGTTGCGCGAAGGACACTTGGTGCCGGTGTGTTTCGCTTCGGCAGAGACGGGGGTCGGTGTCGCGGAGCTGCTCCGAATCATGAGCCACCTCATGCCGAATCCGAGCGAAGGCAACCCGCCACCGTTTTTGAAGGGTGAAGGCGAGAATGCCGTGCGCGTGCGCGTCGTGCCGGATCCGAACCTGCATGTGCTCGCGCACGTGTTCAAGATCACGATCGACCCGTTCGTGGGGCGCATGGGCGTCATGCGGGTGCATCAAGGGACCATCCGGCAAGGCTCGCAGCTGTTCATCGGCGATGGGCGGCGCGCCTTCAAGGTGGCGCATCTGTATCGGTTGCACGGCAAGGAGCATCATGAGATCAGCACCGCGATTCCTGGCGATATCTGCGCGATCGCGAAAGTCGACGAGCTGCATTTCGATGCGGTGCTGCACGACTCGCACGACGAGGACCATTACCACCTGAAGTCGATCGCGTTCCCCCCGGCGATGGCCGGCGTCGCGATCGAGCCCGAGCGGCGGGGCGAGGAGCAGAAGCTGTCCGACGCGCTGCATCGACTCGTCGCCGAAGATCCGTGCGTGCGGCTCGATCATCATGCGGCGCTGAACGAAACCGTGCTGTATGGGCTCGGTGAGCTGCACCTGCGGGTGATGCTCGAACGCATGGCTGAGCGCTACGGCGTGAAATGCAAGACGCACCCGCCGAGCATTCCCTATCGCGAGACGATCACTCGGCCCTCCGAAGGCCATCACCGGCACAAGAAGCAGACCGGCGGCGCCGGCCAGTTCGGTGAAGTTCATCTGCGTGTCGAGCCGATGCCGCGCGGCGCCGGATTCGAGTTCGTCGACGACGTCGTCGGCGGCGCGATTCCCTCGCAATTCATTCCTGCCGTCGAGAAGGGGGTGCGGCAAGTGTTGGGTGAGGGCGTGATTGCGGGGTTTCCGCTGCAGGATTTGCGTGTCGTCGTTTACGACGGCAAGCATCACCCGGTCGATTCGAAGGAAGTCGCGTTCATCGCCGCGGGACGGCGTGCGCTGCAAAATGCGATCGAGTCTGCGGCCCCGATCGTGCTGGAGCCGGTCGTACGCGTGGAGATCACGGGGCCGAGCGCGGTCACGGGCGATATCACGGGCGATCTCGCGACGCGCCGGGGCCGCATCAGCGGCAGTCATTCGCTCGGTGCGCAGCGTACGCGGCTCAGCGCGCTCGTGCCGCTCGCGGAGATCAGCGACTATCAATCGCGGTTGAAGTCACTGACCGGCGGCGAGGGAACGTTCACGATGGACTTGAGTCACTACGATCCGGTACCGCCGCGCAAGCAGCAGGAGCTGGCGAATGGGTTCAAGCGGGTGACCGAAGAGTGACTCTTCGACGCCGGCAGGCCGCGCGAGGCGAGCGCACTACTTTTTCACGAACCTCATCACGACCCGATCCGTCTTGCCCTTGATCGTCTCGTCGAACACCGGTTTCGTGTGATCGTCCTGCGGATTGCGCAGGAAGTTCGCTTCCGATTCGAACGTGAGCCCCGCGGTCTCGAACTCGCGTTTCACCAAGTCCGGATCGATTCGATGCAGCGTGTCGACCACCTCGCCCGGATCGCCGCCCGGATTCGCGACGTGATCGACCACGACGACGACCGCGCCCGGCTTCAACGCCGGCACGAGTCTCGCGAGCGCAGCCGCCGGGTCCGTCGTCGGCCACGAGCCGTCCTTCGCGCGCCAATGCAGATCGTGATACGAGAGCACGAACAGCGCGGCATCGAGCGATTCCGGCGGCAGCGACAGCGCTTCGGGAGCTGCCGTGACCTGCTCGATGTTCGACAACCGGTTCTTGCCGAAGCGCTCCTCGGGTTGCTTGCCCGAGAACTTGGCATAGGCATCGTTGTTGTACGCGACGACGCGGCCGTCCGGGCCGACGACGAGCGATAAGAGCTCGCTGTTGTAGCCGCCCGCCGCGAAATAGTCGATGACGTGCATGCCGGGGCGGGCGCCGAGAAACACGAGAATGTCCTTGGCTTTGCGGCCCGCATCCTGCTCTTGGTCGCCGGGAAAGCGGGCCGGATTCGCGAGCGCGGCGTCGATCGCGGCGATGTTGGCGACACCGGTGGCCGCGGGGCCAGGCGGGGGTGTCGGAACGGCGGCGGTCGATGGCACCGTCGGCGTTTCGGCTCGTTTGCAGCCCACGCTGGCGAACGGCACGAGCATGCATACGAGCAAGCAGCGAATCGCTTTCATCATCGTCCCTTCTGGATGTGGATCGCGAAGGAACGATGCTATCGGCTTGTCGGCGCGCCGCAAAGGCCCACGGAGGTCATGCTCGCGACAGGCCGGCGAGTGTCGCGGCAAGCTCGTTCAGTTGTCTACGCAAGTGACTGCGCTGCTGCGGCGTCAATGAAGCATCCAGATGCACCAGCAATTGCTGATAGCGCTCACGATTGCGGGTGACCTTTTGCGAATACGCGGGTGTCCAATGCCGATCCGGGTCTTCGAGGATCGCGAGCACTTGCGGTGCGGCCGCATCGTCCTCCGCCGCGCGCCGCTGCGAAAGCGCCTGGCGTAGCGCGCCGCGCCAGGCGCGCTGACTGTCCGCCCAGTCTTCGTACGTGGGCTCGAGCTGCGCGATCGTCGCCGTGACGAGCTCCTTCTGTTGCGGGGTTACGCTGCCGGTCCAGCGCTTCACTTGTTTGAGGATGCTCTTGGTTTGCTTCGGTCGCCATTCGTCCCTGGCGGCCGCTGCCGCGCTCTCCCGCATGCTCTTGCGCGACTTCTCTTCGAGGCTCTGGAGCAGTTCCTCGACCTGTTCCGGCGAGAGTTGCAGCAGCAACCGCGATGCCTCGGGCGCTGTCTTCGCGATGAGTTCGTCGAGCATGTCCTGGAAGCGAATGCGCATCGCATCATAGGTTTCGCGCGGACTCGGCTGCGCGACCGTCGTGGATACCTCGCTCACGAATGCCGCGTAGCGCGAGAGCTCGGATTCGCGATGCCATGCCAACGTGCGGCCGAGCCAGGCCCGCAGTTCGCTGCGCTGTTCGTCGTTCAATGAGACGAGGCTTTCGAAATACCAGCTCGCCAGGGTATCGAGCCGGTTGTAGACGAAGGACGTCGTGCAACCGGCGATGAGCAGCGTGCATGCGACCAGGGGTGCCCCCACGAGCATGTGCCAAGTACGACGATGCTGGAACATCTGGGGCAGGCGCATACGTGTTGGGACGAGCGCGATGACACGCAGCGACAGGGCGACGCTTGCGGATCGGCGGGGTCCGATTGCAACAACTCTCGGAGCGAACGCCGGTTCCGCGCGCTTCGGCCTGGGCATCGTGAGTATGATCGGCGGATGTTTCGACTCGCCGCATCCGCATCGTTGCGTCACCGATCCCTGCGCATCCTGGTGGCGTGCGGCATCGTGCTCGGCGTCGGTGTCGCGGGCATCGTGCGGGCGATCGACGCCGTGCAGGTCGAGATCGAGCGCGTCGAGGGCGCAGGCTGGCGGGCGGAGCAAATCGTACTCGACCTCGGTTTGGCGCGTGACGGTGCGGCGTCGCGGGCGACGATCGCCTGGTTGCAGCTGCCGGGCGCGCAAATTTTGCGCAATGTGCGCGTCACCTGCCCGGCGCTCGAGCTGGTCGCGACGAAAATCGCCTGTGCGGATGCGAGCATCGCGCTTTCGATCCCGACGCTCGGTACGCAACAACTCCGCGGCTCGTTCGCTTATGACCGTGGCACGGGCGCGATCGATGCGCGGCTAGCCGGCGCACGCATCGCCGGCGGTGCGATTCGCATTCACGCCATGCTCGAAGCGCAGGGCTGGCGTTCACAGGCGAATCTTACGGGCATCGACGTCGAGCAGGCGCTGGCGCTCGCCCGTACGTTGAATCTGCCATTGCCGGAAGTCGCTGGGACCGGCCGCCTTTCCGCGCAGATCGACGCGGTCGGTGCGACCTCCTTGCAGCGCGCGGCGATCACGGCGCAGGTCGAAGCACTCACGGCGAACAACGCTAGCGGCACGCTCGCCAGCGACCAGCTCTCGTTCACGCTGAGCTCGACGCTTGCGGCGGCTGACGATGCCTGGCAATTCGACGTGAGTGTCGCGGCAGCCGAGGGGCAAGCCTATGCCGAGCCCGTGTTCCTGGACTTCGGCGTGCATGCAATGTCGGCGCAGGCTCGCGGGCAGCTTGCGGCGAACGGCGAAATCCTCGCGAGCTCGTTCCAGGTGGACCACCGAGAGATGTTGCAGGCCAATGGCAGCGCGCGCATCGACCCCGCGGCGGCGCAGCCGGTGCGCGAGCTGCGGCTGAATCTCCAGGCGCTCCAGTTTCCAGGCGCGTATACGGGCTATCTGCAGCCGTTCTTGCTGGATACCGATTTCAAGTCGCTGCAAACGAGCGGCCTCATCACGGGCGTGGTGCACGTGGACGAAGGCTTGCCGCAACGGGTCGATCTGCGCTTCGCGGATCTCGGTTTCGATGACGGCGCGGGCACGTTCGCGCTCGCGGGCCTCACTGGCGATGTGACCTGGCGTGATGGCGCGGATGAGGATGAAGATGTCGTGTTGCGCAGTGGCGCTGCGAGTTCGACGTTACGCTGGCGAGGCGGTAGCTTGCTCAAGCTGGCGCTCGGTCCCAGCGAGCTTCGCTTCACGACGATCGGCCGCAATTTTCGTTTGCTCGATCCGGCGCGCATTCCGCTGCTCGACGGTGCGATCGACTTGGAAAGTCTGCGGATCCGCAATGTGGGGCTGCCATCGGTCGCCTTCATGGTGGATGCGACGCTGCAGCCGATCAGCGTGGCGGAAGTATGTCGAGCATTCGCTTGGCCGGAGTTCGGCGGGAGCATCGGCGGCACGATCTCCAAGCTGCGACTGCGCGACGGCATCGTCACGCTCGGCACGACGCTGCAGGCGCAAGTGTTCGATGGCCAGGTGGCGATTCGTGATTTGCGGCTCGAGGACGCACTCGGCGCGTGGCCGCGATTCTATTCGACGATCGAGCTCACGAATCTCGACCTCGCGCTCGTGACGCGGGCATTCTCGTTCGGGCGCATCACGGGGCGCTTGTCGGGCGCGATCGAGAATCTGCAGCTGTTCAAGTGGCAGCCGATCGCGTTCGATGCGCGCCTGTTCACACCCCCCGGCGATCGCTCACGCCGCCGCATCAGTCAGCGCGCCGTCGAGAACATCGGCAGCATCGGCGGCGGCGGGGCAGGCATCACGGCGGCATTGTCGAGCGGCGCGCTGCGCTTTTTCGATGAGTTCCGTTACGACCGGTTGGGGCTGTCGTGCCGGCTCGAGAACGAGGTGTGTCTGTTGGACGGCGTCGCACCGGCACCGAACGGAGGGTACTACCTCGTGAAAGGATCGGGCCTGCCGCGGATCGACGTCATCGGGAATACACGGCGTGTCGATTGGCCGCGACTCGTCCAGCAACTGGTCGCGATCACGCAATCGGAAGGACCCGTCGTCGGCGGGCAGGGGCCACCGAGCGGAAATTGACGAGCAGCACGACATCAAGACGCGATTCGCCGCGAGCAGGTAGGATTCACGACCGATTCAGCGAGTCGAGTCAGACTCGACGACAGGAAATGCTCTCGAGGAGTTCTTATGCGCTACTTGCCCCTGAAGGTCGCCGCTCTGTGCTTGGTGCTGTCCGCGTGCGTCACGATCAACGTGTATTTTCCGGCAGCCGCGGCCGAGAAAGCGGCCGATCGCATCATCGAGGACGTCTGGGGCAGCGATGCGCAGAAGTCGAACGCGAACAAGCGCTCCCAGTCACTCGAACGGCAAGCCCCGGAGCGCGTGTTGCTGGCGGCCGCAGCAGGTGTGTTGAATCTGCTCGTTCCGGCCGCGCATGCGCAGGCCGACCTGAACATCGCGACGCCCGTCGTGAAGCAGCTCACCCAATCGATGGAAGCGCGGCACGCGCAGTTGAAGAAGTTCTACGACTCGGGCGCGATCGGTTTGACGCGCGATGGTCTCGTCGAGGTGCGCGACCAGAACCTGATCCCGCTGCCGGAGCGGAATGCCGCACGTAAGTTGATCGCCGATGAGAACGCGGATCGGGCAAATCTGTATCGCGAGATTGCGGCCGCGAACGGTCATCCGGAGTGGGAGTCGGACATTCGCAAGATCTTTGCCGAGCGCTGGAGCGAGCGGGCGTCGGCGGGCTGGTTCGTACAGGACGCGAACGGGCAGTGGCAGCAGAAGTGAAAAAAAAGCCCCGCATCGGCGGGGCTTTTCGTTTCTGAGTCGGCGTCTCTTCTTGTTGTTCGGGTGCGTCGGCTAAATCTAAGAAACGTTGCTGTCGCTCTAAGTCACTTTTTATCCCGCCGGTCGAAGCCGGCTGCGTCGTCCTTACGCTTGATTTTTTGTCCACTCCCCTTGCGGTGCCATCCCCGCTTCTCTGCCTCGGCTCGCGACGCGAACATCGCGAGAGTGCGTAATATTTAGCAAGTGGTATGCCACTCAGCGAAGTGTGCAACTGGTTTCATGCAGTTACAAGATTCGTCGTGCATAAACCACGAGTCGGTTCGGGAACTTTGTAAACCAACTCGACACTGAGCCTGCAGAGTTCGATTGGCGTAGGAAAGTCACCTGCGAATTTCTGGTGTTATGACGTGCCGACCCGTGGCAGCTCGAGCGTGAACACGACGCCCGACGCATCGGGGAGATTCGTCGCGGTCACCGTCCCCTGATGGAAATCCGCGATCAGCCGCACGATGTAGAGTCCGAGCCCGAGATGCGGCTTGTTTTCCGCTGCTGCCGAAGGCGAGGGGACGCAGGGCCGCGCGGGAGCCGCGGGCCGGTGACTGACAAGGGATTCGAACAAGCGGCCGTCCAGTTGCGGCGGCAATAGCGGGCCGGTATTCGCGACACTCAGCCGACAGCGCCGCCCATCGACCGCCAGGCGCAGCTCGATACGCCCTCCCGTCGCACAGAAATCGGCGGCGTTATCCATCAGCTTGTCGAGCATTTGTACGATCAGGTCGGGCGCGCCGTCGACCCAGCACGGCTCCTCGGGCACGCTCGTGTCGATCTTATGTCGGGAGAATGACTGCCGATACGCGAGCCCGATGTTGCTCACGAGCTCGGTGAGATCGAACTTGATGCGCTCCGTGTGTTCGATGCTCTGCTCGACGCGCGTCGCTTCGGTCATCGCCGTCAGGATCGCGTGCATGCGGTACGTGCCATTGCGCGCGCGGTCGAGATACTCCGCCGCATCGCCGGGCAGCTCGCCCTCGGAGCTCAGGTTCTCCAGCGACGAGCTGACGATCGTGAGCGGTGTGCGCAGCTCGTGCGACAGCTTCGTGCCGAGCGTCTGCAGATAGCTCGTATACTCCTTCAAGCGTGCCAGCAGCGTGCTGTAGTTGCGTGCCAGCGCGCCGAGTTCGTCGGAGGCGCGCACTTCCGGAATGTTCGCCTCGATGCGGCCTTCCGGTGTCAACGCCGTCGACGCCGCTCTGCTCAAGCGGCGAATGCGGTGCGAAAGTCGGGCGGCGAACACCAGCGTCACGATGATCGAGAACAAGGTTGCGACGAGCGTCAGATTCAACAAGCGGGTCAATGCCATCTCGCGCACGAGCATGAGGCCCTCGCCGGGCTCCTCGACGACCAGCGCGCCCAACGTTTCTCCGCCCACGGTAATCGGGACGGCGGCGCGGACCACTGACGGCTCGCCGCCGCACGGCTCGAACCAGATCGCGCTGTCGCGGCCGCGCCGCGCGGAATCGACGGGCGCGCCCCACATGCCGTACGGCAAGCCATAGGCTTCGCAGGGCGTCGCGCTTTGCGCGAACAGGGCGCGATAGATCGAGCGGCTGAAGCCCTCGTCGTCGGTGCTCAAGCCGGGATAGTCCGACCGCACGCTCGTCGCGATGGAGCCGGCGCGCGCGAGCAGCCAGCCGTTCGCGTCGACCACGGAGACACGCAGCTCCGCGGGCGCATAGGTCGCGAGCCGCTGCTTCAGCGGCTCGGAGCCGACGTGCAGCCAGCCCGGGGAGGTGCTCGCGGCGTTGATCTTGTTGTTCAGGTCGATCGCGAAGATCGCGAGCTTCGTGCCGAACATCGAGAGCGGTGCGCGCAGCTCCACGGCATAACCGGTCGCGGTCGCGCGCCAGACGCCGGTGACATTCGGCAATTGATCCAGCGTCGGCCGCCATGGCGAGCCGACGGCGGCCGTGCGCACGATCACCGGACCCGGCGCGGCGGCGCTCACGGACCACGCGCGCTCGCGTCCGTACTCATCACGCGTGAAAAAAATGATCCGATCGCTCGGCCGCGGCTCGATCGCATCTTCGCTCTCCGGCAGCTCGTAGCGAATCTGGGCGTCGCGCGTCTCGACGTAGACGTGCATGAAGCGACCGTTCACGCCGAGGCGCACGCGCGGCGCGTCACGATTCATTCCCGGAACAGGTCGCGCGGGTTCCGGCCACTCATCCGCGAAGCCGTCCATCAGCGGCGCCGACGGCAGCAGCGGGGCGTACCAATCGCCTTTACCGGGATCGAAGCGAGTCCGCAGCTCCGGGGCGCGATACAGCTCCTCGGGCTGCGAGGCAACGACGCGGCTCAGAACCTGCGCCGTGGTGAGCAAGGCGCGCTCCTGGCCCTCGCGCAGCGTCGTTTCCATCTGCTGTGCGTATTGCCATCCCGCCCAGGGCAGGACGAGCGTCAGCAGGCTGAGCAGCAGGAGTTTGGCGCGGAGGGACATCGTTCAGCAGCCGTTGGCGGCGACGCTCGGACCTCGCTTGCGCTCGCCGCGCACCGAGGCCGAGTCGTGCGCGCCTATTCCTTCCACCGATATCCCATTCCGTACATGGTCTCGATGTGATCGAACGAGCTGTCGATCGCCTGGAACTTGCGGCGGATGCGTTTGATGTGCGACGTGATCGTGTTGTCGTCGAGCACGACGTTGGCCGCGTCCATCAACTGCTGGCGATTTTTCACGTGCCCCGGATTTTTCGTGAGCGCATGCACGATCCAGAACTCGGTAAGCGTCAATCCCAGCGGCTTGTCGCGCCAAGTGGCATGCAGCCGAGCGGCGTCGATCATCAACTCGCCACGCATCAGCAGGTGGTCGCGATTGGAGGGCTGCGTGAGTGCGTCGATGCGGCGAAACAGCGCGGTCACGCGCGCGATGAGATGCGTGAGGCTCAGATCCTTCGTCAGATAGTCGTCGGCGCCGAGGCGTAGGCCGGAGACGGCGTCCAGCTCGCTGTCGCGCGCGGTGAGGAAGATGATCGGCAATTCCGCCGACATCGATCGCAGTTCGCGACACAGCTCGAAGCCGCCCTCGGGTTCGTCGTGCAGCCCGACATCGATCACGGCGAGATCGGGCAAGCGCGCGCGGAAGGCTTCGATCGCCTCTTTGCGATTGCCGTAGGTGCGCACGGAGTATCCGTGCCGCTGGAACGCGGCGGCGTAATTGTCGCGGATGGCGGGCTCGTCTTCGACGATGGCGATCAAGCGTTTCATGGAGCGCATCATACGCCGCGCGGTCGCGCGGCGAATGCCTCGCCATGATTGATCACAATCCGCCCGACGCGTGTCACGGAGGGCGCGTCGTGCGCCTGCGATCACCTGTTGTGATGTCTCCCAAGCCGGACTTGGGAGGGCTCATGAAAACCCGCATTGGTTCAGTGGTGGTTATGCGTCGTCGTCGCGAGCGCCTGCTTGCGTGTCTCGCGTTCGTCACGCTCGTGATCGCGTGGGATGCGACGTTGCGATTGGATCAGAGGATCGCGCCGCCGCGGATGCGGATGTCGCATGCGGTCGAGGCGGAGGGACAGGAGGTGGGGAAGTTGCAGTGAACTTCGTGAAGGCGCCGGTCTCCAGTCCAGACCCGCAGTCTTGGTGGAGAGTGATCGGAGGAAGAGAAGAGATCGGACGAAGAGGCCCCCTCCCCTAACCCTCCCCCGCTGCGCGGGGGAGGGGGAGTAGGTTGAAACCTTGTTTAGAAGGCGTTGATGCCGGTCAACGCGCGGCCCACCGTCAGCTGATGAACGGTCTCGGTGCCTTCGTAGGTGATCACGCTTTCCAAATTCAGCCCGTGACGAATCGGTACGTACTCGACACTAATGCCCGCGCCGCCGAGCAGGTCGCGTGCATCGCGAGCGACTTCGATTGCCGCGCGGCAGTTGTGCCATTTCGCCATCGAGACCTGCGTCGGCACCATCGAACCGGCTTCCTTCAGGCGGCCGAGCTGCAGCGACAGCAACTGCGAGGTCGTGATCTTGCGCGCCATCTCGGCCAAGCGAATCTGCACGGCCTGCGTCGACGCGAGCGGCTTGCCGAACAGGACGCGCGACTTCGAGTACTCGATCGCCTCCGTGAGACATGCCTGCGCCGCGCCGGTCACGCCCCAGCAAATGCCATAGCGCGCCTGCGTGAGGCAGGACAGCGGGCCCTTGAGGCCGACGACGCCCGGCAGCACGTTCTCTTCCGGCACGACGACGTTGTCGAAGAACAAGCTGCCGGTGACGGAAGCGCGCAGGCTCATCTTGTGTTTGATCGTCTGCGAGGTGAAGCCCTTGAAGCTCTTCTCGACCAGGAAGCCGCGAATGCCTTCGTCGGTCATCGCCCACACGACTGCGAGATCGGCGATCGAGCCATTCGTGATCCACATCTTCGCGCCGTTCAAGACCCAATCCTTGCCTTGCTTCTTCGCGCGCGTCTTCATGTTCGCCGGATCGGAGCCGCCGTGCGGCTCCGTGAGACCGAAGCACGCGATCACTTCACCGGTTGCCATGCGCGGCAGCCAGCGCTGCTTTTGCTCCTCGCTGCCGAACGCGTAGATCGGATACATGCACAAGCTCGATTGCACGGACACGAAGCTGCGCAGTCCGGAATCGCCACGCTCGAGCTCCTGGCAGATGAGTCCGTACGACACGGAGTTCAAACCGGCGCAGCCGTAACCTTGGATGGAGCTGCCGAGCAAGCCGAGCTCCGCGATGCCGCTCACGAGCTCGCGCGGGAAGCGCTCGTGCTCGAAGCACTCGCCGATGATCGGAATCACTTGCTCGTCGACGAATTTCGCGACGGAGTCCTGCACCATTCGCTCATCATCCGTGAGCGCGGAACGAACCGAATACAGGTCGACGGGATCGAGCTCGACAGGGACAGATTTGGACATGGTCGTGAGGCCGCTGGTGTGGAATTTCGGGCGCGAATGGTAGCGCAGGCAGCGGATTTTCCGCCGTAGTCTTCTGTCAATGCTGCATAGCGAATCACCCGATTGAGGACGACGCGAGCGCGGCGTACCTTACGAGCGGGCAGGGGGGACGAGCTATGAAAGACGTCGATCAGTGGCTGGCCGAATACGGCGAAAGCCATCAGAACCCAAGCAACAAAGTGCTCCATTGGATTTGCGTACCGATCATCGTCGTCAGCCTGGTCGGCCTGCTCGCGTCGCTGCCAGTACCCACGGCGTTCGCGGCGGTGTCACCGCTGTTGAACTGGGGCACGTTGCTGTTGCTGTTCGGCGTCGCCTATTACTTTGCGATGTCGTGGTCGCTCGCGCTCGACATGCTCGTGTTCGTCGCGATCGTCATCGGCGCGCTCGCGCTTCTCGAACGCTTGCCAGGTTCGTTATGGATTGCGTGCGTCGCGCTGTTCGTTGTCGCTTGGATCGGACAGTTCATCGGACATCACTACGAAGGCAAGCGTCCGTCGTTTTTCAAGGACGTGCAGTTCCTGATGATCGGACCGCTGTGGCTGCTTTCGTTCATCTACCGCAAGCTGCGCATTCCGTACTGAACGCGCGGCGCGATGTCGATGATCGACGTCGCAACTAAAGACGATTCCGGCCGGACCTCGCGCGCACAGACATAATGCGCGCACCGACATAATTCAGTGGGCATTCAGCGCTATCCTACAAAGCTGATACCCGTACATTCGTAAGGAGAAACTATGCAGATTCGACTCGTGAACAGCTCTGTGGCCAAGGCCGCGACCGTCGGGATGATGGTGCTGAGCTTTGCCGCGTGCACGACGATAAATCCGTACACGGGCGAACAGCAGACGAGCAAAGTGGCGAAGGGCGCGGGCATCGGCGCCGCTGCCGGCGCCGTAGCGGGCCTGCTGACGAAGGGCGACAAGCTGCAGAACGCGCTGATCGGCGCCGGTGTCGGCGCGCTCGCGGGCGGCGGCGTCGGCTACTACATGGATGTGCAGGAAGCGAAACTGCGCCAGCAGCTCGCGAACACCGGCGTCAGTGTCACGCGCAACGGCGACAACATCACGCTGAACATGCCGAGCAGCATCACGTTCGCGCTGAACAGCGCGGATCTGAATGCCCAGTTCTACAGCGCACTCGACGGCGTCTCGATGGTGCTGAAGGAATACGACAAGACGGTCATCGAAGTGGCGGGCCACACCGACAGCACCGGCAGCGATCAGTACAACCAGGCGCTTTCCGAGCGACGGGCGCAGGCCGTCGCGAGCTATCTCGGCAGCCACGGCGTGAAACAGCAGCGTCTGATCACGGTTGGCGCGGGTGAGTCGCATCCGGTCGCATCGAACGATACGGAAGCGGGCCGCGCACAAAATCGCCGCGTGGAGCTCACGATCGTCCCCGTGACGAAGGGCTGAGGATCGCAGGCCGATTGAACAAGGGCCGGCTCCTTGCGGGGCCGGCCCTTGCGTTTCTCTCACTGCCTGTCTGGATCAGGCTTCGGCGGGCTCCGCGACGATGCCGCGCAGCTTCTTGATCGCGTTGGCCTCGATCTGGCGAATCCGCTCCGCGGATACGCCGTACTTGTCGGCAAGCTCGTGCAGCGTCGCCTTCTCCTCGGTCATCCAGCGGCTGCGCAGGATGTGCTGGCTACGATCATCCAGCGTCAACATTGCCTGGGCCAGACGATCGGCGGTGTCCTCGTCCCACTGCTCGCGTTCAACCGCGATCGACGGGTCCGACTCCGGGTTCTGCAGATAGGCCGACGGCGAGTAGGAACCGTCCTCGTCATCCGCGTCCGGCGCCGGATCGAACGACAGATCGCGCGAGCTGAGGCGCTGCTCCATGTCGGTGACTTCCGCCGTCGAGACGCCGAGGTCGCTTGCGATCGCGCGCGTCTCGGATTCGGTCAGCCAGCCGAGGTTCTTCTTGAACTTGCGCAGATTGAAGAACAATTTCCGTTGTGCCTTCGTCGTCGCGATCTTCACGAGACGCCAATTGCGCAGCACGTATTCGTGAATCTCGGCGCGAATCCAGTGGACCGCGAAGGACACGAGCCGCACGCCCACTTCGGGATCAAAGCGGCGCACTGCCTTCATCAAACCTACATTGCCTTCCTGGATCAGATCGCCGACGGGCAATCCATAGCCGGTGTAACCGCGCGCGATGTGCACGACGAAGCGCAGGTGCGAGAGCACCAGTTGCCGCGCAGCGTCCAGATCGTCGGTGTCGCGAAGGCGGCGCGCGAGCGCGAGCTCCTCGTCCCGGGTCAAGACGGGGATCCGAGAAACGCGGTCGACGTATGCATCAAGGCTGCCGACGGGGCCGGCAAGCACCAAATCAGAGTTCGAGCGAGCAAGGGCAAGCGCTGTACTCATCGTGACATTCCCCTCCATCAAGGTGGGCCTACTTCTCAAGCGACCGGCAGTTTAGCAATCGAGTCGTTTGAGTGCTAAGACCGAGTATCGTTCCGCGGCGTCAGGAATTGATGCGGCGGCGCAAACGCGGCTAAGTCCTTGATACTGGAATGTCGCCGGCGCTCGGAGGTTCCGGTGCGGCCCCCGTGTCAGTCACGTAGGTTCGATTTGCCGAAGGTGGCGGGTGGCCGCGAGGTAAGAGCCGAGCCAGCCCAGGAGGATTCCCGCTCCCACCAACATGCCCCCGGCCTCCAGTCCCAGCCCCGAGAGCTCGAAACCGCTGCCATACAGGCCAGCAATCCGGGCCACGGGGTCGCGCAGGGCCGCGAGCACGATCGCCGTCAGGACCCAGGCGAGAATGCCTCCACCGATGCCGTACCAGACACCGCTGTACAAAAATGGCCGACGTACGAAGCCATCGCTGCCGCCGACGAGCTTGGTGACCTCGATCTCATCCCGGCGGTTCTGAATATCGAGCCGGATCGTGTTGCCGACGATCACGAGAATGCCGGCCGCGAGCAGCCCCGCCGCCAGCAGCACGCCGCGACGGATGGCATCGAGGATCGCGGCCAAGCGCTCGACCCAGGCCGTGTCGAGCTGTACGACGTCGACTGACGGCAGCTTGCGCAGCTCTGCCGCGAGGCTCGCGAGGTGCTCGGGCGTGGCGTACTCGACGGCGGGCAGCAAGACGAGCGCATGCGGCAGCGGGTTCTCATTCAGCGCGTCGATCGCCGCGCCGAACCCGGAGTCATTGCGAAAGGTCTTGAGCGCCTCTTCCGCGGTGACGAGATCCACCTCGGCGATATCGCGCCGCTGACGCAGTCGTTCGGCGATCCGCCGCGCCTCGTCGGCGGCGGTGGGCCGCTTCAGATACACCGAGACGCTCACCGTGCGATTCCAGCCGCCGACGGCGCGCTGTGCGTTCGTCACGAGCAGATGCAGGCAGGCGGGCAGGGCGAGCGCGATGCCAATTACGAGCGTCGTGAGCAACGTCGCGAGCGAGTGCTGCGACAGCCGCCCGAGCGAGCCGACGAGCGTTTGCGCATGACGGGTGAGCCAGGCGATCACGGCGCTTCCTCCTGCTCGGCAAGCAATGCGGCCGGATCGAGCAGTGCCTCGTGCCCTGGGGTGCTCGCGACGATGCGCCCCCCATCGAGCCGCACGCGGCGTACCGGAAAATGCTCGAGCAGATACAGATCGTGGCTCGCGACGAGCACCGTCACGCCGACTTCGTTGAAGCGCCGAAAGATGTTCATGACTTCGAGCGATAGCTCCGGGTCGAGATTACCCGTCGGCTCATCCGCGATCAGGATCGGCGGCTTGCTCACGACCGCGCGGGCAATGCCGACCCGTTGCTGCTCGCCCGTCGACAACTCGAGCGGCACGCTCTGTTCGCGGCCGAGCAGCCCGACCTGATCGAGCGCGGCGCGGACGCGCTTGCCGATTTCTTTCGTGCCGACACCCGCGATGATGAGCGGCAGCGCGACGTTGTCGAAGATCGTGCGGTCGTGCAGCAGCTTGTGGTCCTGGAATACGACGCCGATGTTGCGCCGATAGGCGGGAATCTTGCGGCGCGACACGCCCGCGACGTTCTGGCCATTCACGACGAGCTGGCCCCGCGAGGGACGCTCGATGAGTGCAATCAGCTTCAACAGGCTGGACTTGCCCGCGCCGGAATGACCCGTCAAGAACACCATCTCGCCCGACGCGATTTCGAGCGACAGGTCGGAGAGCGCCTCGCGACCGTTCGGATAGCGCTTGAAGACGTGATCGAAGCGAATCATCGGTCGGGTGACGTCATTCTCGTTCTGAGGGTTTCAGCAATGCGTCGATGAAGCTTTCGGCATCGAACTCGTCGAAGTCCTCGGCCGATTCGCCCGTGCCGATGAAGCGAATGGGCAGCGCAAGCTCGCTGGCGATCGCGAGAATGATGCCGCCCTTCGCGGTGCCATCCAGCTTCGTGAGCACGATGCCGGTGACGCCGAGCGCTTCGTGGAACAAGCGAGCCTGTTGAAGCGCATTCTGCCCTTGGCTCGCATCGAGCACGAGCAAAACTTCGTGCGGCGCGGTCGGGTCGACCCGGCCCATGACGCGCTTCACTTTCTTGAGCTCTTCCATCAAGTTCGATTGTGTGTGCAAGCGGCCGGCCGTATCCGCGAGCAGGACATCGATGCCGCGCGCCTTCGCCGCCTGAACCGCATCGAACGCCACAGCCGCGGGGTCCGCGCCTCCGGCCTGCGCGATCACGGGCACGCCGTTGCGCTCGCCCCAGACTTGGAGCTGCTCCACGGCTGCCGCGCGGAAGGTATCGCCGGCCGCGAGCATCACCTTCAAGTGGTGCTCTTTCATGCGCCGCGCGAGCTTGCCGATCGTCGTCGTCTTGCCCGCGCCGTTCACACCCACGATCAGAATCACGAAGGGCTTCGGGCCAGTCTCGAGCACCAACGGCACGGCCGCGGGCTGCAGGATCGCGAGCAGTGATGCGCGCAGCGCCTTGAGCAGCGCGTCGAGATTACCGAGCTCCTTGCGCTGCACCTGTTTGCGCAGTCCCGAGAGGATGCGCTCCGTCGTTTCCACGCCGACGTCGGCGGTGATCAATCGCATCTCGAGCTCATCGAGAACGGTGTCGTCGATTCGCCCGCCGGGGATCAGGTTCGCGAGATCGTACGTGAGCCACGAGTCGCCCTGATTGAGCTTCGCGCGCAGGCGTTGGAACAGGCCTGGTTTCGCGGGCTCTTGCGGATCGGTCTTGGCTTTCGATTTGAAGCCGAACATGGGGTAGGTCACATCGTGCAAATGCGGGCGCGGGATTCTAGCAGCACGCTCGTCAAGGCTCCGTCAGCGATCATCGCCATGCGTTCGGCGCCGCGCGCGCAAGGTATGCTGCGTACCCAAATGACGCGCAACGCAAGGCGCCCTCCAGACCGGCGCGCAACTCAACTCCCGAACAAGCTGCGAATCATCGCCGGGCGCTGGCGCGGCGTGCCGATCACCTTTCCGCCGCACGCCGAACTGCGGCCCACGCCCGATCGCGTGCGCGAGACGCTGTTCAATTGGCTCGCGCCGCGGATCGTCGGGGCGCGCTGTCTCGATCTGTTCGCCGGCAGCGGTGCGCTCGCGTTCGAGGCGCTGTCGCGCGGCGCGCGCGAGGTCGTGTGCGTCGAGCGCGATCGCGAGGTCGTGCGACATTTACAAGACACCGCGAAGCGTCTCGAGGCCGTGGGCTTCGCTGCGATCGCGAGCGATGCGCTTGCATACCTCGGTGGCCCCGCGACGGCTTTCGACATCGTGTTTCTCGACCCGCCCTACGCCTCGGACGTGTTGACGCACGTGCTACCGCGTCTGGCGCAAGGTTGGCTCGTGTCTGGCGCGCTGATCTATCTGGAAGCGCCGGCCGATGCGGGCGTGCCGCCGTTGCCCGGCGGCTGGTCCGTCCATCGCAGCAAGCGCGCGGGACAAGTCGGCTATCATCTCCTGCGCTCATCTTGACGGGGACAGGCCATGACTGGCGCGATGTATCCAGGCACTTTCGATCCGATCACGAACGGGCACCATGACTTGGTGCGCCGTGCGGCGGATATTTTCGACAGGGTCGTCGTCGCGGTCGCGGCAAACCCGGGCAAGGCGCCGTTGTTCACGGTCGACGAGCGCGTCGAACTCGCGCGCCAGGTGCTCGGCGACATCCCGAATGTCGAGGTCACCGGCTATTCCGGTCTCACGGTGGATTTCGCGCGCCAGCATGGGCTGCGCGTCGTCGTGCGCGGGTTGCGTGCAGTGTCCGATTTCGAATTCGAATTCCAGCTCGCGACGATGAGCCGACATCTATCCGACAAGGTCGATTACGTCTTTCTCACCCCGACCGAACAGTTCAATTTCATTTCATCGACGCTGATCCGCGAGATCGCGAGCCTCGGTGGGGACGTCAGTCAATTCGTGCATCCCATTGTCAAAGAGGCGCTCGCGCAGGCCTGGGCGCGGCGCCGCGCCCAGCAATAACTTCATTTCTGGCAGTTGCCGCAAAAGTACGTCGAGCGCTGGCCCTGTACGACGTGGCGAATCGGTGTCTTGCAGACGCGGCAAGGCTCGCCGGTGCGCTCGTAGACGTACAGTCGCTGCCTGAAGTAGCCGGGCATGCCGTCCGCGTTCACGTAATCGCGCAACGTCGTGCCCCCGGAGCGGATCGCTTCCTGCAAGACTTGCTTCACGGCGTTCGCGAGGGCCTCGAACTCCGCGAGCTTCAAGCGGCCCGCCGCGCGCCGCGGGCGAATGCCGGCGCGAAACAGCGCTTCGCTTGCGTAGATATTGCCGACCCCCACGACGATCTGGCTGTTCATCAGTAATTGCTTGATCGCGACGCGGCGACCTTTCGCGGCGCGCGCCAGGGCGGCGCCGTTGAATTCCGGCGCGAGCGGCTCAGGTCCGAGTGAACGCAACAATGGGTGCTGCTCGGGATCGCCCGTCGTCCACAGCACGCTGCCGAAGCGGCGCGGATCGTTGAAGCGCAGGCACGCGCCGGAATCCAGAACGATATCGAGATGATCGTGGAGCAGCGGCGGGGTCGCTGCGGGCAGCGCGCGCAAACTGCCGCTCATGCCCAGATGCAGGATCAACGTCCCATTCGCGAGGCTGAACAGCAGGTACTTCGCGCGGCGTTCCAGCGCGCGCACCTGCTGGCCCGCGGCCATGCTGGAGAGCTCGGCGGCTACGCGCCAGCGCAGGCGCGGCTCGCGCACATCGATGCGCACGATCGTGCGGCCGACGACCGCAGCAGCGACGCCGCGGCGCGTGGTTTCGACCTCAGGTAGTTCGGGCATGTCTCGAAATTATTACGCTGCAGCGCACGACGACAAAACTATTACGGAACGTGCTTGCGTCCCCCTGCTTGATGTTGATGAGATCAGCGTCACGATACCGCGTTGCGTCAGTCATGGCGTCGAGCGCGAAAGTTTGAGAGCAGGGAATCGCTCATTTGGACCCCCACGGGGGTTGGCTATAGTCGGGTGGCTCGATCGCGGATCGACGCCTTCGTTTCAGTTGTTTTAAGGGCGGCCTGTGAATCTCGATTTTTTGTACGGCATCCTCGACCTGAGTTTCTGGGGCTACGTGCTCGTGACGTTCCTGATGATTCAGGTGACTTTCATGGGCGTGACATTGTTTCTCCACCGCGATGCTACCCATCGCAGCCTCGATCTTCATCCGGCGCTCCGTCATTTCTTCCGTCTCTGGTTGTGGATGAGCTCCGGCATCATCACGCGCGAGTGGGTCGCGGTGCATCGCAAGCATCACGCTCGCTGCGAAACGAAGGACGATCCGCACAGCCCGGCCGTCTACGGCATCAAGAAGGTTCTCCTCGAGGGCGCCGAGCTGTATCAGGCCGCCGCTCGCGATCCTGAAGTCGTGGAGAAGTTCGGTCGGGGCGCGCCGAACGACTGGTTGGAGCGCAATCTCTACTCGCGCTATCGCAATCTCGGCATCATCGCGATGGCGGTCATCGATCTCGTGCTGTTCGGTGTGCCGGGCATCATCATCTTCGCGGCGCAGATGCTCGCGAATCCGCTCATGGCGGCAGGCGTCGTGAACGGCATCGGGCACTGGTGGGGCTATCGCAATTTCGAATGCCCGGATGCGGCTCGCAACATCACGCCGTGGGGCTTGCTGATCGCGGGCGAGGAGCTCCATAACAATCACCACGCGTTCCCGAGCTCGGCGAAGTTCTCGGTGCAGCGCTGGGAGTTCGATATCGGCTGGCTGTACATCAGCGTCTTCAGGGCCTTCGGCTTGGCGAAGGTGATTCGTGTGGCGCCGCAGGCGCCGGCACCGGTCAAGGCGCACCGCACGCATGTGGATCTCGAGACCGTTCGCGCAGTCATCGTGAACCGCATGCACGTGCTGCGCGATTACTCGCGCAACGTCACGATTCCCGTGTTCCGCGAACAGATGCGTGTCGCCGGCTCGAATCTGAGCCGCCGCGCGAAGAAATTGCTGGTGCGTGAGCCGGTGCTGCTCGACACGAGCGCGCAGTCCAAGCTCCAGCAAGTACTGGCGGACAACCAGGCACTGCAGACGGTGCACGAGTTCCGCGAACGGCTTCGTGTGCTGTGGAACGGCACGAACATGAGCAACGAGTCGCTGCTCCAGCATCTGAAGGATTGGATCGCGCAGGCCGAGGCAAGCGGTATCAGCGTGCTGCAGGATTTCGCCGCGCGGCTGCGCGGGTACGCGATGCAGCCGGCCTGAGCGCAGCAGCGAAGGTCCTTTCCCGGAAAGCCCGCTTCGGCGGGCTTTTTCTTTTGTAGCGATCGAGGCCGATGGCCTGCCAATCCCCGCTGCGGTTCTGCGCCGCTGCCAAAGCGGGTGCCATGTGCCTGGATGGCCGACCACGCGCGGCCTTTCGAGACGGCTTAAAACGAAAAACCCGCCTCATGGGCGGGTTTTTCAGGAGTCCTCTGACGATGACTCGGAGCGATTACTTGATCTTCGCTTCCTTGTAAGGGACGTGCTTGCGGACCTTCGGATCGAATTTCTTCACTTCCATCTTGTCCGGGTGCAGACGCTTGTTCTTCGTCGTCGTGTAGAAATGGCCGGTGCCGGCCGTCGAAACCAACTTGACCTTTTCGCGCATGACTTAGCTCCGTAGCGTTAGAGGCGAACGCCCTGGGCGCGCAGCTCGGCAACGACCTTGTCGATGCCCTTCTTCTCGATCGTGCGCAGGCCGCGCGTGGAGATGCGCAGGCTCACGAAGCGGCGTTCGCTCTCCACCCAGAAGCGCTGCACGTGCAGGTTCGGGAGAAAGCGGCGGCGACGCTTGTTGTTCGCGTGCGAAACGCGATTTCCCGTCATCGGGCCCTTGCCGGTGATCTGACAGACTCTGGACATAGCGATTCCTCGAGACGGCGCCGCCAAGCCGAGGCGGGCCCAAAAATGAGTCGCGCTTTATACCAGAGTAAGGAGCGATGGCCAACTTAATTGCAGGCAGATACGCCGAAATCTGCCGTGCGACCCGTGGCCACCCCCACGACCAGACCTAAAGCAGCCCCCGTTCGGCGAACGACTCGCAGGCCTCGTCGCCGATTACCAGGTGGTCGAGCACCCGGATGTCGACGAGCGCGAGCGCCTCTTTCAGCCGCCGTGTAATCAATTCGTCGGCCTGGCTGGGTTCGGCGATGCCGGAGGGATGGTTGTGGGCGAGAATCACAGCGGCGGCATTGCGCGCCAAGGCCTCTTTCACGACTTCGCGGGGGTGCACGCTGGCTCCGTCGATCGTGCCCCGGAACAGCTCCTCGAAGCCGAGGACTCGATGGCGATTGTCGAGAAAGACACAACAGAACACCTCGTGGGGGAGATCGCGCAATCGCATTCGCAAGAATTCGCGCGTCGCGCGCGGATTCGATAGTGCGGAGCCGGCGCTCATCAGCTCCTGGTAGTGGCGCCGTGCCAGCTCCAGGGATGCCTGCAACGCCACGTAGCGCACCGGTCCAAGGCCAGGCGCGGCACACAGCTGCTCCTTGTCCGCCGTGAGCAGGCTGCGCAACGAGCCGAACTGGACCAGGAGGTCGCGTGCGACGTCGAGCGCGCTACGGCCGCGGCTGCCGGTTCGGAGCAGGATCGCGAGGAGCTCAGCCTCCGTCAGCGCCTGCGGACCTTGGGATAGCAGTTTCTCCCTCGGCCGCTCCGTCGGCGGCCAGTCACGGATCGACATGGATGCTCCGGATGGCGGTCATGCCCAGCGCCGGAGTCTGGTCACCCGTAGGGTGAGACGGTCGCCATAAAACCGGGCGAGTTGCGCCGATATGACCCACAACGTGCGGCGTTTGTGCGATTTCGGCCCATTCCCGCACGGAATGGAGGTATGGCCTTCTGGTTTGCTGGGCGCCCGCGAGCCGGCCCATAATCCGCCGCCATGAGCGCGTCACAGCCACGCAAGATTCTGCTCGGGGTTACCGGGGGAATCGCCGCCTACAAGAGCCCGGATCTCGTTCGTCGCTTGATCGAGCGAGGCGCCGACGTGCAAGTCGTCATGTCGCGAGCCGCGCAGCAATTCGTCGCTCCGCTCACGTTTCAAGCAGTTTCTGGTAAGCCCGTCCGCACCGACCTTTGGGATGAATCCGCCGAGGCTGCGATGGGTCACATCGAGCTGGCGCGTTGGGCCGACGACATCGTGATCGCGCCGGCGACCGCCGATTTCATCGCGCGTCTCGCGCATGGCTTCGCGAATGACTTGCTCACGACACTGGCGCTCGCGACATCGGCGCCAATCTCACTCGCCCCCGCGATGAATCGATTGATGTGGGCAAACCCCGCGACCCAGGCCAACATCAAGCTGCTCAAGGAGCGCGGCGTGCGCATCCTCGGGCCCGCGAGCGGCGAGCAAGCGTGTGGTGAAGTCGGCCCGGGTCGCATGCTCGAGCCAAGCGACATCACCGCCGAATTGTTCGTCGATGCGCCCTCGAATTCCGCGCTGAAAGGTTTGAAGGTCGTCGTGACCGCCGGTCCGACGCGCGAGCGCATCGATCCCGTGCGCTTCATCAGCAATCGCAGTTCCGGAAAAATGGGCTATGCCGTCGCCGAAGCCGCGCGCGATGCGGGCGCCAAGGTCGTGCTCGTCAGCGGCCCCGTGCAAGTTTCAGCGCCGCGCGGCATCGAGCGCATCGATGTCGAAAGCGCGGAGCAGATGCTGAGCGCGGTTCAGCAGGCAATCAGCGACGCGGACATCTTCATTTCGGCGGCCGCGGTCTCCGACTATCGCTGCTCGGAAGTCGCCTGCGAAAAGATCAAGAAAACCAGCGACACGATGACGCTCGCGCTGTCGAGGGCGCCGGACGTGCTGGCAACGGTCGGCCGCAGTGCGAAGCCGCCGTTCCTGGTCGGTTTCGCCGCCGAGACGGAGAACGTCGAACGCAACGCGCTCGCGAAACTCTCGGGCAAGAACCTGGACATGATCGCCGCGAACAAGGTCGGCGACGGCCTCGGCTTCGACAAGGACGACAACGCGCTCACGTTGTATTGGTCGGGAGGCAAGCGCGAGCTGTCGCTCACGAGCAAGGGCGCGTTGGCGCGGCAACTCGTCGACGTGATTGCCGAGCGCTATCGCGCTCGCCATGCCACGACCGCGTCACCGATCGCGTCGTTGCATGCCACCCGCTGACGGATCGGGCGCCGCGCCCGTGCGCTCGCGGCAACGCCTGCAAGTGCGCGTGCTCGACCCGCGGGTCGGGCGCGAATTTCCGCTGCCGCAGTATGCGACGTCCGGCTCCGCGGGCGTCGACTTGCGCGCGTGCATCGACGCGCCGCTCGAACTCAGGCCGGGCGACACCCAGCTCATTCCCTCGGGCATCGCGATTCATCTCGGCGATCCGAACCTCGCCGCGATCGTGCTGCCGCGCTCGGGCCTCGGGCACAAGCACGGCATCGTGCTCGGCAATCTGGTCGGCCTGATCGACTCTGATTACCAGGGGCAGATCTTCGTCTCGTGCTGGAATCGCGGCGCCTCGACGTTCACGATCCAGCCCGGCGAGCGCATCGCGCAGCTCGTCGTCGTGCCTGTCGTGCAAGTGGAATTCGAGGTCGTGAGCGAGTTCGTCGCGACGGAGCGCGGCGCGGGCGGATTCGGCAGCTCGGGAACGAAGTAGGCGCGGCGGCGCTGCTTACTTCAGGCCCTTCAATTCCTTGAAGCGTTTGATGTCCGCGGCGAACGCGGTCTTCACCTGCGTTTGCTCTTCCTTGTTCTTCGCGAGCGATTCGCGATACACGCGCTGGCCGTTCACGATATTGACGAGTTCTTCGGCGAGGTGATCGGGCAGCGGTGGAGCATTCGCTTGCTCGTTGTACGGCTTGAAGCGCGCGATCTGCTGTTCGACCCGTGTCTGACGCTCGCGCAGATTGCGAATGTTCTGTTCCGTCACCCGATACTGCGAGACGAGCAGCTCGATGCGTTGATCGCGCAAGCGCTCGATGTCCGCGACCGTCTGGTAGGTGTCGATCAGCATGCGGTCGCGCTGTTCGCGTGCGTCGCGCTCATCCCGAGCCTTTTTCTCGGCCGCTTCGCGCTCGACGCGGGCCGCTTTCGTCCGCTCCCCCTCGATGACGCGGCTGACCATGCCCCGATCATTCAGCACTTCGGTGTCAAAGCCGGCGCACGCCGGCGGTAGGCTGTCGCCGTAATGGGTCTGGCCGGCCCCGTCCTTGCAGCGATAGAACGCCTCGCGCGTGGTCTTGGTTTGGGCATGGGATGTCGCGGCCGCAAGCGTCGCGACCAGGACCACGGTCGCGGCCAGCGCGTGCTGCGGACGGCGAAGCGTCAGCTTGCTGTTCCGATGGCCCAAATTTCCTCCGCAAATAAGCTGCCCTATTGTGCAGCAGGTCACTGATCGGTCAACCGTTTGCCAGCAAAGACGAGAGCCAACCTGTGACTCAGGTCTCGATGCCGTAACGGGCGCGATAGCTGCGCAGGGCGCCAAGTTCGGCGGATGCGCCAGTCTTTTCGACATGCGCGATGAGGTCCTGCAACTTGATGATGCTCGTCACGGGCAGGGCGAGATCCTGCTCGACCTCCTGTACCGCGGACCGCTCTCCTTGCCCCCGCTCTTGGCGATCGAGCGCGATCAACACCCCGATCGGGGTGGCGCCGGCCGCGCGGATGATGCTCACGGACTCCCGGATCGCGGTCCCGGCGGTGATGACGTCATCGACGATCAAGACGCGTCCGGCGAGCGGGGTGCCGACGATCGTGCCGCCTTCACCATGATCCTTCGCTTCCTTGCGATTGAACGCCCACGGCGCGTCTCGCCCCTGGTGATCCGCCAGGGCGATCGCCGTCGTGGCGACGAGCGGGATGCCTTTGTACGCCGGGCCGAAGAGCATGTCGTAGCCCAGGTTCGCGCGCTGCACAGCCTGCGCATAGTGGCGACCGAGTTCGGCGAGCGCCCGACCGGAGTTGAACAAGCCGGCGTTGAAGAAGTAGGGGCTCGTGCGTCCGGATTTCAGCTTGAACTCGCCGAAGCGGAGCACGCCGAGTTCGAGGCAGAGGTCGATGAAGGATGAGGACATTGAAGTGAGATGCCGGAGTGTCGTGTGCATAGTATAGGGCCGAGCCACGCGTGATCGCTCCGGCAAAGCAGGACAGTCCGACGACCAAGCTATCCGCGCTCTCGATCCCGCTTCTATACTCCGCCGATGCAGTTTTCGACGCTTCCGTTCGCCTCATCATTCTCTGTAAGGCATCGAGACATCGACGCGGCTTTGCTCGCGAGAGGACCGCTCGCTTGAGCGCCCATTCCGACACGTCTGCCGGCGAGGGGGCGCAGCGCACCGGTTGGTTGCGCGCGGTGCTCGTGTATCGCGAGCCCAAGGTGCTCGCGATGTTGTTCCTGGGATTCTCCGCGGGCCTGCCGTTCATGCTCGTGTTCTCCACGTTGTCCGCTTGGCTGCGCCAAGCGGGCATCGAGCGCACCGCAATCGGCATGTTGTCGTGGGTTGGGCTCGTCTTCACGCTCAAGTTCTTTTGGGCGCCGATCGTCGATCGGGTTCCGCTGCCGTGGCTGACGAGAGTGCTCGGTCGACGCCGCAGCTGGATGCTCGTTGCCCAAGTCGGCATCGTCGTCGCGCTCGTGCATCTGGCGGCGAGCGACCCAAGTGCCGGAACGCTCATGCCAATCGCGCTCGCCGCATTGTTCTTGGCATTCTCTTCGGCGACGCAAGACATCGCGCTCGATGCCTGGAGGATCGAGTCCGCTCCCGTCGCGATGCAAGGCGCGATGGCCGCCGGATACCAGCTCGGGTACCGTATCGCGATCATCGTCGGTAGTGCCGGCGCTTTGTGGATCGCGGCCGATGCGGGGTGGAACGCCGCTTATCTGACGATGGCGGCGCTCGGCTGCATTGGCATCGTGACGACATTGGTAATTGCGGAGCCTGAGGTCGCCGTGTCGCGAACCTCGTTCGAGCAAGAGGCGCGCGTCGCCCGTTTCTTGGTCGAGAAGGCGCATTGGCCCGAGCCGATGCGCAAGGCGGGCATGTGGTTCACCGGTGCGGTCGTCTGCCCGTTCCTCGATTTCTTCGCTCGATACAAGGGCGCGCTCGCCATCTCCATCCTCATCCTCGTCTGCACCTATCGACTGACGGATTTCACGATGGGCGTAATGGCAAACCCGTTCTATTTGGATGTGGGTTACACCCTCAAGGAAATTGCCGCTGTCGCGAAGTTCTTCAGCTCGTTCGCGACGATTGTCGGCGTTCTAGTTGCCGGCATCATCGTCGCAAAGCTCGGGGCATTGCGCTCGCTCACGGTCGGGATTGTGCTGACGGTCGTCTCGAACCTCGCGTTCATGACGCTGTCGTTCATTCAGCAGCCAGGCTCGGTCGCGCTCGCAATCGTCGTGAGCTGCGACAATTTCGCCATGGCGATCGCCGGCACGGCGTTCATGGCATATTTGTCCAGCCTCACGAGCAGTGCCTACACCGCGACACAGTACGCGCTGTTCAGCTCGCTTTATGCGCTGCCCGGGAAAATCCTCATGGGGCTGTCGGGCGCTTTTGTCGATCACTTCGGCTATCCGTTGTTCTTCATCTATACATCCGCGCTCAGCATTCCCGCCGCGATCATGATCATTTGGCTCTGGCGCATAGCGCCCACGGGCTTTGGGATGGCGCCGCGGCGTGAGCAGTGCAACGCCGATGGCAGAGGCCGGCAGGGCAGGGTGATCATCCGGTGACGCTCGCGGGCTCGCACACGAT
Source organism: Pseudomonadota bacterium (assembly GCA_023428645.1). Lineage (GTDB taxonomy): Bacteria > Pseudomonadota > Gammaproteobacteria > Steroidobacterales > Steroidobacteraceae > Steroidobacter. Next base: position 71,439 of record JAEYXD010000210.1, read on the forward strand.
TTGTGCGCTCTCCGACCTGGAGGATCCAGGCTCCCGCGCGTTCGCGATCGGCCCTGGGGATTGGCCGTTACGCGGCTTTATCGTGCGCGTCGGCGACGACGTGTTCGCCTACGTGAATCGCTGCCCGCACGCGGGCCATCCGCTGAACTTCCGCCCCAACGAATTTCTCGCGCCAGACAAAGGCGCGATCATGTGTCGGTCGCACGGCGCGATGTTCGAGCGCGCAACCGGGCGATGCATCGCAGGTCCTTGCGCGGGTGAATCACTGCACGCGCTGCGAGTACGCATCGAGGCGGGGCTCGTGATCCTCGACGCGGATCGCGAGCTCGAGCGATTCGTCTGAGCGAAAGCGAATGCGACGCGGCTAGAAATCGCGCAGCGCCGGCCATTCCGAATAGCCGGACGCTTCGCTGCGATCGAGGCTCGTCAGCGGATCGGTCCAGATCGTCGTCATGCCGAGCTCGCGCTCTGGAGAGTAGTCTTCCGGTTCGACGTCGACGGAGCCGGTCCAATCTTCGGGCGCCTGCGCTTCTTCGAATTCCTGTTCGTCCCAGGTCTCGAGATCGAGCTCTTCCAGCGTGCCGTCGAAGTGTTGCACTTCGACCGTGCCGTCATCGCGGTCGATCGCGACGATCTCGAACATCGACCCGTTGGCTCCGCGATACCAATCACCCACGATCGGACTCGGCGACGTCATGGTTTCCTCCGTACTGAAGCGAGAGTCGCGCTCCTTGCGTGAGCGGCATCCTTGCGTGCGTGGAGTCGTTTGCGTCGGCTTTGTTTTATGCCTGTGTACGCACGGATTCAAGAGGCATTTTTTCTGCAGGGCACCAACACGCACACGTCCTGAATGACGAAAGACACGTGATCGATCTGAACCCGGTGCGGCCTTTCGTCAGCAGTCATTGCCCCGGTTACTTGCGCCGATACTCCAAGTCCCAAACGCCATGTCCCAAACGATGTCCGCGGCGTTCGAAGCGCGTGAGTGGACGCACCGATGAGCGCGGCACGTACCCGTCTGTCCCGGCAACGTTTTCAAATTCGGGCGTGGCATCGAGTACTTCGCGCATTTGTAATGCGTAGTGCTCCCAATCGGTCGCAAGCCGCAACACCCCGCCTGGCGCCAAGATGCGCGCGAGCAATGCGACGAAAGGCGGCTGAATCAAACGCCGCTTGTGATGGCGTTTCTTGTGCCATGGGTCCGGAAAGAAGACGTGCACGAACGTGATCGAGGCGGCGGGAATCTGGTTGCTCAGGACGTCGACGGCGTCGCGGTCGATCACGCGTACGTTCGTGAGCCCGGCGCCTTCCACGCCGAGCAACAAGTGGCCAACGCCCGGCCGGTGCACCTCGATGCCGATGCAATCGATGTCAGGATGCGCTTGCGCGAACGAGAGCAGCGCTTCGCCCGCGCCGAAGCCGATCTCGAGCATGCGCGGCGCCGCACGCGCGAAGATGCGCTCGAAATCCAGTGCGCCGCTCTGTTCGGGGATGCCGTATTTCGGCCACAGCTCCTCGAGCGCGCGCTGCTGCGCGGCTGTCGCGCGCCCTGCGCGCAGGACGAAGCTGCGAATGCTGCGGCGGTGACCGCCGGGGTTCGCATCCGTGTCGGCGGGGGGGTGGGCGGAATCGGGGTCGTTTGAATGCGTCATCGATGGCTCGGTTGGCCGACTCGTGAGCGAATCGGCCGCTGTGAATGCTGGTCAGCCCTCAAGTCTGCATTCGCAGGTGCTCGAACAGCAAACGTGCCGACGAGGGCAGCACGCCATTCGTGCGCGAACAGAGGAAGAGCTGGCGCTGCGCCCACGCATTCGTCAGGCGCACGACGCTGAGCGCGAGCGAGCGAATGTAGGCCGTCGTCGCTGCGCGCGGCATGATGCTCACGCCGAGCCCGGCCGCGACCATCGCGCAGGCCGCGTCGAAGCTCGTCACTTGAACCCGCCAGTTCAAGGTCGTGCCTGCTTCGGTGGCTGCTTGCGTCAGCAGGCGATGCAGCGAGCTCCCCGCATGCAGTCCCACGAATGGCAGCTCGGCCGCCTCGCTGAAATCGATCGAGCCGCGCACCGCGAGCGGATGATCGGGCTTCAGGATCAGCGCGAGCTCGTCGGTGCGGAACGGCAAGGTGGTGAGGCCGTCGATCAGCGGCAGCTCGCTCACGATGCCGAAGTCGGCCGTGCCGTCCGCGACGGCGGCCGCCGTCTCCGAGCTGAGATGTTCTTCGAGATGGACGTGGACGTCCGGATGCGCCAGCGCGAACGAGGCGAGTGCGCGCGGCATGAATTCGACGATCGCCGAGATGTTCGCGAAGACGCGCACGTAGCCATGCGCGCCGCTCGCGTGACGGCGCATTTCACCGTCGAGCTGGGTGGCATGGTGCAGCAGCACCCGGGCGCGAGCGAGCAGGGCATTGCCGGCTGCCGTGAGCTCGACCCCTTTCGCGCCGCGCACGAGCAGCGGCGTGCCGAAGTTGTCCTCCAAGTCGGAAATTCGCTTGCTCACGGCGGAGGCGACGGTATGTGAGCGCTCGGCCGCGCGGGCGATGCTGCCGGCGTCTGCCACCGCGACGAATAACTCCAAGTCTCTCAAGTCGAAACGCACGCTGTCCTCGGTAATGCACTGCCGCAGTTGCCGCGGCCGGCTGGCGGTGCCTAGAATCCGCCCCGGCGCGGGTGTAGTTCAATGGTAGAACTGTAGCTTCCCAAGCTACTAACGTGGGTTCGATTCCCATCACCCGCTCCAATCTCGCCGCCCCAAGGGCGCGCGATTGTCAACGTCGAAGCGAAGCCTC
>JAEYXD010000019.1 GCA_023428645.1 Pseudomonadota bacterium
CTCGCGCAAGAGCTGGGCAGCGGGTGACGCAACGAGCCGCGCCGTGCGGCTTGCGCTCATCGCGCTGACGGGTGAGATGGGCTATCCGTCCGCGCTCACGGCGCCGACATGGGGGTTTCAGGACGTGCTGTTCGACGGCAAGCCGCTGTCCTATCCGCAGCAATTCGGCAGCTACGTCATGGAGAACGTGCTGTTCAAGCTTTCCTTCCCGGCCGAGTTCCATGCCCAGACTGCCGTGGAAGCGGCGCTGAAGCTGCATCCCGAGGTCAAGGACCGTCTCGATCATATCGAGAGGATCGTCATCGAGACCCAGGAGCCGGGCGCGCGCATCATCGACAAGACCGGACCGCTGGCGAATCCGGCCGATCGCGATCATTGCATCCAGTACATGGTCGCCGTGCCCCTGATCTTTGGGCGGCTCGTCGCCGAAGACTACGAGGACGCCACGGCTCACGACCCGCGCGTCGATCGGCTGCGCGACAAAATGGTCGTCACCGAAAACACGACGTTCACGGCGGAGTACTATGCGCCGGACAAGCGCTATATCGGCAACGCAGTGCAGGTATTCTTCGATGACGGCACGCTGACCGAGCGCATCGCGGTCGATTATCCGATCGGACATCGCAAGCGGCGCGCAGAAGGCATGCCGGTACTGCGCAAGAAATTCGAAGGCTCGGTGGCCGCGCACTTTGCGCCGAAGCAGGCCGAAGCCATCAAGGCGATGTTCGCAGACCGTGCAAGGCTCAGCCAAATGCCCGTCAACGAATTCGTCGCGGGGCTGGTCAAGAACAGTTGAGGTGTTGCGAGTGTCGGTGTCGTTCAGAGCATTGTTCGTCGGCGATCGTTCCGAACCCTATGGCCTGCTCGAGCGCTTGCTCGACGGCTCCGACATCCAGGTCGAGGAAGTCGTCTCGCACGACGGCTTGCTCGCTGCGGTCGCGACTCGCATCCCCGACATCATCATCTTCCAGCTCGAGAGTCTCGATGATCTCGTGCAATCCTGCCGCACGCTGAAGGCGAACCCCGCCACCGTGCTCGTGCCGCTGCTGGTGTTCGCGCGTTCGACGCGCCGCCGCGTCGGTGCCTTCGACGCGGGGGTCGACGACCTCGTCACGCATCAGGTGCGTCGCGAGGAGTTGCTGAGCCGCGTGCACGGGTTGCTGCGCGCGAGCGCCGCGCGCCGTCAGCTCGCGGCCGAGCAAGTGGCGGTCGAGGTGCGGCAGCGCGAACAGATTCGCGCGGCCTTTCGGCGCTACATTTCGCCGAAGGTCGCGGATCGCATTCTCGAGAATCCCGACCTGCGTGACTCGGTGTTCTCGGGTTCGAACATCCGCGCACACGCTGCCGTGATGTTCGCGGACATGCGCGGCTTCACGAGCATTTCGGAGCAGCTGCCGCCGGCCCATGTCGTCGAGCTCTTGAACGAATTCTTCGCGTGTCTCACGTCGATCACGTTCGAGTACGACGGCACCGTCTTCAACATGGCGGGCGACAGTTTGATGGTGGGGTTCGGCGTGCCGGTCGAACAGTCGGACGGCTCGCAACGCGCGGTGCTCGCGGCACGGCAGATGATCGATCAATTCCAGGTGCTCGCCGACAAGTGGAAGGCGCAGCACAACATCGAGACCGGGCTTGGCATCGGCATCAACGTCGGCGAAGTGATCGCCGGCAACATCGGCTCGCCGGCCTACATGAACTACACGATCATCGGGGACACCGTAAACGTCGCGTCACGTCTCGGCCAGCGCGCGCGGGCGGGGGAGATGCTGTTCTCGGATTCCGTGAAGAAAGCGCTCGATGCACACGGTTTCGATGTCGAAGCGCTCGCGCTGCCGCCGCTCGTCCTGCGCGGCCGCTCGACGCCCATCGATATCTACTGCGTGCCGAGCCCGCAGCGCGTCGACCTGCGGCCGCACTAAGGCGGATGTGCGCGCACGAGTGCGATCACGGCGAACGCTCGCGGGTTTGCTGCGCAAGAGGCGGGGAAGCAGGAGTCAGTAGCGCAGTTCGAAGCCGAAACCCATGAAGTTGACGCCGCCTTTGTCGTCGGCGAACAAGCCGAAGACGCTCGAGCGGTGCCACACCATGTAGCCAAGATAGGCTTCCTTGATGCCGGTGCCCTCGAACAGCGGTGCGAACGTGTCGAACTGCCGCAAGGGCAGATCCATCGTCCACTCCACGTAGTTCATCAATTTCTCGGATTCGACGCCCTTCTTCGCGAAGTCGCGCTGCTCGCTCATGGGAACGCGCGTCACGTAGCTCAAGCCTTCACCCAGCCCGAGGCGCAGATGCTTCTGGGTGAAGGGCAGGCGCAAGTTGTAATGCGCCTTGATGTAGGCCGTCGCGCCCCAGCCATCCGGCTGGTAGCCGCGCTCCGCGAGATATTGCACGCCGACGTTCGCGGTCATCTCGATCGGCAACGTGAACAGCGTGTCGCTGAACTTCCGTCCCCAATCGGCTGTGATGATGTAGTTGGATTCGGGCGAAGGATCGTAGTCGCCAACCACGACGGTGGCGAGATCCGTCTCCGAGGACTTCACCCAGTGCAAGCGGAAGTTGCTCTTGCCCTCGTCACTGTCCTGCGCATTGCTGTAAGTCCAGGTCAGCAGTAACGCGACGAACAGCAATGCGAGCTGCAGGTGCTTGTTGGAATGTGCGGTCGCTCGAGACATCGACTTGAACCTATTTCAATACGCCTGGCGAAGCAGTGAAACCAGCGCGACGTTAGCCTGGAAAAGCTGCGCACTCACTACGGCATCGGATGAAGCAGCGCTTAGCCTGCCCTGCATTTCCGGCGCGCGGCGAGGACTGTCGATCTCCTAACTCGTTGCGCACAGCAGCAGGTCCGCATGCTGCCAGAGGCATGACGGTCCACGCTGCGGATTGGTCCGCTGTTCGTGGCTGCTGCGGTGCGGAATTCGTTCGAGAGGTACTCGCGAGATGCAGCGCTCCAAGCGCAATTTGCACGCATTCCGCGCGTCTTTGCGCGTTCCGAAACTTCCACTGTGGCCTTTTGTAAAGGGCGCCGGTTTGCCATAGAGAATCACGATCTCGCTCTCTATAGTCCGCTCCCTTTGCGGGCCACTCAGGTGAATCTATGGAGTTTCGAGACGATGAATCGCGCGCCGCGCGCCGTGTCGGCACGGTCGCGATGGGTGTGTTGGCGCTGACGTTGAGCGCCTCCGCTTCGGCGGCGGGTTACAAGGCGCCGCGGAATGAATTCGGTCAGCCCGATCTGCAGGGCAACTGGACGAACGCAACGCTGACGAGTCTCGAGCGCCCGACGGAGTTCGGCAATCGGCTCGAGCTGACGGAGGCCGAGGCCGCGAAGATCGAGGGCACCGCGGCGGCGCACGTCGAAGAGAACGCGAAGCCGACCGATCCGACGCACGGCATTCAAGATCTGCCCAAGGATTGCGGTTACGGTTTCAGCGGCACGAACTGCGGCTACAACAACTTCTGGGTGGACCGCGGCACGCAAGTGATCCGCATCGACGGCAAGGCGCGCAGCTCGATCATCACCGAGCCTGCGAACGGCCGCATTCCGCCGCTCACGCCCGAAGGCCGTCAGCGCATCGGCGCCAAGATGGCCGCGTTCCGCAAGGGCGCGGGGCCGATGGATGGTCCGGAGATCCGCTCGCTCGGCGAGCGCTGCTTGATGTCGTTCGGCTCGAGCGCGGGTCCGCCGATGCTGCCGCTCATGTACAACAACACGTACACGATCGTGCAGACGAAGGACGCCGTGATGATTCAGGTCGAGATGGTGCACGACGTGCGCGTCATTCGCCTGAACAGCAAGCCCGTGCCGAAAGCCGTCGCGAAATGGATGGGCGATTCGATCGGCCGCTGGGAGGGCGATACGCTCGTCGTCGAGACGACGAACTTCCATCCGCAGCACGGCTTCCGCGGCTCGCAAGAAAATCTGAAGGTGACCGAGCGCTTCACGCGCGTCTCGCCGCAGCAGATTCTCTACAAGTTCACGGTCGAGGACCCGACGACGTTCACGCAGCCGTTCAGCGGCGAGTTGCCGATGAATTACACGCCGGAAATGCTCTATGAGTACGCCTGCCACGAGGGCAACTATGCGTTGCCGGGCATTCTCGCGGGCGCTCGCGAGGAAGAGCGCGCGGCCGCGGCGAGCGGCAAGCAGGTCAAGCAGCGCTCGCTCGAGGAAGATGCTGCGGGCGAGTGATTCCCCCATGGGCGAATGAGTCCGGTCATGCGGGGCGCTGCGGCGCCCCGCATTCGTTGCGATGGCGCAGACCTGATTGGGATTGGGGTCATCACCCGAGTTCTGGCATAGTTCGCGGCCCGTGAATTTCAACCGCGTCCAGAACTGATGTTGCCTTCGATCGAGTCCCGCATCGCGACCGAGCTCTCGGTCAAGCCCACGCAAGTTGCCGCCGCCGTCGCGCTCATCGATGAGGGCGCCACGGTTCCCTTCATCGCCCGGTATCGCAAAGAAGCGACAGGCGGTCTCGACGATACGCAGCTGCGTACCTTGAGCGAGCGGCTCGTATATCTGCGCGAGCTCGAGGATCGCCGCGCGGCGATCCTGAAGAGCATCGAGGAACAGAAGAAGCTCACGCCCGAGCTGCGTGCGAGCATCGAGGCGGCCGACAGCAAGCAGCGTCTCGAAGACTTGTACCTGCCGTACAAGCCGAAGCGGCGCACCAAGGCGCAGATCGCGCGCGAAGCCGGGCTCGAGCCGCTCGCGGAAGGCTTGCTCGCCGATCCGACACTGAATCCGCAGACGGAAGCCGCAAAATATTTGAAGGAGCCGTTCACGACGGATCAGGGCGACAACCCCGGCGTTCCCGACGTGAAGGCGGCGCTCGATGGCGCGCGGCAGATTCTGATCGAAAAGTTCGCCGAGGATGCCGAGCTCATCGGCGCGCTCCGCTCGCACCTGGAAGAGCAGGGTATCGTCGTTTCGACCGTCGCCGACGGCAAGCAAGAGGCGGGCGCGAAGTTCCGCGACTACTTCGATTACAAGGAGCAGCTCGGCAAGATCCCTTCGCATCGCGCGCTGGCGCTGTTTCGCGGCCGCACCGAGGAGGTCCTGCGGATCTCGCTCAAGCTGCCGGAAGAGATCGAAGTGGCGGAGGCCGCCGCCGCGGCGACAGCACCGAAACCCGTCGCGTCGCCGAACTCTTGCGAGCTCAAGATCGCCGCTCGCTATCGCATCGCCGATCAGGGGCGTGCCGCCGATGCATGGCTCAAGGACACCGTGCGCTGGACTTGGCAGGTGAAAGTCGCCTGGCAGCTGGAGGCCGATTTGTTCGGCGCGCTGCGTGAGCGCGCTGAAGAAGAGGCGATTCGCGTGTTCGGCTCGAACCTGCACGACCTGCTGCTCGCCGCGCCGGCGGGCGCCCGCGTGACGATGGGGCTCGATCCGGGCATCCGCACCGGCGTGAAGGTCGCGATCGTCGATCGCACCGGCAAGGTCGTCGACACCGCGACCGTGTATCCGTTCCCGCCGAGGAACGATCTCGAAGGCACGTTGCACACGCTCGGCAAGCTGGCCGAGAAGCATGCTGTCGAGCTGATCGGCATCGGCAACGGGACGGCGTCGCGCGAGACGGATCGGCTCGCCGCCGAGCTGATCAAGCGCAATCCGAAGCTTGCGCTGACGAAGATCGTCGTGTCGGAGGCCGGCGCGTCGGTGTACTCGGCTTCCGAGCTTGCCTCGCGCGAGCTACCGGATCTCGACGTGAGCCTGCGCGGCGCGGTCTCGATCGCGCGCCGCTTGCAGGACCCGCTCGCGGAACTCGTGAAAATCGATCCGAAGTCGATCGGCGTCGGCCAGTATCAGCACGACGTGAGCCAGACCAAGCTCGCGAAATCCCTCGATGCCATCGTCGAGGACTGCGTGAACGCCGTTGGTGTCGATGTGAACATGGCGTCGCCGGCGCTGCTCGCGCGCGTCTCGGGCCTGACGTCGACGCTCGCCGAGAACATCGTGAGCCATCGCAATCAGCATGGCGCCTTTGCCAATCGCGACGCCCTGAAGAAAGTGCCGCGTCTGGGACCGAAGACGTTCGAGCAGGCCGCGGGATTCCTGCGCGTCGTCGGCGGCGACAATCCGCTCGACATGTCCGCCGTGCATCCCGAAGCCTACGAAGTCGTCGAACGCATTCTCGCCGACCTGAAAAGGCCGGTGAAGGAAGTGATCGGCGACAGCGGCGTGCTGCGCAAGGTGGAGCCGGCGAAGTACACCGACGAAAAGTTCGGCGTGCCGACGGTGCGCGACATTCTGCGCGAGCTCGAGAAGCCGGGCCGCGATCCGCGTCCGGAATTCAAGACCGCCGCCTTCAAGGAAGGCGTCGAGGAGCTCAAGGATCTGCAGCCGGGCATGCTGCTCGAAGGTGTGGTCACGAACGTCACGAACTTCGGCGCGTTCGTCGATATCGGCGTGCACCAGGACGGTCTCGTGCACATCTCCATGATGTCGCACAAGTTCATCAAGGACCCGCGTGAAGTCGTGAAGGCCGGCGACGTCGTGAAGGTCAAGGTGCTCGAGGTCGACGTCCCGCGCAAGCGCATCGCGCTCACGATGAAGCTCGATGCCGCGCCTCCACGAGATGCCTCGCGCGGCGACCATCGCGGCGGCGGACGCCCTGGCGATCGCAATGCCGCGCCGTCGCGCCAAGCGCCGCGCGAGCAGCCTGCGTCCGTGGGCAGCGGCCTGATGGCTGAAGCGTTCGCGAAGGCCCTGAAGAAGTAATCGGGTCAATGCAATAACCCAAGCACCGTCACCGCGGTCGCCGCGGTGCGGTGCTTGGAACAATCGCGTCCAGAATCAGCGCTCCATCGCTCTTTGGCGATCCTCTACATCAACAGCGACGTGCCGTTTGCGCGCGTGCTGTTCGCTGGAACGGCTATGCCTCGATCGCGGCAAGAAGAACGCCGCGAATACAACGAGCAAGGAGAGTTCCATGGATACGAGCTTTGTCAGGTCTGGCCCCCTGATGGATCCGGCAAGTTATCCCGCCTGGGTGCAGGACGTCCTCGCCGCGTGCAGTGACGCACGCCGCGCGGTCGTCGAGCACGAGCTGTTTCAGTCGATGGGCGAGGGCGTATTGCCCCACGCAGCCATGCGTCACTTTCTCACCGGCGTCTGGCCGGTAATCGAGCAATTCCCGCAGTACATGGCGATGAATCTGCTGAAAGTCGAGTACGGCTCGCGCGGGCACGAGATGGCTCGCAAATTCCTGATCCGCAATATTCGGGTCGAACAAAACCACGTCGACTATTGGATCGATTGGGCCGAAGCGCACGCGGTCACACGCGCCGACCTGTTGTCGCGGTGGCGATCCGCGCCCGTCGACGCGCTGAGTCATTGGTGCTGGCACACGTGCGAGCGTGACCCTTTGCATGTCGCGATGGCCGCGACGAACTACGCGATCGAAGGCGTGACGGGCGAATGGACGGCCAGGGTCTGCGACGGCGTATACGAGAGCGGCTTCCCGCCCGAGCAGCGCAGGAAGGCGACGAAATGGCTGCGGGTGCATGCGGACTACGACGATACCCATCCGTGGGAGGCCCTGGAGATCGTCGCGACGCTGCTCGGCACGCAGCCGGCCGCGCGCGCGGTCGACGGCGTGCGGATCGCGATTCTGAAGAGCTATGCGTACATGCAGATGGTGTTCGACGATGCAGTCGCCGCCGGGGCGGCGGAACCGCGCGGCCGCCCGGCCCCGAGGGTGCATCGCGAGGCGCTCCTCGGCGTCGCACATTGATCCCAGGGTGAGCGACGTTCGAGGCGGGTGCGCACGGCCACGGGCCGTGCGTGCCTCGCGTCTAGCTGTCCGGTGAGATCTGGATCAGCTCCGCGCGGATGAGCTTCGTCAGCGACGCCTTGATGTCTCCTACATCATCGTCGAGGCTGCGCGACAGCGTTTCGACCGTCTGCGGCGTCGCGAGTCGCTCCCAGACCTGACGTGTCGCCGGATCCTGCTCGCAGAGCGAGCTCAAGGCGGCTTGCTTCGCGGCTTCCGCGTCGAGCAATTCCCGGTTTTGAACGTATGAAGCGCTCGTCGAGATCTCTTTCATGCGCGACTCCTGCAAGGATGCGCATGAAACCGCTGCCGCGGCGGATGGGTTCCGCGGCTTCAGTCCGCGACTTGGGCTGTCGTCCCGGCGTGGAGGATATTCGCCGTCGCCTGCATCCACTTGCGCACGCGCTGTGCGTCGGCGACGCGGGTGTACTTGCCGAAAGAGTTCATGAGCACCATGACGACCGGACGATCCTCGATGATCGTCTTCATCACGAGGCACTGACCCGCCGCATTCGTGAAGCCGGTCTTTTGCACGACGACGTCCCAGTCGGGCTTGCGCACGAGCACGTTCGTATTGCGATATTCGACCTGGTGCTGGCCGACCTGCACGATTTCTTCCGAGTCGGTCGAGTATTCGCGGATCAGTGGGACGCGCGAGGTCGCATTCACGAGCTTCACGAGATCGCGAGGGCTCGCGACGTTGCCGCTCGACAGGCCCGTCGCGTCCGTGAAGCGCGCGCTTTTCATGCCGAGCGCCTTCGCTTTCGCGTTCATCGCCGTCAGCAGGCCCGGGATGCCGCCGGGGTAGTGACGGCCGAGCGCATTGGCGGCGCGGTTTTCCGAGGACATGAGGGCGAGATGGAGCAGCTCGCCGCGGGTCAGCGAAGAACCGACGACGAGGCGCGAGCGCCCGCCCGGTTCGATGTCGCGGTCCGCCTTCGTGATTTTGATGGTCTCCGCGAGCGGCTGGCGCGCTTCGAGCACGACGAGCGCGGTCATGAGCTTCGTGATCGAGGCGATCGGCATGGCCTGGTCGGCTTGTTTCGCAAGCAGTTCGTCGGCGCTGTGCTCATCGACGATCAGGAACGCGGCGGAGCGGACATCAGCCTTATGGGTCGGCACTGGGTTGCGCTTCGGTGCGCCCTTTGGCGTCGTGCTGGCGGCCTTGGGCTTCGGCTCGGGTGGTGCGGTGGTCGCGGCGGCATCGAGTGCGAAGGACACGACCAGGATCGCGATGAATGTTGTTCTTAGCCGCTCGACGATGTGCACCGACGTCCCCATTTAACTTTGTACGCCAGTGTAGCAAAGCACATGAACGGTTCGGGGACCGTGAACTCGCTTCTATTTCGTTCGCGACAGGCGCCCGATCGTTGCAGGCGGCGCCCCGAAGCGTTGAACAAGAAGCCATGCAGCGGGCGGCGAGGCGGCGGAGAATGGCGGCCTGCGTCCCAGGGGCCGCCACGATTGAACCGTTCGTCCCATTGCTCGACACTGACTCATCCCATCAAGAAGGAGTGCGACCCGTGAAGCGTCTACTGCTGAGTTGTCTGGTTTCCGCCGCGATCTGCGTGCCCGCCGTGGCCGCCCTGAAGCAGGGTGATTCCGCCCCGGATTTTTCCGCGCAGGCATCACTCGCCGGCAAGGAATTCAAGTTCTCGCTGAAGGATTCGCTGCAGAAGGGCCCGGTCGTCGTCTACTTCTATCCTTCGGCATACACCCAGGGCTGCAATGTGCAGGCGCGTACATTCTCCGTGAACCAAGAGAAGTTCGCGGCCGCGGGCGCGAGCATCGTCGGCGTGTCGCTCGACAGCATCGAACGCCTCAATCAGTTCTCCGCCGATCCTGAGTTCTGCGCGGGCAAGTTTCCCGTCGCATCCGACGCCAATGGCGCCATCGCGAAGTCGTTCGATCTGAACGTCCGCGAAATCGCCGGCATGAAGGACACGAAGGGCAACCAGGTCGATCACGGGCTCGCCGAGCGGACGACCTTCGTCGTGACGCCGGACGGCAAGATCGCGGCGACGATCGGCGGCATGACGCCGACCGAGAACGTGATGAAGGCGCTCGAGGCCGTGCAGCAGTTGAAGAAGTCGTAAGCGATCCCGTTCGGTGATCGCCCGGGCTAGAGGCTCGCTCATGCGCGAAGGCGCGGCGAGTCTCTAGCTTCTCACCCGATATCCGTTTCCCGCTCTCCGGCATCGCTCCGTGCGGCGAACCTGTGCACTGCGGCGTACAGGCAGTACAGCGGCCTTTTCGCGCCACGTTCCGAGGCGCGGTACAGCGAACCCTTGCTGAAAACGCGACTGTTGCCTCGTCATCCGAAAGGCACAGAGTGCGTTTAGAATCCCGAGTATTCGTCGTCGGCTTTGCGGCTTGTCATGGCTACGGCCATTGGGGGGAATCGTGAAGAGATTGATTTGCGTGCTGGCGCTCGCGAGCGTCGTTGAGCTCACGGGAGCCGCGACAACGAAGCGGGTCGGCGATTTCTCGCTGCTCGACCAACGCGGCTACTTCCATCAATTGAGCTACTACAGCGATCACAAGGCCGTCGCGCTGCTCGTCCAGGGCAACGGCAGCAAGGCGACGGCGCGCGCGATCGAACCGTTCAAGGCGGCGCAGGCGAAGTACGCCGGCACGATCAAGTTCTTCATGATCAACCCGTACGGCACGCAGACGCGCGATGCCGTGCAGGCGGACATCGACAAGCTCGCGACCGACATTCCGGTGTTGATGGATGACACGCAACTCGTCGCCGAGGCGCTCGGCATCGAGACAACGGGCGAGGTGATTCTCGTGCGGCCGGGTTCGACCGAGGTCGTGTATCGCGGCCCGGTTGGCAGGCATTTCGATCGGGCGCTCGAGCAGCTGCAGGCCGATCAGCCGATCACGAAAGCGCAGGCGCGCGTGAGCGGCGAGAAGGTCGCGTATACGACGCAAAACAAAGGCAAGAAAGTTTCGTACTCGAAGGATGTCGCGCCGATCCTCGCGGAGAACTGCGCGCGCTGTCACCGCGAGGGCGGCATCGCTCCGTTCGCGATGAACAGTCATGCGATCGTGCAGGGCTTCGCGCCGATGATTCGCGAGGTCGTGCTGACAAAGCGCATGCCGCCCGGCCAGATCGATCCGCACATTGGCGCCTTCAAGGAAACGTACACGCTCACGCCGGCCGAGACGCAAACGCTCGTGCATTGGATCGAGGCGGGCGCCCGGAAGGATGGAGAGGTCGATCCGCTCACGCAGCTCAAATGGCCGGCGACGAAGTGGGCGTTCGGCGAGCCCGATCTGATCGTGAAGGTGCCGCCGCAGCAGATTCCGGCGACGGGCGTGCTCGACTACATTCGTGTCGAGGTGCCGATCGAGCTCGATCGCGATCGTTGGGTGCGCGCCAGCCAGTACGTCGCGGGCGATCGCACCGTACTGCATCACACGCTGAACGATCTGGTGTGGCCGGGTGAGAAGGCGGACGGCTTCCTCGCCGGCACGAATGCGAACAAGGCGCGCATTACCGCCTATATCCCCGGCGCGCAGCCGCAGGTCGAACCGGCGAACAC
>JAEYXD010000200.1 GCA_023428645.1 Pseudomonadota bacterium
GGCTCGACTTCATGCGCAATCACCGCGATTACCAGGACGATCTCGGCCGACACAGCCTCGTGCACGCGTTCGAGCTGATTGGCGAAGCCGATCCGATCGTGGGTCAGACCCGCCGCGAGATGGCGCGCCTGTTGTTCTGATGCACGGCGGCGCCCCGCGGCGTCAATGACGAGTGCCGCCGCCCCCCCAGCCTCAGACGCCTCGCGCGGCGACGGTGCGCAGCTCTTCCGCGACGTTCGCCCCCAGATACCCGCGAATTGCCCGGCGCGTGAGGTAGATGAAGGGAATCAGCAGCACCGCCATCAGCACTTTGTACGCGTAGTTGACGGTGCCCACCGCCAGAAACAGCGACGTGGGCCACCGCTGCGGCCCGAGCACGAACGCGATGTACAGTACGATGAAGCTATCGATGAGCTGAGACACCGCGGTCGACCCCGTCGCGCGCAGCCAGATCCATTTCTCTCCAGTGACCGCCCGGATGCGCTGAAACACGGCGACATCGATCAGCTGGCCGACGAGGAATGCCGTGAGCGAGCCGCCGATCGTCCACATCCCCTGACCGAAGATGCTCGCGAACGCCGCCTGCATGTCCGGCACGCCGGCCGCGTGATTCACGCCGACCCAGAACTGCGCCGGCACGAGCGCGATCGCAAGATACGCCGCAAGGAATCCGTAGGAGATCAAGGCGACCGTCAACCACGAGATGAAGCGCACGCCGCGCGTGCCGAAAAACTCGTTGATGATGTCGGTGAGCAGAAACACGAACGGCCAGAGCAACACGCCGCTCGTGAACGCGAGCGAGCCGGATTGACCGAACAATCGCCAATTCAGCGTGTCGATCCCGAGCGTCGGCTCGAGCGCGAAGATTTTGACGCCAACGAATTCCGCGATCAGCGCGTTCGCGGACAAGAAGGCGGCGAGGATGAGAAACAGGCGCGACGCTCGCGCATCGTTGACGACAATCATGGCGGTCGTGTACGCATGCGCTCGAAGTATGCCCGAGAACTCGCGCGTCGCGCACGCGCAGCCGAGCCCTTACACTGTGCGTCCCTGCTCTTAGAGAAGCTCGTATGTCCGCGCCCGCTCCTACCGCCAGGATCTCCGCGCTGAACGTCTATCCGGTCAAATCGTGCGCCGGCACACCGCTGCAACGTGCCCGCTTGACCCCGGCCGGGTTCGAGCACGATCGACAATGGATGATCGTTCGCGGCAACGGACGCTTCGTCACGCAGCGCGAGCTGCCGCGGCTCGCACTCATTCGCCCGGACATCGGCGAGCGCACGCTGGAACTCTCCGCTCCTGCGAATGAACCCTTGACGATCGCGCTGGAGCACGAGGGCACCTCGGTCGAGGTCGTCATCTGGCGCGACACATGCAAGGCGATCGATGCGGGCGATGCCGCCGCGCGTTGGCTTGAACAGGTGCTTGGCGAGCCCCTGCGGCTCGTGCGGTTCGATCCCGGTTTCAAGCGCCTCGCCGATCCCACGTGGACGGGAGAGATCGAGGCGCTGGCGCGGTTCGTGGACGAGTTTCCCTGGCTGCTCATTTCCCAAGCATCGCTCGAGGCCTTGAACGCAAGGCTACCGCAAGCGCTGCCGATGAATCGCTTTCGCCCGAACATCGTCATCGAGGGCGTCGAACCGTTCGCGGAGGATGCGATCGAGACGCTGTCGAACGAGCGCGTCTCACTGCGGCCGGTCAAGGCCTGCACGCGATGCGCAATCACGACCATGAGTCAGGAGCGCGGCGAGCGGGACGGCGAGGAGCCGCTGCGCACGCTACGTTCATTTCGCTTCGATGCTCGATTGCGCGGAGTGACGTTCGGTCAGAACGTCGTGCTCGAGCGGGGCGATGGGGAGTGGCTGGAAGTGGGTCAGCAGCTACGAGTAACGCGTCGCTCCGCGTAACGGAGCGACGCAGGCGCGTCATTCGGTGACGACGCGACGCATCCCTTCGGCCAGGCGGCGCAGCCCTTCGCTCTCCCAGCCGTAGCGGCTTTCGTCAGCAGCGCTCTCCGCCAATTCGCTTTGAACGGCGGCGACGTGCGGAGCGACGCGACGGATCGCGATGCTCTCCCAGCTCTCGCGAACGATGGTCTTCTCCGGATCGATGTCCTCAACCTCCTCACCGAGGTGCGGCCGCGGCATCTGCACAGTGTCTTCGTCCAGTGCCGGATCACGCTCTGCTGTCATAATCTCGTCATCCTCACGCTATCGATAGGTGACCCTACCCGCCTCGTCCTCTCACGTGGTGTGTGCCGGATCACAGGCTAAACACCCGATGGAGGTTCAAGAATGCGGCTGCGATGCAGCTCACTTGAGGGAAGTAATGGATAGCAGCGCGAGGTGGTTCCGAAAATTGTCCGTTCGGACGTCCGCTTACCTCGTAACGACTCAGCGACGCACCGAGCTCAATAGCCTGACAGCTGCGCGTACCGGTCCGTGTGATAGAAGCCGTCACCAAAAGTTTCAGCAGCCGCACGTGCGCGCTTCATGAAGAAACCGATGTCGAACTCGTCGGTCATGCCGATGCCGCCATGCATCTGCACCGCTTCGTTCGTCGCGATGCGTGCCACCTCGCTCGCGCGCCCTTTCGCGAG
>JAEYXD010000232.1 GCA_023428645.1 Pseudomonadota bacterium
GTTGATGGCATACCACCTGTACGACGCCGCCAGTCGGCAGGCCGCACACGATGCAGAGGTCGGTGTCGTCGAACTCAGCAATCGAGAGCGCCAGTGCCTGGAACTCGTCGCGCAGGGGAAAAGTGACTGGGTCGTCGGCAAACTCCTGAGCATCAGCGAACGAACCGTTCACAACCACATCGAGCGCGCGAAGCGCCGACTCGGTGTTAGCACTCGCGTTCAGGCGATCGTGCATGCGCTCGCTACCCGCCAGATCAATCTCGGCGACGTGGTGAAGGCGGAGTCGGTGCGAACGCATGCCGGGCCGATCACGAGGCGACATCGCTCCGACGCCTGAGCGGCAACTTGCCGATTCGTCGCGCTCTCGAAGTCTGTTTGTTTCGAGTCGGCGACATACAAGCGCCCTCACTGATCCAATGAGACTCCTTCCCGTCGTGCGTGAAGCGCGTCAACCTCTCCGCACAGGATGTTGTTTCGTCGAGCGTGCTCGCCCAGGGATTTGGAGGCAGCCATGCTGTTCATCTTCACGGCGGAGAATCGCGCATTCTTCGCCCCCACCCTCGCAACGATTCGCCACGCGCTGCATCGAGTGCTCACTGCGAACGATTCGCGTGAGCACGGCCACGGGCGAGCACGCAACGTTCGCCCGAGGCGTTCTTAAACTGTCACATCGAGAAAGGAGACTAGGATGTCGCGCCCCCCACGCATCCATGTTCCCGGCGGAACTTACTATCTGGTCCAGAGCGGCGGCGCCGGACACATGATCTTCAATTCCCCCGAGGACTACGCATTTCTGGAACAGCTCGTCCCAGCGGCACTGCGCCGCAATCGCGCGATCGCGTATGCCTATTGCTGGACGCCGGATGCCATTCATCTCGTCGTGCGAGCGGGCGAGACGCCGATCGGACGGATGATGCAGGGACTCACGAGCCGCTACGCGCGGCAGATGCATCGCCGCGACGGCGGCTCCGGCCATTTCTTCAGAACCCGGTATCAGGCATCGCTCGTGGATGCGGATGCCTATTTGTTGAAGCTCATCCAGTACGTGCATCACATCCCGGTGTTGAGCGGTCTCGCCGAACATCCCGATGAGTACGCGTACTCGAGCCATCGCGCCTATGTCGGCGCGACGGAAACGCCATGGGTCAATACCCGTGCGGTGATGGCGGCGCTTGGCGCGGATGAGGACTCACGCGCGACGTATGACGAGATCATCGCCAGCTGCCCGGATATTCGCGATATCGACGTCTTTCGCAATGGCGGCTCGACCGCTTCGCGCATCATTGGCGGGCAGGACTTCCATGCGGGATTGCCGCGCCACCTGCGCCAGTATCGGAGCAAGATTTCGTTGGAGCAGATCATCGGCGCGGTGACACAGGCGCTCGGCGTGGATCGCGAGCACGTCATGTCGAGCTCGCGCCGCCGCGATCTCGCGCTCGCTCGCGCGCTCATCGCGTGGTTTGCGATCGAGCGTCGTGTCGCGACGCTGACGGAGGTGGCGCGTCGGTTGAATCGCGATCCCTCCACGCTCTCCGTCGCGATCAGTCGTTACAGCGTGTCCCGTCGCGATCTGTTTCGACTGAACTCGTTGCACTACCTCACGCCGCTCGGGCCATCGGACTCGCCGGGCGTGGGGCATCTCGACGCGGGCGGATCGCAACACGCGGCCGGATGAACACAGCGGCAGCAGGTATCCGCCAGACACGCAGCACGAGGTTGTAGAGATACGGGAGCTGGAGGCGGGGCCGCGAGCAGGTCTGCGTCTCCAGCTTGCCTGTTCAAGGCCTCGTGCTGCCGTGACGTGTCGTCGTTGAAAAAGTGCGGTCGGCGGTCGGCCAGATCGCGCCACGTTCCCGACTCCTTCCCCAATGGGCCGGAGCCGACCCTCACGATTTCGCCGGAGCGCAGGGCAACGCTGTTGCCAAAGGGGCATGAGCGATGCGTTACGCGTTCCTCGCATAACGCGCGCAACCAGCGAGATCGAAGAGGGTCCCGCGGGATATTCCCGCGGTGGCCCCCCCGATAGTGTGCGAACACCAACCACCGACCGCGACCCACACGATCGGAATATTCCGGCCTGTGACGTGCGTCAGTGGGGATTAGATAACGTCGCCACGGCTGCCGCGTCCAGTGCTGCGTCTAGCTTGTCGGCCGCGCGAGTTGCGCGTTCGTCGCCGTCATGCGCGGAACTCAAAGAAAACCTTGCACTTGGCTGCGGCGAGCATCGACCAACGCGATGCATTCCTGGCGGCGACGAGCGGTGTGACAGAGGGAGATTGTTGCTTTGCCCGGCCGCGGGCGGGGCGCGCTGCATGCGGCCGGAGCGACTGGCGCTCGGCATCTCCGGACTCGTCGGATGCGCGCGGGACACTCAGCCCTGCCGGTGTCGTTCACTACGATCGCGAGTCGCCGCCGAACGAATGCCGCAACCGTACGTACGCGCGCGTCAGGTCTTCGAACACGGCGTGCTCGGATTTCCCGAGTCTTGCCGCAATCTGGGGGCACGTCATGCCTCCCAAGTGTG
Organism: Pseudomonadota bacterium; assembly: GCA_023428645.1. Classification (GTDB taxonomy): domain Bacteria; phylum Pseudomonadota; class Gammaproteobacteria; order Steroidobacterales; family Steroidobacteraceae; genus Steroidobacter. Next base: position 2,525 of record JAEYXD010000232.1, read on the forward strand.
ACAACAGCACTTCGAGCTGATTCGCTGGCAGTTCCTGGAGCGCAAGGTGAGCGGCCGCTTCCGACTCGGCCGTCGGTCGCACGAGCATCCTCGCGGCCGTTGCCAAGCGTGCTTGCACTGCTTCGATCGATTGCTGGCGGTTCGCCTCGTTCAGCAGCGCGAAGATCTCGTTCGCGAGCTGGTCGACGGTGGTGGTTCCATTGATTGGCTGAGAGGTGCCCGACCGTGGAGTCGAGTCGTTGTGTCGCGTCTTCAATCGTTCTGGCTCCATGTCGAGTGCGTTTCCGGTCCGCGTCCCTATGTAGCACTATAGTGCTACATCGGATAAATCTCCAGTTGCGAATCGAAGCGCTGGATGAGCGGCGAGATCGCTACTGCTGCGTGCATCCAAATGCGGCGCTCATACGTGTAAGGACTTTGAATGGCATTTCCAATGTAGTATAAAAGAGCTGCATCCAAGGAAGGCGTGTATCGGATACACGAAGCGGCAAAGGCGGAGGACCTGACGTGGAGCACGGCAATTCAGATCGCACGGAATTCATCGACTTTCGCAGCCTGGTCAAGGATTGTGCGCAGGAACCGGAGTTCGTCGAATACTTCAATCGTGCCTGCGGCGCCCGCTTGCGAGCGCCGATCACGCTGTTGCTGGACGGGAGTTGGGCGGATCAGGCGTCGGACGACGAGCAGCTCGCGATCGGGTGCTTCATCGTGTTCGTGCATCAGAACATCTGGATGCGGCTGAAAACGATTGCCGAGCGCAGCGGCCTGCGGCTCAATCTGGAAACGTAGTTCAGCTTCGATGCACGTGCGGGCTGCGCGGCTCGTCGAAGAACGAATGCCGGAGCGGGATCATCTGGGATGGCGCGAGCGCTTACTCGGCCTCCTTGATGACTTCCCACATGCGCGTGCGAAGCGCCACGCAGATTCGCTCCAATGTCTCGAGGCGGATGTTCTTCAAGCCGCGTTCGATCGCCGAGTAATAGGTCCGATGCATCTCTACGAGCTCGGCGAAGTCTTCCTGACTGATCTTCTGTGCTTCACGCCGCCTTCTCAAGGCGGCGCCGATACGCGCGGGTAGGGCGTTGCGTTTCATGTCGCAACCCTACATATTGCAGTGCAATAGAACTACAGACTCATAGCTCTACAGCATTAACGTACTACAACCGTCCCTGCCGTATCGTCAGCTCCTTTGAGATCTCCCGTTTTGCTCAAGTCCGTGGCGCGACCGAGGGTGCGTCGTAGGCCAACGCGCGCTGGCGTCGTCCGTAGGCGATCAAAAACGCCTTCGCGAAACGAAATTCACGCTCGACCGTCGCGCGCGAGATGCCGTAGAGCTCGCTGATCTCCACGTCGTCCACGCCGGCGAAATATCGCAACTCCAGCAGCGCGGCCGCCCGCGGCGCCCGATGGGTCAGCTCGTCCAACGCGGCGTCGATATCGAGCACGTCGAGCGGGGCCGGGGAGGGCGACAGAGAATAGGGAGTCGTCGTCGCTTCCGACTCGACGTCGTCTTGAGTCGCGCTACGCTTCAAGCGCTTACGCTCTCGGGCGTGGTCGACGAGCACGCGTCGCATGGTTTGCGCCACCAAGCGGAACAGGTGCAGGGCGTCCTTCAACTGAACGTCCGAGTGCGATAGGCGCAACACGGCTTCATTGACGACCGCGGTGGGCTGCAAGGTATGTCCACCCCGCTCGCCGCGCATGAAATAGCGAGCGAGTCGGCGCAAGTCAGCGTAGACGGCTGGCGTGATCTGCGCGAACACACAGGAGGAGGTCTGCGCCTGCTCGGGCGCCCGCGCGATCGACTTCGCGATTTCCGAGGCGATGTTCATCGAATCTCCGCGTGCGATTTCTGGGCGAAGCGCGGCCACGCCGCTGCATCAACCATAATCCAGGACTGTCATCCTACCTTAGGGTGCATCGTTATAGTACTGCATACGTATACGAGGAAATGCGCTGTTGAGAGGTCTACCGCGAGAGCCGGCGGCGCCCAGGTACGTGAGGCGATGATCCGAGCCTTTTGTGTCGGGAAAACAGGGTCGCTGGCGGATAGGCCGATAGGCGGATTTGCATTGCGTCATCGGGCTGCTCGGCGACAGCGAAGGGCCCGCGTTCGACGGTCTGTCGCAAGATTCACTGCGACGGCAGGGTGGGCAAGCGAGAGGCAGGCATGCCGAAGAAGCACGTCTGCGCAGCTCCTCTCGCTTGCCCGTGGGAATCGTGATCCTTGACCCGCTCGCGACCTGAAGTCCGGACATCGCGCCCGGCGAAAAATCCTCCAACACTGTCACTCCTGTCGTCGTCGCCCGCGCAAGTGCCAAGTCACGCGAGAAACGCCGCGCGGGCGTGCGCACGATGAATCACGGCATTCGATGCTGCCGGCCCAGATTGAATCCATGAAGCGAACGGCGCAGCGTGCCCCTGCAGGATCGACGCTATGTAGGCACGCGACGGTTCACGGAGGCGTCCGACGAATGTTTCGCTACATCGTGGTGACGTGGTGTGCGGAGAACGATGAGCAGGAGCACGCCGCTCAGTTCGTCGCCTCCCGATTGAAAGCGGCGCAGTGGATCGAGCCGCTCAGCGCGCCCGGAATCCGGACGTTCGAAATGCGCGGTCAAAGCGGCTTGGCCACGCAGACGTTGCCCGGCGCGGCTGGGGTTGTCATCGGCAAGACCTTCGAACGCCTGTCCGATCCCTTCGACGACATGCCAGCAGCACAGTGGACCGCGACCGCGTTCGAGGCGGAAGCGATTCTCGCCAGTCGCGGCCGATGGCTCGTCGAGCGCTGTTGGGGCAACTACGTCGCCGTCCTGAGATCGTCCAGATCGGGACGCTTATGGGTCATCAAGGACCCGGCCGGCAGCCTGCCTTGCTGCGTCACTCGCTTTCGCGGGGCGACGCTGATCTTCTCGTTCGTCGATGATCTCGTGCGCCTCGGCTTGCGCAGCTTCGCTGTCGATCGGGAGGCTCTGCGAGCGCGGCTCCAGGGAGCGGAATTCGAGCGATCGCTCTTGCAGGATATCGATCAGATCGGACGCGGTGAGTGTGCCGAGATCGATCCAGCGACGGGCGATCTCCGCATGCGAGACCTTCTGTGGCGCCCGCAATCATTCTCCCGCGCGGAACGCGCGTTCGGTGATCCCGACGCAGCCGCGCGAGCGCTGAATGCGAGCGTTCGCATGAGCACTCAAACACTGGCGGCCCAGGATGCCTCCGTCGTTCAGCGGCTTTCAGGCGGTTGGGGCTCCGCGATCATCGCGAGCTGTTTGAGCGATGCGCCCAACCGGCCGCGGATCTGCGGCTACACGTGCTTCGACCCCGAGGCGCCGGCGGATGAGCGACAGGCGGCACGCGCGCTCGCGGCTCGGCTGAACTTCGAGCACCTTCAGATCGGTGTGCCGGCGCGGGACATTCAACTGCGTCGCGCGCTGCACATGCCGTTTCAGGTCGAGCCCGTTTCCGTGCCGAGCTACACGTTGCGCAGTACGATCGAGCAGGCGATCGCGAGCGAGAGGGACGCCTCGCTCGTGTTCGATGGTAGCGGAGCAAGCGCCTGCTTCGGCGCCGGCGCCGAGCAGTACGCTGCCACGGAGTACGTGCGTCTCCACGGGCTTCGCCCCGAGGTGCTGCGCATCGCTGCACGCGTTGCTCTACACACTCACCAGTCTACGTGGAGCGTTCTACGCCGAGCGCTGACGACCGCGCTCACGGGAAGTGTCATGGATGCTCCGCCCGTCAGATCACGGCCAGCCTCACGGCTCGTCGATCGCGCCGCCATTGGTGCCTTCTCGACGAGCGGCTCGGGTGCTCATCCCTGGTTCGCTGCAGCCGCCCCAGCCGCCTCTTCGTTGCTGCAGCGGCTCGGAGCGCTGCTGAAATCGCCGACGTTCTACGACGCCTCGCCCCGCGTCGATACGCCCGAGGTCGTCGCGCCGTTCTACTCGCAGCCTGTCGTCGAAACGCTGCTCCGCATCCCGCTGCATCAACTCTTCGACGCAGGTCGTGGCAGCGGCCTAGCTCGTCGCGCATTTGCCAAGGAAGTCCCCGGGTCGCTCGCCTCGCGGCCGTCAAAGACGCTGGCGCCGCATCTGAACGCACGGCTCGTCAGTCTCAATCGCGCGCTGTTGCGCGAAGTTCTCCTGGAGGGATCGCTCATGCGTGAGCGGCTGCTCGACCGCGCGGCGCTGGAGAACGCGCTCGCGGACGACGCGCCGAACGATGACGACTCGGCTGACGACATCATGCGTCTCTTCGACTTCGAGATGTGGCTGCACGCATGGACGTCGATTCATCGGGACGTGGCGCAGTCTGGAAGCGCACCTGTTTTGGAAGCAGGAGGTCGCGAGTTCGAATCTCGCCGTCCCGACCACCCTAAAAAAGACCTGCGATGTGCATGACGATCGCAGGTCAACGGGGGTCCCGAGCCGCGGGTAGTGACCCGGCGGTGAATTAGAAGCAGCGACCTGCCAGGCTATGAAATGAGATCGATGTCGCCGCCGATGGCGGCGGTATTGATCGTCAGCGTCCGCTCGGTCAGAAAGCGCAACAGATAGTGCGGACCGCCGGCCTTCGGTCCCGTGCCGGAGAGCCCGGACCCGCCGAACGGTTGCACGCCGACGACGGCGCCGATCATGTTGCGATTGACGTAGGTGTTGCCGGCAATCGTGTTGCGAAACGCTTCCTCGCCGAACGCGCGGCGGCGACTTTGAATGCCGAGTGTCAAGCCGTAGCCGGTCGCGCGAATGGCTTGAAATACCTCCGGAAGCTCTTGGGCTCGATAACGCGCGACGTGCAGTAGCGGGCCGAATGCTTCGACATCGAGTTGATCGAGTGTGCGCAGCTCGAACAAGCGCGGCGCCACGAAATATCCCCGCGCGCTCATGTCTCCGAGTGGACAGGCGTAGAGCAGCTTGGCATCACGCCCCATGCGGATCGCATGCAACTCGAGCAATTCGGCGGCGCGCGCCGAGATCACGGGACCGATGTCGGTGTCGAGCGCGGCGGGGTCGCCGATCCGCAGTGTCTGCATCGCGCCGACGAGGAGATCGATCGTTCGCTGCGCCGTCTCTTCCTGGAGATACAGCATACGTAACGCCGAGCAGCGCTGCCCGGCGCTGGTGAAGGCGGACGCCACCACATCGTCGACGACCTGCTCCGGCAGCGCCGTGGAGTCGACGATCATCGCATTGATGCCCCCGGTCTCCGCGATCAAGGGCACGAGTGCACCGTGTCGCAGCGCCAGCGCTCGATTGATGGTGCGCGCCGTCGCCGTCGATCCCGTGAAGGCGACGCCGGCAAGGCTCCAGTGATTGAATGCGACCGCGGCGAACTCGGCTCCACCAGCGGGCGTCAGCTGCACGACGCTGCGCGGGATGCCCGCTTCGTGCAGGAGCTGCACGAAGGCGTGCGCGATCAAGGGCGTTTCAGGTGCGGGCTTCGCCACTACGGTGTTGCCACACACGAGCGCGGCGGCAATCTGTCCGGCGAAGATCGCGAGCGGAAAATTCCACGGGCTGATGCACGCGAATACGCCGCGAGCGTGCAGCGACAAGAGATTGACCTCACCCGTGGGACCAGGAAGCTGCACCGGCGCCGCGAGCAGTTCGCGCGCGCGGGCCGCGTAATAGCGGCAGAAGTCGATCGTCTCCCGAACTTCCGCGAGCGCATCCGGAATCGTTTTGCCCGCTTCACGCACGAGCAGGGCGAGAAAGCCGTCGGCGCTCGATTCGAGCAAGGACGCGGCACATTCGAGCGCTTCTGCGCGAGCGTCGACCCGGAGCTCGGACCACTTCGCAAACGCTCTCGCGGCAGTTTCGAAAGCGGCGTGCATCTCCTCGGCGGTGGCGTCTCTTGCGAGGCCGATGACGTCGCTGGTGTCCGCGGGAGCACGGATTTCGCGCGCCTTCCCCGCGCTGGCCGAGCGAACGACGCCGCCCAGCAACGGTCCGGCCTCATAGGTGTGGCCGCGACGGCGTACGAGCTCGGCGATGTCTTGCAGCGCCGTCGGATCGGCTAGATCGACCCCTCTCGAGTTTCGGCGTTCGTTGCCGAAGAGCCGAGACGGCAATACGGGTGAAGCGGAGCTTGTCGGAGGTGCGTTCATGCAAATCGCTCCCGATGGCGAACGGCCTGCGCGTCATCGACGGTGGCTTCGTCGTGCTGTGTGTGTTCGCTCAGCGCTTCGATCGGATGCTCGAGCAAGGTCTCCACGGGCACCGAAGGGTCGAGAAAATGACGCACGAACGATGAATTCGCGCCGTTCTCGAGCAGTCGCCGGATCAGATAGGCGAGCAAATCCGCGCGCGATCCGACGGGCGCATAGACGCGCACCGGCGGAAAGTCTTCCGCGGTGCTCGCTGCTCGGTACAGCGGCTGCCCCATGCCATGCAGACGTTGGAACTCGAACGACGCGCCGCGCGGCGCCAGCGAGCGGACCGCCGCGATCGTGACGGCGTTGTGCGTCGCGAACTGCGGGTAGATCAGCCCCGAGTGCTCGAACAGGCGCTGAGCCGCGACCAGATAGCTCACGTCCGTCGTTCGCTTGTCGGTGAAGACGGGAAACGCAGCGAGGCCGCGTTCCTGGGCGCGTTTGATCTCGCTGTCCCAATAAGCTCCCTTGACGAGCCGCACGGTCATGCGGCGATCACGATGCCGAGCCCGCGATGCAATCCAATGCAGGACATGCAGCGCGCGTACCCCGTAGGCCTGCACCGCCAGGCCGAGCCCCTCCCAGCCGCGCGTCTGTGGATCGTCGATGAGCGCGGCCATGATGTCCAAGGTCGATTCGAGGCGATCCTGTTCCTCGGCATCGATCGTCAAGCCGATATCGGCGGTCGCCGCATGGCGCGCCAATTGGATCACGCGTGGGATCAAGCGCTGCGTGTACGTGCCGCGAAACCTCGGACCGAAGCGCGGCTCGAGCGCGGACAGTTTGATCGAAATGCCGTGTCGCGAATGGATGAAGGCCGATGGCTGGCGCGCGAGTTCGTCGATCGCGCTCGCGTAGGCCTGCAGATAAGCCCGCGCCTGTACGTCCGTCCGCGCGCTCTCGCCCAGACAATCGATGGAGCAGAGACGCAGATCGGAATCGCGCTGCATGCGGGCCAAGGCGGAGCGCACCGAATCCGCCACGATGAACTGCCCTGCCGCGGTCGCGACGCCGATCCGAGCGGCCCATACGAACGGTGCCGCGAACGGAGCGAGTTGGCGCTCGCGTTCGCGCGCCAGCAGTGCCAATCCCCTGAGCAGAGCGCCCGCGAGTCGCGCGCTGCGATGCGCGGTTATCGGGGGCTGCCATTGCGCATCGCGCAAGTTCTCGCACAGGAGCGCCCACGCTGTCGTGCGATCCGGGGTTCGAAGCAGCGCCTCGGCCAGTCTCATGAATGACTTACCTTCGGATGTTGCGAGTCCAAAGGCGTTCAGCATTGCTTCGCACACAGAGACTCGGACTTCGGCGCGAGCGGCCAAGGTCCAATCTCGTGCTTCGGACATCGCATGGGAATCTATTCGCAGCCGTCGCGCTTGTGCCAGGAGTGCCCTGCGAATTGCCTGCTCGGAAGATTCCTCACGCGGCAAGTGTCCGTTCGAAGCGACGACGGCGCTCGGCTCTTGGAAAAATGGAGTAGACATCGCAACGGCGGGGCGCCAGTCGTCAGTGGAACGTGGGCCTATGATGGCCAACGTCGCGTAGCAAACTTTGGCGTTGTTCAGTCGTATGGCAGCAAAAGTTTCCGGGCACTCGCGTGATCCTGGCCGCGCGACAGAAGATCTTGTGGGCATCGATGACCTGGATCGCATCGATCGCCGCATTCTCAAGATCCTGCAGGAGGACGGCCGGGTCGCGGTCACGGATATCGCACGCCAGGTGAACCTGTCAGTCACCCCGTGCCTGGCGCGCGTGCGCCGCCTGGAGGCGGCCGGATTCATTCGCGGCTATTTCGCGCAGCTCGACCCAGATCGGTTGGGGCTCTCCTTGCTGGCGTTCGTGACGGTGAATCTCGATCGAACGACGCCGGATGTGTTCGACCGCTTCGCGCAAGCGATGCACCGCTTCGATGAGGTCGCCGAATGCCAGATGGTCGGCGGCGGCTTCGACTACCTGGTCAAGGTCAGAGTTCGCGACATGAAGGCCTTCAGGAACTTCCTAGGTCAGTGCATGACCGCCGAATGCGGCGTCCAGCAGACGCATACGTACTTCGTCATGGAAGAAATCAAATCCACGCACAGGCTGAAGGTACAGCCCTGACTGTGGGAAGTGGCGATGGCGAATCGCGCCGCGACTCCTACGCTCCGGGGTGGTGATGATTCCATGCGGGGTGAGACTATGACGACGCACGAGCACGCGAAGCCGGATGAGGAGAAGGGACTCGCGGCGCGAAAGAAGCATGAGGATGCGCTGCTGGATCAGGCGTTGGAGGAATCGTTTCCGGCCAGCGATCCACCCTCGACGCTGGTTTCCGATCTTCCCGCGACGGAGCGCGAGCGAGTGCGCGAGGCTCGCGACCGAGACGCCGCGGGCAAAAAACCGTGATCAAAAAATCATGATCAGTGAGCCGGCGACGCGTGTACGATGAATCCGGGTCGTCCGCGATCCGCTCATTCATCGGCCGTGAGAACGGCGCTCATGTGAATCGGCACGCTCGTCGCCAGCGCAAGCGAGCCGGCATTCGCGCGCGATTCGCCGGCGACGTCAGCGCCTGGGAAGCAGCTTGCTGTATCAGTCCGAACGTCACGAACCACGACTCGACATTCCCTGGGACGAAGCCGCAGCACGCGCGCTGATCGAAACGATCGCCCGCGACAGCGGGCAGCGCTGCGGTCTCGACAGCAAATGGCCGTGGCATCCACAGGACATCGAACCTGGTGACGACGTCACGCAGCCGCCGTTGGCGATGTATCACGGCGCGGCGGGCGTGCTTTGGGCGCTGCGCTATCTCGATGCGACCGGTGCGGTCGCGGCGAATCGACGCCTGACGCGCGAGCTTCGCGGCCTCCTCGAGCGGACGCAGGCAGCGGGCGATGCGGATGCGGCGTCGTATCTACTGGGTGAGACACCGATTCGCATGATGCTCGGGGACGTTGCGCCGTCGCGCGCGAATGCCGCCCGACTCGTCGCGCTCATCGAGGGTAATGTCGATCACCCCGCGCGCGAGCTCATGTCTGGAGCACCTGGGACGCTGCTCGCGGCATCGTTCCTCCACGAGCGCACAGGGGACGAGCAATGGGCTGCTCTGTTTCGGCAGACGGCCGCGCGCCTGTGGTCACAGCTCGAGGAGTGCGACGAAACGGGTTGCCGCTACTGGGTGCAAACGCTCCATGGTCGTCGCAGTTCGTATCTCGGCGCCGTGCACGGTTTCGCGGGTGCCGCGCTTGCATTGATCCGCGGTCGCGAACTGCTTGGCGAAGACCAATGGCGGAGGTGGAAGGACACGATCGCAACGACCGTCCTGCGCACCGCGACCCGCGCGCACGGCGCAGCGAACTGGCGGCCGGCGCTGGGCGATCGGCCGCCATTGAAGTGGCTCCTGCAGTTCTGCCACGGCGCGCCGGGTGTCGTGACCTGCCTCGCACGTTTCCCTGGCGCCGCGCTCGATGACGTGTTGCTCGAGGCCGGCGAGGCGATCTGGGCGGCGGGACCGCTGCGGAAAGGATCGAACCTGTGCCACGGCACGGGCGGCAACGGGTATGCGTTGCTCGCGCTCTACGAGCGGACCGGAGATGCGACATGGCTCGGCCGCGCTCGCGCCTTCGCGATGCATGGCATCGATCAAACGCAGACCGAACAGCGCCGCTACGGTCAGTGGCGCTACTCGCTATGGACGGGCGATCTCGGTTTCGCGATCTTTCTCTGGGATTGCATCCGCGCTCGGCCTGCCTTTCCGACGCTTGACGTGTTCTTTCCGCCGCCCGCGCGTTGAAGGGGGCGGGCATCGCTCCTGAGGCAATTGCCGCTTACCGCGCCGAGGACAGCGAGCTCGGGCGCAATGTCGTGACGATGCTGTCCTTGTCGTACACGACGACGCAGTTGCGGCCGGTGCGCTTCGCCTGGTACAGCGCGCTGTCGGCGTGCGCGAGCAGTTGATGCAGCTCGTACGACGATAGCGTCGTCGCGGTGACACCGAAGCTCGCGGAAATGACGGCGCGGCTCTTCTCGCTGATGAGCGCGATCGACTTGCGCAATTCTTCGGCCCGCTCGCGCGCGTCGTCCACACCGCAGCCGGGCAGCAGGATGCAGAATTCCTCGCCGCCGACGCGGCCGAAAATATCGGCGGCGCGCAGATGCTTCTGGCAGGCGTCGACCATGTGGCGGAGCACGGCGTCGCCTTCGGCGTGGCCGTAGCGGTCGTTGATCTGCTTGAAGTTGTCGAGGTCGCATAGCATCAGCGACACGTCCTGCTTCAGCTTGCCGGCATTCTCGAGCGTGCCGGCCGCCAGCTCCATGAAGTGCGGTCGATTGAAGATGCCCGTGAGGCCGTCGCGGCGGGACAGATTCATGAAATGCAGCTGCGAGCGCTTCGTCCGGTAGGCCCAGAACACGATGAAGCCCAGGCTGACGATCAGCAGCGCGACATACAGCCGGACGTTCTCGATCGCCTTGGCATCGAGCTCGCCCTGCAGCTTCAAGGACTCGATCTGCAGCTTGTTCGCCGCGACTTCGTACTTCACGCGCTCGTACGCGAGCTGTCGCGCCGTGATGTCGTCGAGGTAGCCCTTGTCCGCGGCCGTGTATTTTTCGTGGAACTCGAGCGCCGCATGTGCGTCGCCGCGTTGCTTGTCGATCGTGTACAGGAGGTAGTAGGCCGCGATCAGCGGCTCGGTGTAAGCGTCCTTGACTGAGCCTTCAACCGAGCGCAGCGCCAGTTGATGCGCGCGGACGGCGTCGTTCATGCGCCAGTAGAGCTGCGCCAGCAGGATGTCCCACTGCGAGATGAGGCGCGGATACCGCGTCGCCTGTACTTCGTCATAGTGCCGCGTCAACAGCTCGAGCGCCTGCATCAGTTCGTTGCGGTCCATGAGCCGTCGCACTTCGTGGCTGCGAATCACATTCGCGAACATCAGCTCACCGGCTGCGACGCACGCCTCGATGCCCTTGCGGATCTCCTCTTCGTACGAGGCCGGGCGGGCATCGGCCGGCGTACTGTCGTACAGCGCGCGCACCTTGATCTGGCCACCGCGGCAGGTGCCGCGGCCGTTCCAGTTCTCCTGGATGATCCGATCGGCGTAGGTCAACGTGAGCGCATGCTGGCCGACCTCGCCGTAGAGCAGCGCGGCGACCGCCAAACCCTGATCGCGTGCCGCCTTGTCGGACACCAGATCGAGCTCGTCGAGCAGCGCGCTCAGTTCCGAGAACGCTTCCTCGTAACGTCGCGCGACCGAGAGCACGTTCGCCATCGCGGCGCGTGCGCGAAAGCGCAGCGTCGCGTCCAGGGTCGTTTCGATGAGCGGCTTCAGTGTCGCGATCGCGCTTTCGTATTGTCCGACATAGGCCTCTTCCCATCCGCGCAAGTAGCGCACGTGCGCTAGCTGTGTCGGTGTCAGACCCTGCGCTCGTTGTTCGAGCGACTGCAGAATGTCAGTGAACTCGGCGCGGCTCGATGTCTTGATGCGATCCGCTCGTTCCAAGAGCGTGGTGATCTCGTCGCTGGACTGCGCGAAGCACTCACAGCCGAACAGCAGCACCAGGACGAAGCCGAGCGCTCGTGGCCAATGTACGCGGGTCGCTGAGCTCGGCATCGTCTCGATCCAGGTCCAAGTCAGCTCAGCCGGCGCTCAGCCGTACCGCTTGCTCTGTCTCATGGCCGCGATCGCCGTCGTCCTGCCGCTTGTCGTCCGCTTCGTCGCCGTCTTCATGCATCGGCGCGTAAATCACGCAGCACACATTCGTCGTCGCGCCCAGCAGATGCTCCAGCCGGCGTTGGTCGCGCATGAGAATCGCTTCGCGCACCGCGGGGTCGATCTCGGCGTTGATGAGCGCCTGCTCGAGCGCGCCGTCGGAGGCATGGCGCAGCTGCGCGTCTTTGCCGAGCCGTTCCAGGAAATCGATGACATTCGACATGGGTTCTCCTTCGTCTTATTTCGCTGCGATGCTGGCTTCACGCCGAGCCCAGGCGTCGCGAGTGATGGACCAGGCCGTGCGCTCGGGCTGCCCCTTGTCCGCGGGGCGCAATGCGCCGCGCGAGAAACCGAGTTCTTGGAGCAGTCGTTCCACCGCGGTGTTGCCGGCGACGGAATACGCGACGAGCTCCTGGATCGCCGGGCGCGTGAAGGCTTGCGAGATCAGTGCCGTCGAGCATTCCAGCGCGAAGCCCTTGTCGTGCATGCCTGGCTTGAGCAACGTGCCGACTTCCGCGCGGCCGTGCTTCAGCATTCGCACGCTGCTGATGCCGATCGGCTGCTGCGTGGTGCGATCGAGCAGGACGACGACGCGCCGCTCGAACGGTGGCTGGCTCATGCGTTCGAGCGACGCCCGAAAGCCTTCCGACGCGGCGTCGCGCGACAGCGGTGCACCAACAAAGCGCATCACTTGCGCATCGGTATAGAGGCTGCAGTAGAACGCCTCGTCGTCCTTGGAAAGCGAGCGCATGCTGAGTCGCTCGCTTTCGATGGTCCGCGCGTATTCGTCGTGATTTTTCATGCGGTCTCCTTGGTGATTGAGTCTAGCGCGGCAAGCCGCTCGCGAATCGCGAGGTCGGGCTCCAGCGGTTTCGTCGGAGGAACAACCAGCGTCGCATGCATCGTCAGTGCGCAGGTCGGCAGTGCACGCAACGGAAGGCGAACGATGTGCGGCGTTCGGGTGGGTAGCGTCGCGGCTTCGTAGACGATGACTTCGTGTTCCGGCGGGTAATGGCGCCCGAGCACGTCGAGCAGCACGGCTCGATATTCCGCCCCCGTGGAAAAGCGTGTCAGCGACTGGTCGCCCGCGATGCCGACCTGCCACAGCACGAGATACGCCGATGGATCGACGCGTCGGCGGTAGAGCATGAATTGACTGGCTTCGTAGTGCTGGCAGCCGTAGCGGCCCGGATCGATGCCCAGATCCGCATACAGGCAGTCTTCGGCCGAGACGCCAGGTTCCATGTGGGCTTCGAAGCCTTCCCGCCGTGCGATCTCGATCGCTTTGTGCGCGGGCCAGGCGAAGACGCCGGGATGGCCATAGAACGCGCCGCAGACCCGCTTGCCGGCCCGTACCTCCGCGAGCATCACGTCGACCATTTGCCGATAAGTCGTGGCGCGCGACTGTCCCTCTCGGTACAGCGGCTGAAGACTGCGTACGTCCGGGTGCATCTTGGCGAGCCACAGCTCGATGACGCCATCCGACAGCGCGGTGAAGACGACGTCCGCGCGTTCGATGTGGCTGCGGCTCAGGGGCGTGAGGTGTGAGCCGAGCGTCATCCCGACGCCAACGCACACGAGCCGGCCCGACGACTGGGGAGGGTGATGGCTCACGAGCTCAACCTGTCTCGAGCGAACTCGTTGTCGCGGGCGGCACCGGCATGAGAACAGCTCCCCGGGCTCCTTGCGCAAGCAAGCGCCTGTCGAACATTGCTAGAAGGAAAAAGCCGAATTGATATTACGGTAAGTATCTCTCAAGCCGGGGCGACTACGACAGTGCTGAGGGTCACGAAAACTGCAGGTGGTCCGAAGAGCGGGGTGGCGCGGCGTAGCGCCAGCGGATCGCGGCTCCGCAGCAATGTGGCTTCGGGCTCGGCTGGATCGCGTCGGGAGCAACGGCACCCCCGAGCGCGAATCAACGTCGCGGCGGGTATTTCGCTCGCACGTGGGCCGCGAAGCCAGCGATGAATTTTTGAATTCTGTCGCGCAGCTCCGCGTCGATGATGACGCCGTTTTCATCGATCAAGGCGCCTGCTCGCGGCACCAGCAAGCGGCCGGACCATAGGTCGGCGCCGAGCGTGCGTAACACCGGGAGCCATGCATTCTGGGACAAGACGGTGCCGAAGTTGCTGGGGGAGGCGCCAGCGAGCGCGACCGGCTTGTCGCGAAACACGCGCGGAACATCGGCGGGCGGGCGCGACAACCAGTCGATCACGTTCTTCGTCACGCCGGGGATGCTGTTGTTGTACTCGGGTGTGACGATGAGTAGACCATCGGCGGCGGCGATGGCGTCCTTCAGTCTCGCGACCGCAGGCGGAATGCCGTTCGCGACTTCGTCATCGCCGTTGTACAGCGGGATGTCCGCGATGGCTTCGATGCGGACCTCGCAGTCTTCGGGCGCCAGCATGGCCGCGGCGCGCAGCACCGACGCGTTGAACGAGCCACGCCGCAAGCTGCCCGAAATTCCCACGATCGTCGTCATGCGCGGCTCCGGTGATTGGACACCGCGATCCTACTCCGAGGCGGGCGCCGAAAGGTCGCGGTCCGATGCGCGGGCCTATGGCTCTGGCGATGCCATGAGGGCGCCTCACCGACGAGACTCACGCGCTTAATAGCCGCAGCGACCTCGCCCCGTCGACCACACGGTCTACTGGATTGCCGCGGTTCCGCCGCCGAGCGCGCCTTCGTAAGCGTTGCTTAGCGAATCAGCAGCATGAGCGTGTCGCGCGTGCCTTGCGTCATGTCGATGAATTGCAGCCCGGACTGATACGTCCTGTTGTTCTCGGCTTCGCAATAGCGCACGCGGCATTTCATCTCGAGCGCGTAGTCTGAACCGCACACCGACATGTGCAGCGTGAGCATGCATTCTTCGTTCAACGGCAGCCGCGTTTCCGCGCTGATCCCAGCGCCTGTCGGCGAGAGATCGCTGATACGCACCGCAAGCGTCTTGTCTCGATACGCGACCGTGCCCAGCAGCGACGCAGACGTTTCTTGACGCATGCCCTGACGTTGCTCGGCTGGCCCGAGGTCGACATCTTCCGTGAGCTCGAACTCGAATTCGTCGTCGGCGAAGGGCGGCGGGTTGGCTGAGCTCATTGGTCCGTCAGTGTTACGTGAACTCCAGGGCGCGATGCTCGCATGGAGCGCAACGTGATGGCGGTGTGCAGGTCGCAGTTTGGCAAACGATACGCGAGCACCCGCGTGACGAACCTTTGTGTCGAGTGAAGGTCGTGAGCGGCCCGATCACTTCTTGCGGCGTCGGTTCGCGCGCGGTACGGCCTGCAGCTGCAAGCGCGCGGCATCGCGCGCGCTTGCGATGCTTGCATAACCGTTCATGTGATCGAACAGATCGCCGATGGAGCGCGCCGTGTACGTGGCGCGCTCGTAGCCGAAACCAGCTTGATCCGCATAAATCCGCACGTAGCCCGAGGCATCGTTCAGCAGGTCGACGAGCGTTCTCATGGTGGCGGCTCGGAAAGCAAAGAGGGCGCTACATAATGTAGAAGACCGTATTGGCCACCATCGCGACGTGCGTCTCACTTTTTCACAGAGAGACGCACGTGCGAACGTCGTTGTCGCAAAGCGTGCTCCTCACCATGGACACGAGCTGCGTTTTTCGAAACCGGGATGCAGGATCCGGTTCGTCGTCGAGTCGTACCCCAGCAGCACGGTTTGAGGATCGAGCGGCGCGGTAAACACATACCACTGCGTGCTCGTGCCCTCGGGTGCGCCCGAGCGCCGCACGATCACGCCCCACTTGCCGCTCGGCGTCGTCGTGACCGAGCCGCCGCCGAGTTGCGCCGGCTTGTAGCGGCCGGTCGCGAGCCCGTTCGCGCCCCAGTTGATGCACAGCCCACCCACTTCGTCGACCCACGTGCCATGCATCGCGGTGTACGAGTAGCGGCCGGGCACGAGTTGTCCGGCCGAATTGCGCATGCAGTGGTAGCCCGACGGCAACGACGTGCTTTCGCTCGTGCAGACGAGATCGAGCGTGCCCCCGGCGCCGCCGCCCGTCGCGCCGGGCACGGTCGCGGTGATCGCGGCCGTCTTCACGGCACCGCCCGTCGCCTGGCCCCGCATCGTGAGCGTCGTGCTGCCGGGCTGCAGGCTCGAGGCCGGACTCAGTGTCAGCGTCGTGCGGCTCTGCTCGGGTCCAATGCGGGCAGGGCGGAACGAGCCGGAGTATCCCGTCGCGCTTTGCAGCGTCAGATCGATCGGCTCGGCCAGCCCGACGCCCGATGTCGTGAAGCCGCCGGTGCGGTTCACGGTGACCGGGATCGTGAGGCTCTGCCCCGGCGTGACGGTGACCGACGTCGATTCGGCCACGATCTGGAAATCGCGTTGCCCCAGGGACGGGGTCGTGCGAAACGTGGTCGTCGAGCCGTCGCCGAGCTGACCATGGCTGTTGTACCACCAGGAGCCGGTCCGGCCGTCCTGCGTCAACCCGACATTGAACAGGCCGCCCGCGGAAACGCTCGTGAAGCCATAGCTGCCGAGCCCCTTCGGCGAATTCGCCTGGTCTTCGTTCGGGCAGCTCTGGCCGTTCATGATGCCGTCGAGGCTGCAGCCCGGGCTGTACGCGCCCCACCAGATCACCGCGCCGCTGGCGGTGATCGCGGACGTGAAGCTGCCGCTCGCGCTGACGGACACGATGTCGTGGCTGCCGGCGATGGGTCGAGGCGTATGACCGGGCGCATAGGCGTCGCCATCGCCGAGCTTGCCTTCTTGGTCGTCGCCCCAGCAGTAGACCCGGCCGGCGGTGGTGCGCGCGCACGAATGCGTCGTGCCCGCCGTGATCTCGGCGAACGTGTGGCCGCCAGCGACGGGCACGGGATCGTCGATCGCGTTCTGGAATGACGCATAGCCGAGCTGCTGATGGCCATTCCATCCCCAGCAGTAAGCCTTGCCGGCCGCCGTCAACGCGCAGACGTGAGCGCTGCCCACGCTGATCGACGCGAACTTTAAGCCGCCGCCGATCAGCGAGGGCGTCGTCACCTTCACGCCGGACTGCAGTGTTCGCGGCCAGCAGTACGCATCGCCGTCGGCGGTCAGCGCGCACGTCTGCGAGTCGCTCGCGTCGATCGACTTGAACGTCTGCGTCGTGGCCACGGGGAACGGCGCGGCCACGAACAGATCCGTCGCCGCGTCGCCGTCGCCGAGCAAATCGCTCGCGGCATTCAGTCCCCAGCAGTACGCCTTGCCGGCGACCGTGAGCGCGCAGGTGTGCGACGAGCCCGGTGCGATGTCCATGAACGGCAGGTCGCCGACGACGCGCAGGGGCACGCTGCTCTTGTCCGCGGTGGAGCTCGCGCCCAGCTGGCGGTGCTCGTTGTTGCCCCAGCAGTAGGCGCTGCCGAGCTTCGTGATGCCGCACGCATGGCCGCTGCCGGCCTTCACCATGCCCGGCAGCTCCGGAATCACCGTGACGGCGTAGCTCGCGGTCGCCGCGCCGCTTTGGATCGAGATCGTCGCGGTGCCGAGCGCCACAGCGGTGACGACGCCATTGCCGACCGTCGCGATCGCGGCGTTGGACGACTGCCACGAGAAGCTCGCGCCCTCGATCGCCTGGCCGCTGACATCGCGGGCTGTGGCGTTGATCGCAAGCTCACCGCCGATCGGCACGGTGCCGGCCGCGGCGTCGAGGGCGATCGTCGCCGTGGGCCGGGTGTTGATGCCGGTCGGAGTGCCATTGCCACTGCCGCCGCCCCCCGAGCTGCTCGCTTCCTCACCACTGCCGCCACCGCCGCACCCGGCAAGGGCGCTCGCAACAGCCATCACCAGCCACGCTGCGCGCGCACGCAAAAGACACTTCATGCTTCACTCCCGAATCGAATTGCATGCTCGCGCTTCGATGCGGCGCGAGCTGACCCGGGAGTGTGGAAGTGCACCGTGCAGGGACTCATGCCCAAAATTGGATAGAGGTGGGCAAGTCGTGAACTGCGTCCGCCGCCGCCGCCGAAGATGTGAAGCCGGTCAAGCGCGAGAAGCGGCGCGCGCCGGAACGCGAGAACGCGGTCAGGAGCGACAGCGGGAGGACGGTGCTCCCAGGCGCGTTGCCTTCGTGATCGCGACGGGCTCGTTCAGGAGCTGTCCTGTCGTATAGGCATCGCCGGTCGGCGCATCGGATCGCATGCGATGGATGCGGCGCACGACGTCCATGCCGCGCACGACGCGGCCGAAGACGGCGAAGCCCTGTTTGTCGGCGTTGCGCGCGCCGCCAAAGTCGAGCGCGGGCTGCGATCCGATGACGATGAAAAAGGCCGCCGCGCTGCCGGTGCCGACCGGGCCTCGCGCCAGGGACAGCGCCCCGTCGACATGCGTGAGTCCGGTCATCTGCGTCGTCTCGTGCGCGATCGGCGGGCGCGCCTTCGCTTCATCCTGCAAGCCGCCTTGCACGACTTCGATCCGCGGCGTGCCGCGATCGTTGTCCGTGCGCACGACGCGGTAGAACGCAGCGCGCTCGTACAGTCCGCCGTCGACATACGCGAGGAAATCACAGGCGCTGAGCGGCGCGCGCTCCGGGAACACTTCGACTTCGATCGCGCCCGCCGTCGTTTCGAGCGCGACACGAACGCCGTCGGCCGGCTCCGCGGCATCGGCTTGCAAGCCGAATGCGATCAGAACGAGGGCGACGCAAACGCTGCGTGAGAAGGGGCGATCGCGAGGGGTGGTCATGTTCGCGATCGGCGCCACCTTAGCGGTACTGCCGGTCCCGGCTCTGCAGCGACACTTTGCGGCCGAAGTAATACGACAGGCCGAGGTGCCACGCGCGGGTGCGCGGCGATGCATCGGTCGTCGAGAAGCCGAAACGCACCCCCAGGCCATCACCGAACATCTGGGGCTGATGCTCCAGCTCGAAGCCGTAGGTGTCTTCGTCGTAGAGGTCGTTGCCGTAGAGCTCGACCTTGAGGCTCTCGAGCGGATACCAGCGTGCGGCGAGCGTCGTCGCCTCGACGTCCGGGCCGTCCTCGAGCTTCGTCTTGACGTGCTCCGCGCCGAGCGTGAAAGCGCCGAGGTAGATCTCGGCGTCGAAGCGATAGCCGTCGGTGCTCAAGGAGTCGCTGCCGGAGACCGGAAACAGCACGACACCATCGCAGCTCGCGGACAGATCGCCGGTACCGTACGCGGCGGACACGCGGCCGAGCGACGGGATTCGGAAGAACAACGCGGCTTCGCCGGTGACGGAATCGAAGCTGCACGTCGGGCGGTCGCCGGGCAGCTCGCCGGTCTCGTCCTTGAGCATGTCGCGCGTTCGGACGCGCGAGCGCGTGTAGCTGCCGCCGACGCTCGCGCCGAGATAGCGTCCGATCGGCAGCGTCGCCGTGAGGTCGGCGCCGATGGCCCCGCTCGAGGTGCTGTCCGAGGTATCGCTTTCAGTGCTCTCGACGCCCAGCTCGAAATGCATGCGCTCGACCGCGCGTTCCTGCGCGAGCGCGGCGCTGCCCCACGTGAGGAGCGCGAGCGCGCCGATCGCCGTGGGCGCAACGTTCTCGAAACCCGTTTTTCTCGTCATCTGAGTGTTTCCGTTAGAGCGCGGGTGTCGGTTGAACCACGATCTGCGCAGCGCCTGCGATGAACAGCGTGTTGCCGTCCGCGCTGATCGTCATCTTGGGGCCGGCGCCGGGCGACGCGGCGAGCGCCACGGGGCTGCCGAGCGGCGCGTAGGCTTCGCCGCTATTCGTCTCGCTGATATCGAAGACGCGCACACTGTTGTCGGCGGCCTCATACGTGTACACGCGGTTGCCGCTCGGGCTCACGGTCGCCGCTGAGGTCGCCTCGGGCAGCAGGCCGAGCAGGGCGGAGCCGCCGTCGTAGACGTGCGTGCCATTCAGGACGATGCGAGTGCCATCACGATCGAGCGCCGGCGGCGTCGCATTCTGGTTCAAGGTCACGGCCGTCGCGCTGATCGAGCCCGAGGCGCTCGCAACGAAGAACGGCGGTGCGGACGTGAGTGACGGGTCGCCTTGGATCAAGGCGATGAGCGATCCATTCGCGGCCCCGCGCGCGGTCCCGTTGTTGAGTGCCCCTGCGAGCTGCACCAGCTCGTTCGTGCGCACGGTGTACGCGTACAACGTCGTTGCCGCGCTCTCGGCGATGCCGGTCGTCACGACCGCGACGTTCGTGTTGAGCATCGCGATCGATTTGAGAAAGTTGTCCGCCTCGATGTCCGGCGGCGGAACCGTCGTCCCGAGCGCGAGCGTGACCGGATCGACCGGGGTGATGCCCGCCGTCGCCACCGCGATCCACTGCGTCGTGTCGATCGACAACGCCGCGTCACGCAAATTCGGCACGACGGCCGTCGTCGGCGTCTGCCACGCGTTGCCGGTGTATGCATAACGCACGAGCTGTCCACCGTCGGTGTCGGTCGCCGCGAGCAGGGCGGCGCGCGTCACGTCGTATTCGAGCGAATGCACCGTGCCGACGGTGCCTGGCCAGGCGAGCGCTTGCGCCGTTTGGGTGATCGGGTCGACGACGACGAGCGTCGCGGTGGTCGTGATCTCGCCGACGTGCGTCGGAATGTCGAGCGTGACCGGATAGCTGCCGGCGGCGAGCGCGGGGTAGGTCGCGGTGAGCTCGTTGTCGCTCGTCACCGTGAGCGCCGTCGCCGGCGTCGAGCCGAAGTTCAAGCTGCGAATGTTGAACGCCCGGAAACCGATGCCGCGGATCACGACGTTCGCGGACGTGCCAGCGATCGCGCCCTTCGGTGCGACGTCGTTCACGACGGGCGAGACCTGGTAGTTCGTGTGCACGGTCTGCGTCTGGCCCGCCTCGAGGCGGCTGCAGGTCGGATCGCCGCAGAAATAACCGGTGACCGCGATCGTGCCTCTGAATGCGCCCGCGCCCAAGGTGGACGGCGCGGCGGGGACGACCGTGAGCTGGGCGCTCGTGCCGTTCAGGGCGACATCGACGCGCTCGATGGCGGCGCCGGTATGCAATGCCGTGACGTTCGTGACGCCGGCGCCGAAAGTCGCCGTGACGATCTGGGATGCGGGGGTCGCCGCGCTGGGTGCGTTCGCGCTGAACGTCAGCGCCGTCGTGGACAGGCCAATGTGACGCCCGGAATCACCATCGCCGCCACCCGAACATGCGCTCAAAAATAGCAACGCGAGCGCGCCGACCACGCGACGCACGCCTGGGAATTCGCTTTGCAAACCGCTCTCCTCGTATCGAGTCGTGAACGCCGGCCAGTGCGGAGCCCGCATTGTTCTGGCTGCGGCTCGCTGCGGGGGTCGTCGGATATTAGGCCGTGCAACTTAACCGAAACTGTACGTTCCGCTGTAGCGAAATGTAAACCACTCGGGAACGGGAGAGGTCATCGAGCGGCAAGGCCGCTCGATGGCAACGACAGGCGGAAATGACGGCTCGGTCAGGCGGCTTTGCTTGCGGGCGCCGAGCTGCGAATCAGGTGGTCGAAGGCGCTCAGCGCCGCTTTCGCGCCATCGCCCATGGCGATGACGATCTGCTTGTACGGCGTTGTCGTGGCGTCGCCTGCGGCGAAGACGCCCGGTACGGACGTTTGGCCGCGGGCGTCGACCTCGATCTCGCCGCGCGGGCTCAGTGCGACCGTGCCCTTGAGCCAATCGGTGTTCGGCAACAGGCCGATCTGCACGAATACACCTTCGAGATCGAGCCGATGCAACTCGTTGCTCTGGCGATCCTTGTAAGTGAGGCCGTTGACCTTGCCGCCCTCGCCGTGCACCTCGGTCGTCTGCGCCGAGACGATCACGCCTACGTTCGGCAAGCTGCGGAGCTTGCGCTGCAAGACTTCATCCGCGCGCAGGCGCGCGTCGAATTCAATGAGCGTCACATGCGCGACGATGCCCGCCAGGTCGATCGCGGCTTCGACGCCCGAATTGCCGCCGCCGATGACGGCGACACGCTTGCCCTTGAACAGCGGGCCGTCGCAGTGCGGGCAATACGCCACGCCGCGGCCGCGATACTCGCGCTCGCCCGGCACGTTCAATTCGCGCCAGCGCGCGCCGGTCGCGAGAATCACCGAGCGACTCCGCAAGGCGGCGCCGTTCGCGAGCTTGATCGTGATCAGCCCATCGGCGGCCGCCGGCACGAGCGCCTCGGCGCGCTGCAGATTCATGATGTCGACGTCGTAGCTCCTGACGTGATCCTCGAGCGCGACCGCCATCTTCGGGCCTTCGGTCTCTTTCACCGAAATGAAGTTCTCGATCGCGAGCGTGTCGAGCACCTGGCCGCCGAAACGCTCGGCCGCGATGCCGGTGCGAATGCCTTTGCGCGCCGCATAGACGGCCGCCGCCGCACCCGCGGGACCGCCGCCCACGACGAGCACGTCGTACGGTTCTTTCGCGTTCAATTGCTCGGCTTGCCGCGCGCTCGCGCCCGAGTCGAGCTTCGCGAGAATCTCGTCGATCGTCATGCGGCCCTGGCCGAATACCTCGCCGTTCAAGTAGACCGTCGGCACGGCCATGATCTGCCGCGCCTCGATCTCCTGCTGGAACAGCGCGCCGTCGATCATCGTGCTGCTCACGTTCGGATTCAGCACCGCCATCAGGTTGAGCGCCTGGACGACGTCCGGGCAGTTCTGGCACGACAGCGAAATGTAAGTCTCGAAGTTGAGCTCGCCTTTGAGCGAGCGGATCTGCTCGATGACCGCGGCCTCGACCTTCGGCGGATGGCCGCCGACTTGCAGCAGCGCGAGCACGAGCGACGTGAATTCATGTCCCATCGGCACGCCCGCGAAACGCACGCCCGTGCGCTCGCCTTTGCGGTTGAGCGCGAACGAAGGCTTGCGCTCGGCGTCATCAGTGCGCTGCTCGAGCGTGATGAGCGGCGACAGCGACGCGACATCCTGCAGCAATTCGAGCATCTCGCGCGACGCATCGCTGTCGTCCAGCGACGCGACGATGTCGATCGGCTGCGTGACGCGTTCGAGATAGGTCTGCAATTGTTGCTTCAGGGTCGCATCGAGCATGGTTCACCACTCACTATCGAATTTGATGGGCCGAGCCCGTTCAGAACAGGGCGGCACGAGGCCGCCCCGTTCGTACAGCGGCGATCGATCAGATCTTGCCGACGAGATCGAGCGACGGTGCGAGCGTCTTCTGGCCGGGCGTCCACTTCGCGGGGCAGACTTCGCCCGGATGCGCGGCGACGTACTGAGCGGCCTGCACCTTGCGCAGCAGCTCCTTCGCGTCGCGGCCGATGCCGAGGTCATGGATCTCGGCGACCTTGATGACGCCCTCCGGATTGACGACGAAAGTGCCGCGCAGCGCGAGGCCTTCTTCCTCGATCAACACGCCGAAGTTGCGGCTGATCGCGTGCGTCGGATCGCCCAGCATCGGGTATTGGATCTTCTTGATCGTCTCGGAGGCGTCATGCCACGCCTTGTGGGTGAAGTGCGTATCGGTCGACACGCTGTACACCTCGACGCCGAGCTTCTTCAGCTCCGCATAGACATCGGCGAGATCGCCGAGCTCGGTCGGGCAGACGAACGTGAAATCCGCTGGATAGAAGAAAAAGATCGACCATTTGCCCTTGACGTCGGCATCCGACACCGGCACGAACTTGCCGTTGTAGAAAGCGGTCGTCTTGAAAGGCTTGATTGCCGTATTGATCAAACTCATTGAACCGGTTCTCCTGAAGTAGCACCAATCACAACAACGAGGCGAAGCAGAAAGTTCGCCAATCAAAAAACCATGGGGTTTACCCGTCGGACGTCGACACCTTACCGAACCCGCCTTGCACGGCCCAGTCGATAGTTTCGAGCTGTGCGATAGGCAGACCCTATAGGGGGGTCGATGTTCGCTGGCTGGATCGACGGGGCTGGCGCTGGGCACGTCGGCCCGGCTGGCCGCGAGCCGGATGAGGCCGGCAAGCGGAATTCGTGGCAACTCCGTCGCGACCGGATTCTAAGCGTAAATGTTACGGTTGCCTGCGCTTGACGATGAATTCATCGATCTCGGCGACGAGATGCGCGGTGGCATCGCTGAACTTGCGTGCAAAAAATATCTCGCCGGGTCCGTAGCGATCATCCGATGTCAGGCGAGGGTCGGTAAGGAAGCGGCGGATATGCGCCGGTCCGATCGGCTCGGGATGCGCGCCGCGTGCCGTCCAGTCCGTGTACGTGAAGTTGCGACTCATCCGCGCGGCATACGGCGAATTGCCGATGATCGTATGGATCATGCCTTCGTCGGGAAACCAGGTGTTGCGGTAGAAGCGTACGAACGCAGTCTCGCGCGCGACGAAAGCGAGCACGTATTCGCAGGCCTCGCGAGTCAGCGCCCACCAGGTGCTGCCGGCATACGGCTGGCGTCCTTGCAGCGCCGTCTCGAAGTTGCGCTGCGCGGGGAGCAGGCCGACGCGAATCAACGCTCGCCGCACGATCTTGAGCGGCATCGCGAGGGGATCGCCGCTCAATACTTTGTAGTGCCGCAGCCGCGACAGTGGTTTGCTGGTCTCATCGTCGGGCATCTTGACGATGTTCATGAACTGCGTTCCGGCGTTCGCCGCCAGATGCGCCGTGAATTCCTCGATGGGACGGAGCGGATAATCCGTGCCGCTCATCAACACGAGATAGTCGAAACGCTCCGGCGAGGCGAGCGCGCTCTCCATCAGGCGCAGCACCGCCGCAACCATCGTGAATTCGCCCCAGTACACCGCGACGCGCGGCATGACGAAGTGTGCGCCCGCACGCTGGCATCGTTCGAACGGCGCCAGGTCGAACTTCGCGTCCACATGGACGAAGGCCGCCGACTTCGGCGTCACGATCGCCCGCACCAGACGCTCCAGATGCGCCGGGTTGTTGTAGGCCGTGATGAGAAAAGCGGTCTTCATTGCGCTCGTTCAGTGCGTGCGCGAGCAGCCGCGGGTCGAGGGGCGCGCAGTCTAACGCGTGCTAGGGCTGAATGGCTGCAGGCGCTCAGTATGCGTTCTCGCGCTTCGCGACCATCCAGAAAGTCCTGATCAAGATGCGCACGTCGAGCCACAGCGACCAATGCTGCAGATACTCGAGATCGTAGCGCACGCGCTCGGCCATCTTCTCGACCGTGTCCGTCTCGCCGCGACAGCCGTTGACCTGCGCCCATCCCGTGATCCCGGGCCGGACCTTATGACGCAGCATGTAGCCGCTGATCAGCTTGCGGTATTGCTCGTTGTGGGCGATCGCGTGCGGCCGCGGTCCGACGAAGCTCATGTGGCCGAGCAGTACGTTGAAGATCTGCGGCAGCTCGTCGAGGGACGTGCGGCGCAGGAAGCGACCGATCGGCGTGATCCGAGCGTCACCGCGCGTTGCCTGGACGACGTCCGCGCCGTCCTCGCACACCGTCATCGACCGGAACTTGAACACGAGGATCTCTTCGCCGTTCAGGCCATAGCGCTTTTGTTTGAAGATGACACGCCCGCGCGAGGTCAGGCGGACCGCGAGCGCGATCACGAGCAGCAGCGGCCATGAAACCGCGATCGCACCGATCGCGAGCGCGACGTCGGCGGCCCGCTTGCGCAGCGCGCACAGTCCCTGCAGCGGGGTTTCGGTCACGGACAGTGCGGCCATGCCGTTGATCTCGACGTAGCGCGGCTGCAAGAGCTCGAAGGAGAACAGGTCGGGCACGAAATACACGGATGCGGTCGTGTCGCGCAATTCCGTGAGCAGATGCTGGATGCGCGAGGCATTCGAGATCGGAACGGCGATGTAGACGCTGTGAATGCCATGCTCGCGCACATAATCCGCCACGTTCTTCGCGTGGCCTTTCAACTGCGCGAGCGCCGCCGTCGGCAGGCGCTCCGGCTCGCGAAAATCGAAATAGCCCATGAACTGGCTCGTCCAAGCGCGAGCCTGCATGCGACGCACGAGCTCGATGCCGACGTCGTTGATGCCGACGACGATATGCCGCTGCGCATGCGTACGCTTGCGGCTCATCCAGCGCGCGATCTGCGCGCTCGCCCAATGCGCGCCGGCGAGGTTCATGCCCGTCGCGACGAACCACGCGCCAACGACCTCGCGCGAGAACAGATCCTGAACGCCCATCGTGAGCGCGATCACGATCAGGAGCGCGGCCACGATCGTCCATTCGAGCAACGTGCGCAGCAGTCCGTGGCGAGCGATGCGCGGCTCGGCGATCCACTGATCGAAATTCGGCGGGCGCATGATCTGAGTGGTGAGCAACGTCGCGACGAGCGCGGCGGCCACGTATTCGGTCGCGAACGTGGCATCGAAACCTGCGATCGCAACGGCGAGCGTCGACACGACGACGGCGGGATTCACCACGTACCGCAGCAGCAGCATGCTGCCAGGATCGAGCGTGCCGACGCGGATCGATTTGGGTGCGGCCGTTTTACTTATGCTCGTGCCGTTCTGGCCGTGGCTGGAGGCAAGACGTGTGACCAATTCTTCAGGCGCGCTCGACATTTCGACGTGAAACCCCTCCCCAGGGGGACGTAAGCCTGCCGAAGCGGGTGAGCACGAAATGTGGACCAGTTCTCACTTTGGTAAGGCATGCCCTTAGTGCTTAAGTGGGCGAACGCCCGAGCGCGAATTATGTCCGATTCGGCTTGCGAAACTTGAAGACGAACTGATCCGTGCGGCGACGGACCTTTGGATTGAATACGGAAAGCGAGTAGTCGTCAGTCGCATGGCGCAGCACATCGCTCGCGCCGACGAACTCGAAGCCGGCTCGCTCGAAGTCCTCGAGGACGAGCTGCGGATCGATTCGATGCAGGCGGCTCGCGATGTCCACTGCGTCCTCACGCGCCGTCGCAGGTCCGACATGATCGACGACCACGACGAGGCCGCCGGGCCTCAACGCCGAATGCAGCCGGGCGAGCACGCGCTCCGGATCGCCGAGCGTCTCCGGCGAGTCGCGCGGCCGCCAATACAGATCGTGATACACGAGCACGAACAGCACGCGGTCCAACGATTCCGGCGTGAGCGGAATGTAGTTGCTCGGCGCGTTGAGGCGCTGCGTATTCGGCAGCCGCTTGCGGCCGAGCCGCGTCAGCAGCTCATGATTGGCCGCCTGATTATAGAGTTCGTTGTTGTAAGCGATGACGCGTCCGGTCGGACCGACGACGCGCGACAGCAGCTCGGTGTAGTAGCCGGGCCCGGAGTAGAAATCGAGCGCGTGCTGCCCAGGCGCGATCTCGAGGAATTGCAGCACGTCTTGCGGTTTGCGCCACGCATCTTCGACGCGGTCGCCTGGCAGGCGCTCGCTCGCGATCGCCGCAGCGATCGGATCCGTGGGAGTGTTCGCCGCCTTCGATGCCGCGCCGTGAAAACCGAAAGCGAGGAGCAACCCGCCGACGGCAAGGAACGCGGCGCGATGCGAATGGATGTGGCGGCTCATGCGCGCGCACCATGGTGCGCGCGCCTGCGAGCGTCAAGCGCGTTGGCATTCCTTCATGTTGGGCCGCCCCGCGGCACGATCGACTGGACGATCGGGTCCAGGAACGGCGCCAGCACGGCGTAATCCGCGTTCCAATCGGCTTCGCCGAACGTGCGTTCTCGCGAGATCGCGGGTTGCTGCGGCCCGGCGCGCGCGATGACGAGATCGAGGCTCGGAATCACGACGATCAAACTATCGCCCAGTCCCCACGCCCAGAACGCATCGCGCGGCACGTTAGGCAACGCGCCCGTCGCATTCGTCCACCACAGCACGCCATAGCGATGCTGCGCGTCCGGAAACTCGGCTGGCTCCGCGAGCGCCGCGGTCGCCGCTTCGGGGCGTGGCGTACGCACGAGCTCGACGAATGACGGCGAAACGACGCGCTGCGCGTTCGCCCACTCGCCGTAGCGCAGGAAGAGCAGGCCGACGCGCGCGAGCGTATTGACGTTCGCCACCATGCCGGCGGCGAACTCGCGATGCTCGATGCCGTTCGGTCGCGGATCCCTGCGCAGGCCCGAGGTCGAGCGCCGCCATTGGATGTCGTCGCGCTCGTTGATGCCGAGCACCGGCCATACGCGCGAGACGAACAGATTCTGCAGATCGTCCGCGTAGAGGGTCGTCAGCGTGTCCGCAAGCCAGTTCAAGCCGCCGTCGGAGTAGTGCCATTGCGTTCCAGGTGCGGCGAGCAGCACGCCGTAGCCGCCGGTCTTCTCGAACCCGGCCGTGTGCGTCGCGAGCTGCAGGAGCGTGATCGCTTGCAGGTGCGTGGGATCGTTCCACGCTGGCGGCGTACCGAACGTCGGCAAGTGCGTCACCGCGCGATCGTCGATGCGGAGGCGGTTCTCGTCCATGAAGATGCCGAGCGCAATCGAGCCGATGGACTTCGTCGTCGACTTGACATCGAAGCGCTCATCGATGTTGCCCCACGAGTGCACGACGTAGCCGTGTCGTGAGATGAGCCCGGCGCCGCCGGCTCGCAGCGCATACGCCTGCGCGTCGACGAGCCCTTCAGGACGCATACCGACCTCTCCCGGCGCGATCCGCATCCAGCCGCGATCCGGATCGGCATCCGACAGGTCCGGCGCCGGATACACGGTCGACTTCACTCTGACCCTGACCTGATCGCTTGCCTGCAAGGCTCCGTCGGTGGCGGTGAACGTCAGCGTGTACGTGCCAGGCGTCGCGAACGTTACGGTCGGCGTGAGCAGCGCGGCATCATTGAACTCGACCTCGCTCGAGTCGGCCCGCCACGAAAACTGCAGCGAGCGCGAGGGCAGGCCGTCGTCCGTCGCGGTCGCCGCCAGCTGCGTCCTGGCGTCTGGCCAATCGATCGTCAGATCCGGTCCGGCGTCGACGACCGGCGCGGCATTTTGCTGCGTGCTCGGCGCGGCGGGCGGATCGCCCGGATACTGAATGAGCGGCGGCTTTTCACAGCCGGCGAGTACCGCGCAAGTGAACAGCGCGAACGATGATAGGCGATGCATGTTGGTGATCCCGATTGTTGTTAGCGGGATCGCGCTTGAAAAAACTTCGCTGCTCGGTCAGGAAGTTTCTACAACCTGACACGTGCTCGAGCCCGGCCGTCGCAGGAAACGCGTATCCCTCGACTACATACAATCAAGAACCATGCCTGGTCGGACGCGGCATCGACGCCGCGCGAGCGGCGATCACTCAGTGCGGGCGCGCTTGCGCGGCGCGGTCCAGGAAGCGGGACCGGGACCGCGGGCGGCGGCGCGATCGCACGGATTCGACAACTTGCACTTGTCGAGCGACAGGCAGCCGCAGCCGATGCACTCCGTGAGGCCGTTGCGCAAGCGCTCGAGCTCGAGCAGCTTCGCATCGATGTGCCGCTGCCAGCTCGCGGAGAGCTTCGCCCATTCGGCGCGTGTCGGCACGGCGTGACGCGGCAGCTTGCGCAGCTCGGTGGCGACCTCTTCCAGCGATAGACCGAGGCGCTGCGCGAACACGATGAATGCGATGCGCCGCAGGACGGCACGCGGATAACGCCGGTGTCCCGCTGGCGTACGTTCGGAGTGGATCAGGCCGCGCGCCTCGTAGAAGCGCAGCGCCGATGTTGCGACGCCGCTGCGCGCCGCGATTTCACCGATCGTCATCGTGGTGTCCATGCGGCGACGGTAGAAGACGCGGCCATTGACTTCAAGTGCGCTTGAACTCTTAAGCTCGCCGCGTTCGTTCGTTCCATGCGGTTCGGAGGTTGCCATGCCCGCGACGGCCCTGACGGTCATTCACAAACACATCAGACGCGAGATGTTCGATTTTTCCATGCGGCTGTTTCGCGCCGGCACGCAAGACGTCGGCGCGATCCAGCTGGCGTTCGAGGAACTGGCGGTGTTGCTGCGCACGCATGCGGCGCAGGAGGAAACGCGGCTGGCGCCGTTGCTGACTGCCATGGGCACCGGCGACGCGGCAGCATTGTTGCGGGATCATCACCGGCTCGAGGTCGAGCTCGATCGGGTCGCGTCGCATGCCCGCGCGTTGGACTCGCGCGCGAGCACCTGCACGGAGGCGCTGTTGCAGCTGCATCTGGATTGGAACAGGTACTTGAGCGCCTACCTCGCGCATCTGGACGAGGAGGAGCGCACGCTGTTTGCTGGTCTCGCGCCAAGCATGCCGCTCGATGCGATCGCTGCAACGGCCTTGGCGCAGGGCGCGGAAGGCGAGAAATTTTTGGGGCGGTTGTGGTCCGTCACGACGCCGAGCGAGCGCATCGCGATCGAGGGCGCGCACGCAAGAGGCGCGTGCCGCGAGACGGAGCTGTCGGCGTGAGGGCGTGTTGGCGGCCGGCGGATTGCGCCGCGAACGTCAGCTGCTGAGTATCGAGCTCAACATCTGTTGCAGTCCCGACAGTCCCGAGAGTCGATCGTCGACGACGGAGCCCGTGAGGAGCGCCGCTGTGATCAGCCCGACCAGCAACAGGGACCCGAGCCAGCGGCTCGACCTCGGCGCGGAGCCGGCTGGCCGCGTGCTCGCCCACGGCTCCTCCGGATCGAAAATCGGCGCGAGTATCGGCCCGAGGCTGGGCTCGAGCGGTTGCGTGCGCGGATCGACGCGCACGAGCCGGCGCGAGCCTTGCGCGTGATCGGGCAGGTGGGCAAGTCCGTGGGTCGCGAGGATTGCGGAGACCGCGTCAATCGTCAGTCCCGTGTGCTCCGCGAGCAGGCGGTTGCGCAACGCTTCGATCGTCGCGCGCTCTGCCGGGTGCCGTGCCTCGATGATCAGATTGCATTCGACATCGAATCCCATCGAGCGGCGATTCAGATTTGCCGAGCCGACGACGAGCCAGCGATCGTCGAAGACCGCGAGCTTCGAATGCAGATTGATGCCGAGATCGCCCGCGAACGCCGCCACGAGCGGCGCGCGGTCGCTCACGCCGGCCTGCCGCAGGACATCGCAGAATGCGCTCCGTCCGTAGCCCATGGTCTGGCGCTCGGCATGAGTCTTCGGGCGATCCATGCCGACGAGCAATCCTTGCAGCTGCGGCCGCGCGCGCAACCGCGCGGCCAGCGCCTGCGCGATGCGCGTGCTCGTGAAGTATTGGTTCTCGAGATACAGCGAGTGCTCGGCGCTGGCGATCGCGCGTGCATAGAACGCTTCGATCTCGCGGCTCGCCTGTCGCGCGCCCATGGCCGGCAGCGTTCGGGCGATACCGACGCGAACGTCTCGGAACTCCACACGCAGACCGTGCGGCCACAGTTCCGGCGCGTCGCTCACGGGCTTGGGGCGCTCCGCGCTCGGCCAGCCCGCGAGCAAGTAGTCGTGCAGGTCGCGCGCGACCGGGCCGCTCACGCACAACTGGGTGTCATGGACCGGAATGTAGGGCCCGTCGTCAGGATCGGTGCGCCGTGGCTCGTGCACCTCGTGCGCGCACGTGTCCCAACGCTTGTGCGTGAGGTCGATTCCTCCACAAAACGCGAGCGCATCGTCCACCACAACGACTTTGTGATGGACGCAGCCGGTCACTGGATGCGTGCCGTCGTCGTGAAAGTGAACGCCGAGCCGCGTGAGCCGAGCGCGCGTCTTCGCTTCGCGATCGTCGCTGTAGAACCAGTGATAGTCCCAACGGACGACGTGAATCTCCATCTCGGGACGCTGGCGCAGGATATAGCCGAGCAATTCGCCCAGCTCCTGCGGCGCGCTGTCGCGGTGCGCGGGCTCGCTGTGTCCTCGCGGCAGGCGCGTGCGTGTATCGAAGTCCCAGCCCGCGATCAGAATCTGCCGACGCGCTTGCAGCAGCGCTGCGCGCAGGGCTTTGAAGTATTCGTCCGCATCCACGAGCAGGGTGGCCCGCGCGGCCGCGCTCGCGCGCCAGCACGTCGTGCCCGCCTGCAAGAGAGAATCATCCGCTGCACACGCTCGGTCGAGGTTCGCGCTCATGGAGCCTCAACGCGCTACGGCGCCCAAAGTCTCAGCATGACGTTCGCTTCACGTCATGCGAAAAAGGGCAGGGCAGTGTGGCTGTAATTCTTCTATAGGCGCGCGCTTGCGCGCGGCCGTTGCGACGGCGCGAAACAAAGAAAAGCCCTGCGTGCAGGGCTTCAAATGGGTCGGGCTCGTCGAAGCCTGATCAGGCTTCTCAGCTTGCGGCTAGCCGCTTCTGTTTCTTTTTCCGGCCTGCCAATCGCAGTCCGGCGAGCCCCAACACAACCAACCCCAGTGCGCCCGGTGCGGGAACGGCGACCGGTTCGATCCCCGGCGCGGGCTCGAGCTCCGGTCCGACCGGATCGAGAATGCTCGGCGGCGGATCGGTGAGCGGATGTCCGCCGCCGGGTGCGTTCGTCTCCGGCGAGCCGTTCGCCGGCTCGCTCGGCGTGGTTTCGTCGGCCGGGCTCGATGAGACCGCGTCTCCCTTGCCCGCCTGCGAAGCATCCGCGGGCTGACTTGACGGGCCTGCGGCATTGTTGACGCGGCTGCGGCCGAAGCCCGCGGCGCCGAGAGTCTCGAACATCGGGCCGTTCATCAACGAGGCCACGCGGATCGTTGCGCCGCGCGCGCTGTCAGAGTCCTGAATGAGCGAATCGAAATGCGCGCCGACGTCGGCGACGTACTCGCGCTCCAGATGGCTCCAGTCGAACAACTCCGGCAGTGAGACATCCAGGCTCGGCAAGTAGAGCTCATCGAGCTGAAAGCGCTTGAGGTCGCCGTCTTCCGCGTATTCGCGCGGGAGGGCGGCTCGGCTCGAGGAGAATTCCGATACGGCGACCGTCGCATCCGCGGCATTCCCCGCGTGGCGCCAGAACGTGAACGAGGGCGCGTGCGCGGTCGAGACGACCAACGTGAGGAGCAACAAATAATGCGAGTGGATCTTGAACATTTTTTGAACGGGCTCCCATCCAATCCTTGCTTCGACGTATGCCCGTTCATTGCAAGTCGAGTACCGGAAGCGTGCGCGCTCGACATAAGCGGCCAAAAGTTCTATTTCGACGCCGCAAAGTGTGACGCACGCCGCACTTTCGCGTGCCTTCGAGTCGTCGCTGGCGAGCGGGCTTCGGCGCGCGCGACGCGCGTTGTAAGGATTGGCGACGCACGTCAAAACATTGATGTAAAAAGGTTGAGAGCCGCGGTCTGCTTTACATAGTCTTACTGCATCGCTCGCTGCTCCTGTTCATTTGCTCACCATGCTCCATAGATTGATACGCTCGACGCTGCTCGTTCTGATGCTGACGCTCGGGACGGCCGCCCAATCAGTCCATTCGGCCCCGCATCCCGCGTTTCCGCGTCCGACCGAGCTCGAGCGCGACATCGCTTTCTGGCGGCGGATCTACACCGAAGTCACGACGGGCGGCGGCTTGCTGCACGATCCAGAGCGGCTCGATGTCGTCTATGAAGTCGTGCGGTTCCCCTCGGATCTCAATCCGCGCCAGCGCTCTAAGCATGTCGATGACCTGAAAAAGAAGTACGCGCGCATTCTCGATCGGCTGGCGACGGTCGACGACGACAAGCTCACGCCGGAAGAGCGGCGCGTCTACGAGCTCTGGCCCAAAGGCACGCGACGATCGCGTTTCGAGCAGGCGTCCGAGGAGATTCGCTTCCAGCTCGGGCAGGCCGATCGCTTTCGCGAGGGGCTGATTCGTTCCGGCGCCTATCGGGACTACATCGCCACGACGTTCGAGCAGATGGGCTTGCCGCGTGAGCTCGCGGCGCTTCCGCACGTCGAGTCATCATTCAATACGTACGCCTATTCGAAAGTCGGCGCGGCGGGCATGTGGCAATTCATGCGCTCGACCGGCCAACGTTTCCTGCGCATCGATGCGACCGTCGACGAGCGGCTCGATCCTTATCGCGCAACGAAAGCGGCGGCGCGCTACCTCGAGCAGAACTACATCGTGCTCGGCACGTGGCCGCTGGCATTGACCGCTTACAACCATGGCTCGGGCGGCATGCGGCGCGCGAAAGAGCAGCTGGGCACCGACGACATCGCCGTCATCGCGCGCAAGTACCAGAGCCGCTCGTTCGGGTTCGCGTCGCGCAATTTCTATGTCGCCTTCCTGGCGGCGCTCGAGATCGACCAGAACCCCGAGGCGTTCTTCGGCCCGATCAAGCTGCATCCCGTCGACAACAGCAGCGTCATCGAGCTGCCGAACTACATTCCGGCGAGCCGCATCGCCAGCTCGCTCAAACTCGAAATGGACGTGCTGCGTCGCTTGAATCCTTCCCTGCTCGGCTCGGTCTGGAACGGCGCTCGCCACGTGCCGCGCGGCTTCGAGCTGCGCGTGCCGGCGCATGTCGACGCGACCGCCGCGTTGCGGACGCTGTCGGCCGGCGAGGTCTACGACGCGCAAGTCGCCGAGACCGGTCATCGCGTACGCAATGGCGAGACGCTGTCGACGATCGCGAGTCGCTACAACGTCAGCATGACGCGGCTTGCGGAGCTGAACGGGTTGAGCAAACCCTATCGGATCAACGCGGGCCAGATGCTCACGCTGCCGACGAAGCCCGGCCAGCCCGCCGCAATCGTCGCGGCGACGCAGCGTCCGGTCGCGAAGCCGGTCGCCGCGCCGACACCGCAGACGGGCGTCGTCGGCGAAAATCGCTATGTCGTGCGCCGCGGCGATACGTTGTCGAAGATCGCGACGAAGCACGGCATGACGGAGGAAGCGTTGATGGAGCTGAACAGCATCCGGAATCGCAACTTCGTCTACGAAGGCCAGGTGCTCGCACTCGCAGCCGCGGCGCGCGCGGCGCCGCCCGCCGAGGCGCAAGTGCCGGTCGAGAATATCGTCGCGCCGCCCGCCGAGCCCGCCGCCGTCGCCGAAGCGTCCGAGCCCGTCTCGGAGCTCGAAGCCGAAGCGATCGGGCCGACGCTCGTGCCGGGCATCCAGGCCGCGGCATCCGCAGACCCGGGCGACTTCTCGGTTCACGACGAGGCTTTCGTGCTCGTGCAGGCGACCGAAACGATGGGTCATTACGCCGAGTGGCTGGAAGTGCGCGCGAGCCAATTGCGCAAGATCAATCGGATGACGACTGCCACGCCGGTCGTGATCGGACGCAAGGTGAAGCTCGATTTCTCCAAGGTGACGCCCGATCAGTTCGAGGCGCGTCGCATGGAATATCACAAGCGGCTGCAGGAGACGTTCTTCACGCAGTTCCGCATCAAGGGCAACGAGACCCACGTCATCAAGCGCGGGGAATCGGTATGGGTGCTTGCGCAACAGCGCTATAACATTCCGATCTGGCTCTTGCGCCAGTACAACCCCGATGTCGATCTTGGCGCGATCAAGCCGGGCACGAGGCTCGTGATCCCGACGGTCGAGCCGGCGGCGCCGGATCCGGCAGCCTAGTACCTGCGTTGAGGTTCGCGATGCAGTGCAACTTTCGTCTTCGTCTCGTCGCCGTCGCAAGCGCCGCGCTGGCGCTGAGCGCCTGCATGACCGCGCAGACATACGAAGGGCCGCGGCGTCCGCGCAGCGAAGTCGCGCATATCGCAGGCGATCTTGCGTTGAGCGCGGGCGCGCCGGTGAGCCTGCTGCTGCGGCAAGTCGACGGCATCACGCTCAGCGTCGGTCAGAACGCGGTCGACGTGCTGCCGGGCACACACACGCTGCTCGTCGATTGCCGTATTCGGGAGACTGGTGGCGTGTCGCGCCACTCCATCGAAGTCGACGTGTACGAGGGGCGCACTTATCGTCTCGTCCCGGAGACAGGGCCGGGGTTGCGGGAATGCACGGACGTGCGCCTGGAGGCGGTCGAGTGACCGTCGTCGGACATGTTGCGCGCGCGATGTCCGGTGCGCGCCGATCGCCTTGGTCATCCTGCGCGCGAACATAAGCAGGCTATACTCCGTGCCGTGGACCATTCGAGAAGCTTCTAATTACTATTCCATGCATCGAGTCCTCGCTGTCTCGTTGATGTTGCTGTGCGCGACTTTCGCTCGCGCCGAAACGCCGTTGTCTTCTTCGGCGATCGCGACGCCTACGCCGGACATGGGGTTGGAGGCGGGCTTGCCGCTCGCGGACAGCGTCATCGTTCGCAAGGGAGAGCGCCGGCTGTTCCTGATGCGCAATGGCGCGGTGCTGCGCAGCTACAAGATCGCGCTCGGATTGCGTCCCGACGGACACAAGCAGTTTGAGGGCGATTTGCGCACTCCCGAAGGCAAATACCGGCTGGTGCGGCGTAATCCGAACAGCGAGTACTTTCTGTCGATTCTGATTTCCTATCCGAACGAGGACGATGTCGCACGAGCTCGGAAGCAAGGCCAGCGGCCAGGCGGTGCGATCATGATCCATGGCCAGCCGAACCTTCCGACGCGGTCGAAGGATTATTATGCGACCGTCGACTGGACGGAGGGATGTATCGCCGTGTCGAACTCCGACATGGTCGAGATTTGGCTCATGACGCCGCCGGATACGCCGATCGAGATCCATCCGTGAGTGACAATCGAACTTCTGTCTCGCTCTCGCAGGTCGAATCCGAGGGCTTGGTGGACGCGCGGGTATCGCCGCTCGGCAGCCTGGAGAATCTTTCGCAGCGCGAAGTGGAGCAGCTGCTCACGGCCGGCCGCGGCGGCGTTTACGAATTGTTCCGACGCTGCGCACTCGCCGTCCTGTCGTCCGGCCTCGAATCCGATGACGTGCGCGCGATCTTCGATCGCTACAAGGATTTCGACATTCGCCTCGGCCGTCAGGCCTGGGGAGTGAAGCTGGACGTGCGCAATGCGCCATCGAGCGCGTTCGTCGATGGTCAGATGCTCCGCGGCATCAAGGAGCACTTGTT
The DNA here is from genome assembly GCA_023428645.1 of Pseudomonadota bacterium. GTDB lineage: Bacteria > Pseudomonadota > Gammaproteobacteria > Steroidobacterales > Steroidobacteraceae > Steroidobacter. The sequence continues at coordinate 38,941 of JAEYXD010000232.1, forward strand.
CGCCGTGCTGCGCGATATCGTGTACATCCACGACGCGATCCTCGGCAGCAATCGCTTCGATCTGACCGACTCGTCGAACATCACGAACGCCGTCTACCACATCCTGCGCAACGCGCGGATCCTCGACTACAAGGGCAAGCCCGATCTGGTCGTCTGCTGGGGCGGGCATTCGATCGGTTCGGCCGAGTACGACTACACGAAGCGCGTCGGCTACGAGCTCGGCTTGCGCGCGTTGAGCGTATGCACCGGTTGCGGTCCCGGAGCGATGAAGGGCCCGATGAAGGGCGCGACGATCGGCCACTCGAAACAACGCATTCGCGACGGCCGCTACATCGGCATGACCGAGCCCGGCATCATCGCCGCGGAGCCGCCGAATCCGATCGTGAATCAGCTCGTGATCATGCCGGACATCGAAAAGCGCCTCGAGGCGTTCGTACGCACCGCGCACGCGATCATCGTCTTCCCCGGCGGCGCCGGCACGGCCGAGGAGATCCTCTATCTGCTCGGCTTGTTGCTCGATCCGGCGAACGCCGAGCAGCCACTGCCCGTCGTTTTCACGGGCCCGCCGTCCGCGGCCGAATACTTCGGTCAGATCGACCGCTTCATCGGCGCGACGCTCGGCAACCTGGCGCAGCAGCGCTACAAGATCATCATCGGCGATCCCGCGCAGGCCGCCCGTGAGGTCGCCCGCGGCATCGAGAGCGTGCGCGAGTACCGTCGCGCGAAGAGCGACGCTTACAACTACAATTGGCTGCTGAAGATTCCAGCGGATTTCCAGCGTCCATTCGAGCCCACGCACGAAGCGATGGCGAAGCTCGAGCTCAAGCGCGACCTCTCGCCGCACCTCCTCGCCGCCAACCTGCGGCGTGCGTTCTCGGGCATCGTGGCCGGCAACGTGAAGGAGCAGGGTATTCAAGCGATCGAGGCCCGCGGCCCGTACGAGCTGCACGGCGACAAGGCCGTGATGCGGCTGCTCGATGAGCTGTTGGGGGCTTTCGTCGCGCAGAAGCGCATGAAGATCGCCGGCGAGTATCGCCCGTGCTATCGCCTCGTCGCATGACGATGGTCATCACCTACAGGATTGCGACGCCCGATTCCCGTGAGCGCGTCTTCAATCTGGAGCTGGACAGCGACAGCGCGGAGCTCACGACGGCGCCGAATGCCAATGCGCCGGCCTGGACCGAGCTCGCTTTCAATCAGTGCCAGGGCTGTCCGCTCGGCAAGGACGTGAAGCACTGTCCCGCAGCCCTGCATCTCGCGAGCGTCATCGACGGCTTCAGTGATCTCGTTTCCTACGACCAGGTGCGCGTCACCGTCGATAGCGAAGAGCGCTCGGTCGTCGCGACGCTGTCGGCGCAACAAGCGCTCGCCTCGCTGATGGGGTTGATCATGGCCTCGAGCGGCTGTCCGCGCACGGCGGTATTCCGGCCGATGGCGCGCTTTCATCTGCCGTTCTCGAGCGAATCCGAGACGGCCTACCGCGTCGCGTCGATGTATCTCGTCGCGCAGCAGTTCAAGGCGCGCAGCGGCGCGGCGGCGGATTTCCAGCTCGCGGATCTGGAGAGCGTGTATCGCGGCGTCCACGCAGTGAATCGCGGCATGGCGCAGCGGTTGCGCGCAGCGAGCCGTCAAGACGCGATCGTGAATGCGATCGTGCTGCTCGACGTTTACAGCAGTCTGGTGCCGGCCGCGATCCACGACATCCTGGACGAAGTGAAGCCGGCGTTCGCCGCGCTGCTGACGTCTGAAGAAAAGTGATGCCGGCGCGAACGACGGCGCGCGTCGCTCGTCGGCACGGTGACACGCCAATAATCGCCGGTTAAATCCGCGCAATCGCGCTGCATGCGCGCGCGATTCGGCAGCGCATCGTTCACACAAGGCGTGAATGTTGGGATGGCTGTCGCACTCTGGCTACGCATTCGGGGGGCTGTGACCCAGTTCCTGACGCCTCTCGATGCTCGAACTTAACGTCGCTCGCAACTTGAGTCCGAGGACGATCGTCATGATGAACGAGCACAACCGCGATGACATGCTGGCGACCGGCGCGCATCACGCGTGGACCGGCGAGCCCGCGGGTTCGGTCGTTCGCGCGGGCGCGCCGTCCCGGGATCCGCAGCGCAACTGGCTCGAGCGCGCGCAGCCCACGAATCCGCGTCACGCGGCGATCACGCGCTCGTTGTACAGCTGGTCGAATTACAAGAGCTGGTCCGACAAGGTGCGGAACAGCTGGGACAAGGAGAAGAAGTAAATCGATCAAGTGCCGACGGGCGTCGCCGTCGGCATGATCGCGCTCGCTGTCGTCGAGGACGTGATTGCGGGCGTGCCGGCCTCGATGTCGAGAGGCTTGCGTTGCGACAGCCAGCCGATGAGCGGCAGCCACTGCTCCAGATCCTCCCGTACGAGATAGGGCTTCACTTCGAAAATGCCGACGCCCGATTCGGCGGCGCGGATATAGTTCTGCGAATCGCGCAACGTCGCGACGACCGGGATACGCAGCGTCTCCAGGAACTTCATCAGCGACTTGAAGATCACCGTGTGCTTTTTCACGCGGTTCGCGATGACGGCGATGCGCTGATCCTCGCGCCGGATCTTCGCGATCAGCAGCAGGTCCGATATGCACTTCGCCGCGGCGTGAATGTCGATGTCGGAGGGCAGTACGGGCACGAGGATCGCTGTCGCGCTGCGGGTGATGTCCGGCAGGCGCTGCGGCTCCAGCGCGGCCGGCGTATCCACGATGAGCCGCTCGCTATCGAGCGGCAGGCGCGTCGCGAAGCTGCGCGTGACACGCGAGTTGCGCTCGAATCCGGCGATGCCGTGCACGGTCGCCTGGCCTTTCGCGCGCTTGCTCAGCCAACGCGTCGTCGAGCCCTGGGCGTCCAGATCCATGAGCGTCGGCCGGAGTCCCGCGACGGCGTAGTAGCTCGCGAGATTGGTGGCAATCGTCGTCTTGCCCGAGCCACCCTTTGGATTCAACAGCACGATTTTCTGCATGCGATCGTGTCGGCGCTAGGCGTCAGTGACGCGACGGTGCGGCGATGAATGTCCTGCGTCCCGGTCCGCCGTGCAATCAGCCGAACGCTGAATGCCCGCGGGTCGTGTCGCGGCTGAGTTTCGCTAGAGCCTAGCACGCGGGGTTTCCCCTGCAAGCGACACTTTGTGAACGCGATCACCTTGTGGCCTCCTGTACCCTGTGAGTCACCTCACGCTTCCAGCCACCTTGGCCGCGTACATTTCGTCGCACGTTTGCGAGGCATGCCTATGGAATTTCTGTTGCTCTGGGTCGATGAGCTCGACGATGCGGTGGGCACGCTGCGTCACTTGATCCCGCGAATTCTCGGCTTTCTATTCGCGACCATCGCGTTCCTGGGCGCTGCGCTCGCATGCAGTCTCGCGCCTCACGCGACCTTCGGCATCGCCGCGGTCGGACTCTCGGTGTCGCTCTTCGAAGTGGCTCGCCGGCGGCGGGCACGGCAGGGCGCTCGCTCCTAGCAAGCGGCGCACCGAATCACCTCACTGCATCTTTGCCCGACAGCCGCCGCGGCGGCCGCAGCGCTTTTTCGGCAACTTGCGGGCCGCTGCAGGACTCGCCGCCCGACTTGAATTCTCCTTCCTGACCCCTATAAGCCCGGGCGGCGTTTATCATGCCCGCCCTTTTCGCGGGCCAATCACTGGAAGGACAGCCATGACAGCAACGGGTGCGCAGACACTTGGATTTCAGGCCGAGGTCAAACAGCTCCTCAAATTGATGATCCACTCCTTGTACAGCCACAAGGAGATCTTCTTGCGCGAGCTCATTTCGAATGCTTCGGATGCCGCCGACAAGCTGCGCTTCGAAGCGCTCGCGAAGCCGGAACTGCTCGAAGGGCAGGGCGAGTTCGCCATCACGATCGATACCGACGCGCAGGCGCACACGATCACGATCACCGACAACGGCATCGGCATGACGCGTCAGGAGGCGATCGAACATCTCGGCACGATCGCCAAATCCGGCACGGCGGAGTTCCTGTCCCAGCTCACTGGCGACCAGCGGCGCGATGCGCAGCTGATCGGGCAATTCGGCGTCGGCTTCTACTCGTCCTTCATCGTCGCCGATCGCGTCGAGGTGTTCTCGCGGCGCGCGGGTCAGCCGGCGAGCGAGGGCGTGCGTTGGGAATCGCAGGCGGACGGAGAGTTCACGGTCGAGACGATCGAGCGGCCCGAGCGCGGCACGAAGATCGTGCTGCACTTGAAAGAAGGCGAGCACGAGTTCGCCGAGGACTATCGAATCCGCACGCTCGTGCGGAAGTATTCGGACCACATCGCATTCCCGGTGCGGATGCGCAAGAGCGACAAGGACGCCGACTACGAAGTCGTCAATCACGCGCAGGCGTTGTGGACACGCCCGCGCACCGAGATCAAGGACGAGGAATACAAGGAGTTCTACAAGCACGTCACGCACGATTTCAGCGAACCGCTGGCGTGGTCGCACGGCAAGGTCGAGGGCAAGAAGGAATACACGAGCCTGCTGTACGTGCCGGCGCGTGCGCCGTTCGATCTATGGCACCGCGACGCCGCGCGCGGCGTGAAGCTGTACGTGCGCCGCGTTTTCATCATGGACGACGCCGAGCAGTTCCTGCCGCTGTATTTGCGCTTCATCAAAGGCGTCGTGGACTCGGCCGATCTACCGCTGAACATTTCCCGCGAAATGCTGCAGCAGGACCCCGCGATCGACACGATTCGCACCGGCCTGGCGCGTCGTGTGCTCGACATGCTCGCGAAGCTCGCGAAGGACGACGCGGAAAAGTATGCGACCTTCTGGAAGGAATTCGGCGCCGTTCTGAAGGAAGGGCCGGGCGAGGATCATGGCAATCGCGAGCGCATCGCGAAGCTGCTGCGCTTCGCATCGACGCATTCCGACAAGCCCGATCAGGACGTCAGCCTCGAGGACTATGTGGCGCGCATGAAGGCCGGGCAGAAGCACATCTACTACGTGATCGCGGAGACGTTCGCGGCGGCGAAGGCGAGCCCGCACATCGAGATCCTGCGCAAGAAGGGGATCGAGGTGCTGCTGCTGTCGGATCGCGTCGACGAGTGGCTCATGGATCATCTGCACGAGTTCGACGGCAAGAGCCTCAAGAGCGTGAATCGCGGCGATCTCGACCTCGGCGACGTACAGAGCGACGAGGAGAAGAAGCAGCAGGAAACGCTGTCGCAGGAGCACGGCGCGTTGCTCGAGCGGCTCAAGAAGGCGGTCGACGAACGGGTCAGCGACGTCCGCGTGACCTCGCGGCTCACGGATTCGCCGGCGTGTCTCGTGCTCGGTGATCAGGACATGGGCGCGCAGATGCGGCGCATCCTGGAAGCCGCTGGGCAGAAGGTGCCGACGACGAAGCCCGTGCTCGAAGTGAATCCGTCGCACCCGCTGCTCACGCGGTTGGCCGCGACGACGGAGGACGCGGCGTTCGGTGATCTGTCGTTGCTACTGGTCGATCAGGCGACGCTGGCGGATGGTGCGCAATTGCCCGATCCCGCGCAGTTCGTGCAGCGGCTGAATCGAGTGTTGTTGTCGATGAACTAGCCCGCTCTGCAGGGAGAGGGTCCTGGTGAAGGCGCACGAAAGTGCGCCTTCAAATCTGTTCGCGACGCGCCGCGACGCGCCCTGCGCGCTCCTCAGTTGGCTGCGCGCCTTCTCTGTTCGGGAGCGGTCACTTCACGCCGGGATTGATCGCGTACGTACCCGTGAGTGTGGCTTCGTCCAGCACGAAGCGGCGCATTGCCTCCAGGACTTCCGGGGCGGAGAAATCGTCCTCGACGCTCAGACGCTCGCAGCTGAGCGCGTAGACGGTGAACTGATACCGATGCGCCAACATGTCGTTCCACGGCGGGCACGGGCCGTCGTAACCGCGATACGTGCCGCTCATATCGGCATCGTTCGCGAACCAGCCGGTGTAATCGTTGATGCCCTGGCGCGAGCCGGCCGGTCCCTGCAGTTCCTTCTTTCCGCCCGCGACGATGCCCGATGAGCATTCGCCCGCGCCGATCTCCGTCGTCGTCGGCGGGATGTCGATCATCACCCAGTGATAGAACTTGGCGCGCGGCAGGCTGGCGGGCACGACGCGACCCTCCTTGTTGACGTCGTCCGGCTTCGACGGCGCATCCGGATCGACGCAGATCAGCGCGAACGAGCGCGTATTCGCCGGCGCCCCCGTCCATTTCAGCTGCGGATTGTGATTGCCCGCGAGCTGAATGTGCAGGATCGGATCGTGCTTGCCGAACGCGAACTGCTCCGGAATGCGCTGATCGGGCAAGAAACTGGCGGACGTTAGCTTCATGGTCGTTTCCGGCAAAGGTCGTTGTCCAAAGATGACCGCGGGTCGCGATAAGTTCCGCGGCGTCGCGATCGACGGACAGCCGCATCGAGGACCGCCGTACGTTGTAGGAATCGATGGTAATGAGCCCCAGCCGGCTTTGCCATGCGTTCAAGTGCGGTGGGGTCGTGGCGAGTCGCGGCGACATTCGCTAACGTCCGCCTTCCATCAGTTCGCCGCTCCTGCTCATGACTGCATCCGCATCGCGTCCGCATCTGGAAAAACTGTCGCTTTCGGGTCCCGCGGGGAATCTGGAAGGCCTGCTCGAAACGCCCGAAGGCGCCGATCGTTCGCGCATCGCGGTCGTGTGTCATCCGCATCCGGTGTATGGCGGAACGATGACGAACAAGGTCGTGCACATGCTCGCGAAAGCCTGCAACGAGCTCGGCGTCCCGGCGATTCGCTTCAACTATCGCGGCGTAGGGGCGAGCGACGGCAAGTTCGACGACGGCCGCGGCGAGACGCTCGACACGCTCGCTGTGATCGAATGGGCGCAGGCGCACGCGCCGGGCGCGGAGCTCTGGTTGGCGGGCTTCTCGTTCGGCGGTGCGATTGCCCTGAAGGCTGCCGCACAGGTGTCGCCGGCACGCATCGTGACCGTTGCGCCGGCGATCGGTCGTGTCGACGTCAGTCGCGTTCCCGCGCCGCAGTGTCCCTGGCTGCTCGTCCAGGGCGAGCAGGACGAGCTCGTGAATGCGCAGGACGTGCAAGCCTGGGCCATGGCACTCTCGCCGCCTCCCGAGATCGTGCTGCTGCCGGGGGGCGATCATTTCTTCCATGGGCGCCTCAATGAGCTGCGCGATGCCGTCGTGCGCTGGGCGCAAGCAACCTAAGGGCCAGTCAATGTTCTTGTCGCAACTGAAGAAGATCTTCGGCGCCGAGCCGCCCGTCGCGGGGATGTTGGAGCAGCGCGATCCGCTCGAGCTCGCCACGGCCGCGCTCTTGATCGAAATGTCGCGCTCGGATTTTTCCGAGTCGCCCGCTGAGAAGGAAGCGGTGAGGCATCTGCTGCAGCGCCGCTTCGACTTGAGCGATGCCGCGTTGGATCAGTTGATCGCGGAGGCTGGACGCCGCGCCGACACCGCCGTGTCGCTGCATGAATTTACGCATCGCTTGAATCAGGAATTGCCCGAGGCGGACAAGCTGGCGATCGTGGAGATGCTGTGGCGAGTGAGTCATGCCGACGGACACATCGACAAGCACGAGGAATATCTCGTGTTGCGAATTGCCGGCTTGCTCCACATTTCGGATCGCGATCGGATCCGTATGAAGCTGAAGGTGGTCGTCGATTCGCCCTGAAAAAACCGGGCTGAGAGCGAGGGGGGAAAGTATCCCCCGAAGCCCGCGACTAGAATGCCGCGACGGCGCTCCGGGGGACGCAAACCGGAAGGTTTAGTTCACCATTTCCTTGAGGCTCTTCAGAGCCGCGATGCGAACCTTCTTGCTGGCGGGCTTCGCCTTGAACATCATCTTTTCGCCGGTGAAGGGGTTCACGCCTTCACGAGCCTTCGTCGCAGGCTTCTTCACGACCTTCATCTTCAGCAGCCCAGGGAGCGTGAACAGACCCGATCCCTTGAGGCTCTTCTTGACGATGCCGTTCAGGGACTCGAACACGTCGGCGACCTGCTTCTTCGACAGCTCGGTGTCTTTGGAAATCTGGCCAAGGATCTCCGACTTCGTCGGTGCTGCATTCTTTTTCGCCATCTTGCAATCTCCTAGTGTGTGTGTCGTGCGCGCCCCTAGAACACTAGTGTTTGGACGCGGTCGATCAATGCGCGCGGGAAAATATCACAAGATTTGGCGCGAAATAACTAGCGAACGCACTTTTTCTCCCTATTTTTTTAGGCTTTCGCGCACTCGCTAGCGGCGCTCGCGGCTTCGGATCAGGTCGAATAGAACTCGCGTTGCAGCTTCACCTTCAAGGGCGACGACTCGCCCGTCGGCGTCGCGCTGATGTTGAAGACGAGGATCTCGGTGCCGCTGATCGATACCTCGCCGATGTAGTAGATCGCGTCGCCCTCGGACACGCGCCGCATGTCGATGCCCTTCACCTGTCCATTCAAGTTGTAAGCGGAGACTTCTACGGTGCCGTCGATGGGCTTGCCCTGCGATTGCGGCGCGTCCTTGCGCAGTATCGTGATGGTCAGCATCACGCGATTGGCGCTGCGCTGAATACCGTAGGAGCGGGCGATCTCAGGGGTGAGGGAGTCGGTGCGTAGCGCGTTGTAATGCACCGAAAAGTTGCCGAAATCCTGGAAGGACTCCGTCGCCGGCTGTGCCGCGGCGGTCGACTGAGCGGGCGAATTGCGACCGCAGCCGCTCAGCACCAGGGGGGCGGAAAGTGCGAGCAAGGGAACGCAGAAGACCCATGTTCTTGTTTGCATGCTGGCGTACTCCGCTTGAGCGATCGAGTCTGTCGACGATTGGTTCGACTATAGACGAATCGATTTCGAGTGCCAGTCCCGTAATTGTCGCGCGCGATGTGCCGTTCGTGTCGCTGAGTCGCGCGAGACCTGCAATCAAGTGATGAGGATGACGAGGGCTTGCAGCGCGACGATCACGAACAGCGCGGACAGGTCGACGCCGCCGAACGGCGGGATCAAGCGCCTGACCGGCCGGAGCAGCGGCTCGCACAAGCTCGACAGCATCGCCGCGGCAGGGCTGTAAGTGCCGGGTGCGACCCAGCTGAGCAGCACATACAGGAACATTGCGAACGTGTAGAACTGCAGGATCGTGATGACGAGCGTCAGCAGCGTGACATGCACGAACTGCGGGACGGTGAACACCCATGGATACGCGCCGAGGAGCCAGAGTGTCGCAGTCGCGGCGACCTGTACGATCAGCAGCGCGATGACCGAAGCCGTGTCGATCTTGCCCAGCGGCGGCAGGATGCGCCGCAAAGGCAGCACCAGCGGATTCGTGAAGCGGATGACGGCTTGCGAGAGCTGGTTGCGCGAATCAGCGCGCACCAATGGCAGCAGCACGCGCAGTAAGAACACGGTCACGAGCAGCACCTGTAACAAGGTGCGCACGATAAAGATGAGAGCGTCCATCGAGTACGGTGTCTTGCGCCTTAGGGAGTGCCGAATTGCTGGGCTAATTCCGTCGAACGTCGCGCGGCGGCTGCGACGGCGTCGGCAAAGATAGCACGGACATCATGTGCCTCCAGATGCGCGAGCGCGGCCGCGGTCGTGCCGCCTTTCGACGTGACCTGCTCGCGCAGCGTCGCCGGCGATTCGGTCGCTTCGCGCGCCATGCAACCGGCGCCGTAGGCGGTCTCCACCGCCAACCGACGCGCGACGTCGGCGTCGAGACCGAGCTTCATGCCGGTCTGTTCGAGTATTTCGATCAAGAGAAAGAAGTACGCCGGCCCGCTTCCCGAGACCGCCGTGACGACGTCCATGTGCGCTTCATTCTCCACCCAGAGCGTGGCGCCGACTGCGCTCAGGATCTGCTCGGCGCGCAGACGCGCCTCGGGCGGCGCATCTTGCGTCGCATACAAGGCCGTCATGCCGCACCCTTGCAGCGCCGGCCGATTGGGCATGCAGCGGACGACCGCGCGCCCTTGCGCCCAGCGTTGAATGTCGCTCGCGCGGATGCCTGCCGCGACGGACACGATCAGCGTGCCAGGCGCCAGAACCGCGGCGATGCCGCTCGTAACGTTGCGCATCTCCTGCGGTTTGACCGCGAGGATGACCAGCCCGGCGTCCTTCGCTGCGACCGAATTGTCGTCGGTCACGTGCACACCGTAGTGCGCGCTCAGTGTCTCGCGAGCTGCGGCGAATGGATCGGCGACGACGATGTCGGCGGGTTGCGTGCCGCGCGCGATCAAACCGCCGATCAAACTGCGAGCCATGTTGCCGCCGCCGATGAAGGACAAGGGGAATGCCATGCGTCGAAGTCCTGAGTGCCGCGCGCCGTGCGCCGATGCGAGATGCGAGATGCGAGATGCGAGATGCGCAGAGTAGCGAGGTTCGACCCGCGTTCAAACCCGCGGGCCGAAGATGGCCGTGCCGACGCGAACCCACGTCGCGCCGGCGGCAACGGCGGCTTCGAGATCCGCCGACATGCCCATCGACAGCGTATCGAGGGCGCAGCCTTGTGCGTTCAATTCGTCCATGAGGTCGTGCAGACGGCGAAAGAACGGCAACTGCGTGTCGAACGTCTCCCGATGCGGTGGGATGCACATGAGCCCGCGCAAGCGCAGTCGCGGCAGCTCGCGCATTCGTGCCGCGAGCGCCGGCAGCTCGCTATCGCGAACGCCGCCCTTGCCGGGCTCGTCTTCGAGCAGTACTTGCAGGCACACGTTGAGCGGCGGCGCGTGATGCGGCCGCTGCTCGTTGAGGCGCACGGCGATCCGCTCGCGATCGACCGTATGCACCCATGAGAAGTGCTCGGCAATCGTGCGCGTCTTGTTGCCCTGAATCTGTCCCACGAAATGCCACGTCAGCGGCAGATCAGCGAGCTGCGCGATCTTTGGAAGCGCTTCCTGCAGATAGTTCTCGCCGAAGTCGCGCTGCCCGGCGGCCGCGATGGCGCGCAGCTTCTCCGCGGGCTGGGCCTTGCTGATCGCGAGCAAGCCGACGGTCTCGGGGGCCCGGCCCGATCGCAATGCAGCGTTGGCGATACGGGCGCGAGTGTCGTTCCAGTTCTGTAGCAGCGGGTCGACGGACATATCAATGAATCGAAAGAACGACTCGGCTGTCGCGCGCGACCATGCGCGCGGCGAACTCAGGCAAACGATGAGTGCCTGATGTCGCCGCGATGAGCCGCGCGACAGCGGCGTGCGCAGCCAGCAAAAACACTGCGTGATCGAGCCGACGAGAGAAAAAGTGAGTACTAGTTAACATATTGGCCGCGACATCGCTCCGCTATACTGCTTCGAGCTATTCCGCGGATGGCGTGTGCTGCGGCGTGCGCAATCTGGTGACGTTTCGAGTGCGTGCGCCAACGTGACGCGTGCAAGAGGAAGATTATGCCTGTCGATATTGCGCAGCTGCTTGCATTCGCCGTCAAGAACAACGCATCCGACCTGCATCTGTCCGCCGGCGTGCCGCCGATGATCCGCGTCGACGGCGACATGAAGCGCGTCAACATGCCTGCACTGACTCACAAGGAAGTGCACAGCATGGTGTACGACATCATGAATGACAAGCAGCGCAAGGCGTACGAAGAGTTCTACGAAACCGACTTTTCCTTCGAGATTCCGAAGCTCGCGCGCTTTCGCGTGAATGCCTTCAATCAGAGCCGCGGCGCCGCGGCCGTGTTCCGTACCATCCCCTCGCTCATCATGTCGCTCGACGACTTGAACGCGCCGAAGATCTTCAAGGATCTCGCGATGCAGCCGCGCGGTCTGGTGCTCGTCACGGGGCCGACGGGCTCCGGCAAGTCGACGACGCTCGCGGCGATGGTCAACTACGTCAACGACAACAAGCCCGATCACATCATCACGATCGAGGATCCGATCGAGTTCGTGCACGAGAGCAAGCGCTCGCTCGTGAATCAGCGCGAAGTGCATCGCGATACGCTGGGCTTCAGCGAAGCCTTGCGCTCTGCCTTGCGCGAAGACCCGGACGTCGTCCTCGTCGGTGAAATGCGCGATCTCGAGACGATCCGTCTCGCGCTCACCGCGGCCGAAACGGGCCACTTGGTGTTCGGCACGCTGCACACGAGCTCGGCGGCGAAGACCATCGACCGTATCGTCGACGTGTTCCCCTCGGCCGAAAAGGAAATGGTGCGTACGATGTTGTCCGAGTCGCTGCGTGCGGCGATCTCACAGTCGCTGCTCAAGCGCATTGGCGGCGGCCGCGTCGCCGCGCACGAGATCATGATCGGCACGCCGGCGATCCGTAACCTGATCCGCGAGGGCAAGATCGCGCAGATGTATTCCGCGATCCAGACCGGCCAGAAGGATGGCATGCAGACGCTCGACCAATGTCTCACCGAGCTGCTGCAGAAAGGCATCGTGACGAAGGAAGAGGCGCGGTTCAGGGCGCAGAACAAGGATGCGTTTTAAGGAGCCGATTCTTGGCATCATCTTCTCGCTAGCTGGTAGCAGCTAGGTGCCAGCTGGAGCGAAGCGATCATGGAACGCGAACAAGCCATCAAACTGATGCAGGACCTGCTCAAGCGCGTCGTCGAGCGCAAGGGCTCGGATCTGTTCATCACGTCGGGATTCCCGCCCGCGATCAAGGTCGACGGCGAGATTCGCCCGCAATCCGAGCGCGTCTTGACGCCTGAGCAGGCCGCCGTCCTCGTCCGTTCCATCATGAACGACAAGCAGACGCGCGAATTCGATTCGACGAAGGAGTGCAACTTCGCGATCGCGCCGGTCGGCATCGGCCGCTTCCGCGTGAGCGCCTTCGTGCAGCAGGGCTACATCGGCTGTGTCGTGCGTACGATCAACGCGAAGATCCCGACGCTCGAAGAAATGCAGCTGCCGCCGATTCTGAAAGACATCGTGATGACGAAGCGCGGGCTCGTGATCGTCGTCGGCGGCACGGGCTCGGGTAAGTCGACCTCGCTCGCCGCGATGTTGAACTACCGTAACGAGAAGAGCCGCGGTCACATCATCACGATCGAGGACCCGGTCGAATACGTGCACAACCACAAGGGCTGCGTCATCACGCACCGCGAAGTGGGCGTCGACACCGAGAGCTGGCACATGGCGCTCAAGAACACGCTGCGTCAGGCGCCCGACGTGATCCTGATCGGCGAGATCCGCGATCGCGACACGATGGAATACGGCATCCAGTTCGCCGAAACGGGCCACCTGGTGCTCGCGACGCTGCACGCGAACAGCGCGAACCAGGCGCTCGACCGCATCATCAACTTCTTCCCCGAGGAGCGGCGCGAGCAGCTGCTCATGGACTTGTCCTTGAACATCCGCTCGATGATCTCGCAGCGGCTGATCCCGCGCGAATCGGGTGCCGGCCGCGTCGCGGCGATGGAGATCATGTTGAACTCCCCGCTGATTGCCGACTTGATCTTCAAGGGCGAGGTCGCCGCGATCAAGGAAGTGATGGCGAAGTCGAATCGCCTCGGCATGAAGACGTTCGACCAGTCGCTGTTCGAGCTGTATGAGGCCGGCGCCATCTCCTACGAGGATGCGTTGCGCAACGCCGACTCGAAGAACGAAGTGCGCCTGCGCATCAAGCTCGAGAGCAAGCGCGAATCGCGGATTTCGGACGAGGCGGGCAACAGCCTGCGCATCATGGATGAGGAGTCCGAGGGCGTCATCGGGGGCAGGGGATAGCAGGTCATGACCGCAGACGGTGAAGCAGTCGACAACGAGATGTCCGGCGGCGGGGAAGAACGCGCCGTCGTCTTGAATACCAAGCCCTTGTTCAAGCTCATGGTGGACAAGCGCGCCTCGGACTTGTTCTTCACGTCGTACGCGCCGATCAAGATCAAGATCGAAGGCCAGATCTTTCCCGTGAACAAGCAGATGCTCACGCCGGACGTCGTGCGGCAGGCCGCTTACGGCCTGATGACGCAGGAGCAGATCGAGGCCTTCAACGACGAGCTCGAAATCGACTTCGCGATCTCCGAGCCGGGTCTTGGCCGCTTCCGCGTCAACGTGTTCCATCAGCGCGGCAATCCCGCGATGGTGCTGCGCTACATCACGGCGGACATGCCGCGCCTCGAGGATCTCGGCCTGCCCGAGATCCTCAAGGACCTCATGATGCTGAAGCGCGGCCTCATCCTGATGGTCGGCGCGACCGGCTCGGGCAAATCGACGACCATCGCTTCGATGATCAACTATCGCAACGAGAACTCGTCCGACCACATCATCACGATCGAGGATCCGATCGAGTTCCTGCACTCGAACAAGAAGTCGATCATCAATCAGCGCGAAGTCGGCCTCGACACGAAGTCATACGCGCGCGCCCTGAAGAGCGCGATGCGCGCGGCCCCGGACGTGCTGCTGATCGGCGAGATTCGCGACCGCGAGACGATGGAGTCGGCGATCATGCTCGCCGGCACCGGCCATCTCGTGCTGGCGACGCTCCATGCGAACAACGCGGCGGAGACGCTCGATCGCATCATCAACATGTTCCCGCTGGATCAGCACACGCAGATCTTCCTCGACATCTCGCAGTATCTGCGCGCGATCATCGCGCAGCGCCTCGTGCCGGGTAAGAACAAGCGTCGCTGCGCGGCCGTCGAGCTCATGATCAACACGCCGCACATCCAGGAGCTCATCAAGAAGGGCGACGTGATCGGCGCGAAGGAAGCGCTGCGCACCAGCTCGGAAAAGGGCATGCAGCACTTCGATACGGCGTTGTACGAGCTGTACAAGCAGGGCCGCATCTCGATGGAGGATGCGCTCGCCTACGCCGACTCGCGCACGAACCTCGAGGCGAAAATCAACTTCGGTTGAGCTGCAGCGGTAGCTCGAACTGCTGCGCGACGGCGGCGACCGCTGCAAGCGTCGCGGCCGAACCGCACGCCAGGATCTCGATCTCGCCGAGCGCGCTCGCGTCGAGCGAGCGAAGCCAGCTCGCCGCCAGCTCGGCGACGTCCCCGTCGAAGCAGCCCGGATAGCCCGCACTGCTCGCAAGCCGGCTCGCGATTCCCAAGTCGTCCAGCGTCGGATGGCACGCGATCGCGCCCTCCGGCATGCCGGGGATGAGAATCGTCGAGGGACGAGGGCGAAAGGCGGCGGGCGGATCGAGACTCAGCAGCACGAGCGGCTGCCACTGCGCGTCGCGCCGATCGCGCAGCTGCTGCGCGATATCGACGATCGGCGCGACGCCGTCGTCGGCGCCGATCAGCACTGTGCGCGGACGCGCCGGATGCGGTGCGAACACGAGGTCAGCGCAGCTGGCGTCGCGCCTGCACGTTGCGGACGATCGTCGCCAGTACGGCCATGCGCACGGCCACGCCATTCGTGACCTGGCGCTGGATGACGGACTGCGGGCCGTCGGCGACTTCGCCGGAGATCTCGACGTCGCGATTCATCGGTCCTGGGTGCATGACGATTGCATTCGGATCCGCCTTGCGCATGCGCGCCGCGGTGATCCCGAACGTGCGGTGATAGGCCGCCTCATCGGGAATCTTCGCGCTCGTGAAGCGCTCGCGCTGGATGCGCAGCGCCATGACGACGTCGACGCCTTCGATCGCGCGATCGATATCGGTGAAGCGCGTCGCGTTCGCGAATTCATTCGGCTTCGGCATCAAGTCGTCCGGCGCCGCGATGCGCAGCTCTTTCACGCCAAGTGTCATGAAGGCGTGCCATGCCGAGCGCGCGACGCGCGAGTGCGCGATGTCGCCCGCGATCAGGATGCGCAGGCCCGCGAAGTCGTGCTTCATCTGGCGGATCGTGAGGGCATCGAGCAGGCCTTGAGTCGGGTGCGACAGATGCGCCTCGCCTGCATTCAGAATGCATACGTGTGGCGCGACATGCCGCGCGATGTACGCAGGCAGTCCCGGCTCGGCGTCGCGCATGATCAGAATGTCCGCGAGCATTGCCTGCAGCGTGTAAATCGTGTCGAGCACGGTCTCGCCCTTCACGCGCGAGGACGACTGCATGTCGAGATTCACGACTTCCGCGCCGAGCCGTTGCGCGGCGAGCTCGAAGGACACCCGCGTGCGCGTGCTCGGCTCGAAAAACAGGTTCGCCACCGTGTGCCCGGTGAGGCTTTGATCGCGGGCCGGCAGGTTGCCGGGCTCGCGTACGTAGAACTGTGCGAGATCGAGGAGGCCGGTGAGCTCGTCGCGGCTCAAGCCTTCCAAGGTGATCAGATGGCGCAAGCGGCCTTCGTTGTCGCGCTGCACGGCTGCGCTCGGGTCTGTGCTCAAGTGCCTTTCCTATGTCGAGTGTCTAGGGCGGCTCGATTGGCTCGGCCGCCGCGGGATTTGCCAGCCAACGCTCGAGAACGATCTTCGCGGCGGTCATGTCGACGTCGCCATGCGTAAGTCGCCGCCGCTTCAGGCCGCTCGCACGCGCATTGCGGAGCTCGCTTTCGGCTTCGCGCGAGCTGAGGCGCTCATCCATCAAGCAGGCGGCGATGCCGAAGCGGAGGCGCAATTCACGCGCGAAGGCGCGCGCTGCATCGGTCAGGAGAGTCGGTGTGCCGTCCATATTATAGGGGACGCCGATCACGAGCTGCGTTGGCCGATAGTCGGTGATGAGCGCGCCGATCGCGGGCCACGGAATCTCATTCGCGCACTCCAGCGTCGTGAGTCCGCGCGCCGTGCCTGTCAGCGTATCGCCCGAGGCGACGCCGATGCGGCGCGTACCGAAGTCGAACGCGAAAATGATTTGCGGAGGCATGGGTCGAAGAGTAACGGACGTTGCTGGGGTCCGTCGCGCGGTGCCGCGGTGTCACGCGCTAGGCATGTCCTACATGCGAGCTGATCGTCGCGACGTCGATGCCGAGCAACCGTCCGGCCGCTTGCCAGCGCTGCTCGAACGGCGTGCTGAACAGGATGGTCTCGTCGCACGGCACCGTGAGCCAGGCGTTTTGCGCGAGCTCCGCTTCGAGCTGCCCCGCGCCCCAGCCCGCGTAACCGAGCGCGACGATCGCCGGTTCGGGCCCGGCGCCGCGGGCCATGGCATTCAGGATGTCGGGCGAGGTCGTGACCTGAATGCTCGAGGACACTTTGCGCGTGTGCTCCCAATCGCCGCCGACGCGATGTACGACGAAGCCGCGGTCCGTCTGCACGGGGCCGCCTTGCAGCACCGGCTGCACGCCGTCGACGCCCGGCGACATCGGGAGTTGCAGCTGCTCGAACACCTCGGCGAGCCGCATCTGCAGCGGCCGATTGATCACGATGCCGAGCGCGCCTTCGTGATTGTGTTCCCAGATGAACGTGACCGTCTGCGCGAAGTTCGCGTCCACCATCGCGGGCATCGCGACCAGGAACTGATTCGTGAGGTATCCGGCGTCCGACATGGCGCGAGTATCCGGCCGCTTCCTCGGGTGCTCAAGCGATTTGACTCATTCCCGCACGGCGCTCGCGGGGACGGCGACGGTGCCTTCGCCGACAGCGCCGTCGAGGAATTGCCACTCGTACGCAAACCTGAGCTCGTCGTATTGCTTGCGCAGCTCGGCCGGGAAAGGATCGAACGGCGACGCGAGCCGCAGGATGGATTGCGCGGCCTGATCGAGGTCCTTGCGGCCGCTCGAGCGGCGCACGATGCTGCCGTTCAATTTGCCGTCGGCGCCTATGATGACTTCGAGCACAGGGTTGCCTGTCGCCGCGCCGCGCCCGCGAGCAATCTGCGGGAAATTCATCGTCCCGAGCCGCTCGACCTTGCGGCGCCATGCGTCGAGGTATGGCGCGATCTTCGATTCGCGCGTATTCGGAATGACTTCGTACTTGCCGTCCTGTCGTCCTCGCAGGCGCAGCATGTTGTCCGTCGCATGGGTGGCGATCGGGCTCGGCGACGCCGATGCGAGCGCTCTCGGCACTTCGGCTTGCTGGGCGGGCACGTCATCGCCGCTGCGGAACGTCACTTCGCTGCGTTCGGAGCGGCTGGTGATGAATTCCGTCGCGCGCTGACCGCTGACGGCTTCGCGATAATCCGAGCCGTTGCCATCCGGCAGGCCGTCCTGGTCGGCGGCAAGCGGCGATGACGCCGGGTTCGCGGGCCGCACGCGCTCGTCCGTCGTGCCCGTGCCGACCTGATTGCGTTGTGCGAGATATTGGGCCGTCGGGTTATCCGCGGCCTGCAGGTCCGAGCCGGTGAGAATCAGGACTTCGAGCGTCGGCGTGCTCGGCGCACTGCTGCGCGGCCCGGCAAACGTGACACCCAGGATGACGATTCCATGAAACAGCGCGGCGAGAAACAGGGTCGTCGTCAAACGATCCTTGACCGGCGCGAGGCCCTCGTGGGGCCCGGCCGATAAAGATTCGTCGACGGTCGCGCTCATGCTTGCTTCTCGATTCGTTTCTGGATCGCGTCCATGAGCAGCCCGGCGATCTCGGTCTTGAACTGCTTGTCCAATTCACGCACGCCCGTCGGACTGGTGACGTTGATTTCGGTCACGTAGTCACCGATCACGTCGAGCCCGACGAACAGCATGCCGCGCTGCCGCAACGTCGGGCCGATCTGGCTGACGAGCCAACGATCGCGTTCGGTCAGCTCCCGGCCGACACCCTTCGCGCCCGCGGCGAGGTTGCCGCGATTGTCCGTCTCGGTCGGGATGCGGGCGAGCGCATAAGGCACCGGCTCGCCGTCGATCACGAGAACGCGCGAATCGCCGGTCGAGACGATATCGGGGATGTAGCGCTGCACGATCGCATAGCGGGCGCCATAGTCGGTCAGCGTTTCGAAGATCACGTTCGCGTTCTTGTCGCCGCGATCGACGACGAAGATCGATTTGCCGCCCATTCCATGCAGCGGCTTGCAGACGATGCGGATGTGCTCCTTCAGGAATGCGTGCATGTCGCTCATCTCGCGCGTGATGAGCGTCGGCGCGCAGCACTGCGGGAACCACGCGGTGAATACCTTTTCATTCATGTCGCGCAGCCCCTGAGGGCGATTCACGACGAGCACGCCCTCGAGCTCGGCGCGCTCCAGGATGTAAGTCGTGTAGATGTATTCCATGTCGAACGGCGGATCCTTGCGCATCAGGATTGCATCGAACTCCGCCAGGCGCGCGACCTTAGGTTCGCCGAGATCGAACCAATCCTTGAGGTCGTCGCGCACCCGCACCGGACGCAGGCGGCCGAACGCGGCGCCATCGCTCAGCCACAGGTCGTGCTGTTCGGCATACCAGAGCGTCCAGCCGCGCTTCTGCGCGGCGAGCATCATGGCGAGCGTCGTGTCCTTCGCCGGCTTGATCGAGGCGATGGGATCCATGACGACGACGATTTGAATGGACATTGCTGCTTTGAACCTCGAACGATTTGAGACTCGCATCACGCTCGCGAGCGATGCATGTGACAGGCTTCATACTATAGGCACGCCGCCAATGGCAGGCCCACAACCAATATGTTAAAAGTTCCGTCCGTCGCGCAAGTGCCAGGATTTACGCGGAATTTGCGAGCGGGACGGCACCGAAGAACACGCGCGTGGACGCTCGAGAGGACATCTAATGGAGAACTTAGCGGCGAGCAACGACGGCGCCCGTCTGGCGGGGCTGAAGGTACTCGTGATCGACGACAGCAAGACGATCCGGCGTACCGCCGAGACGCTGCTCGCGAAGGAAGGCTGTGAGGTCTTCACCGCCGTCGACGGCTTCGATGCCTTGTCCAAGATTGCCGATCACCAGCCCGACATCGTCTTCGTCGATATCATGATGCCCCGTCTCGACGGCTATCAGACCTGCTCGCTGATCAAGCACAACAAGGTATTCCGCTCCATCCCGGTCATCATGCTGTCCAGCAAGGACGGCTTGTTCGATCGCGCGCGCGGCCGCATCGTCGGCTCCGAGCACTATTTGACGAAGCCGTTCACGAAGGACGAGCTGTTGAATGCCATCGAAACGCATGTTGGACAACCGGCTCGGTAGCCCATGCCTGGTCAAGCGATTACTTCCCGGTCGGAGCAAGGTATGGCCCTGATCCTCATCGTCGATGACTCGCCGACGGAAGTGCACGTGATGCAGAAGGCGCTGGAGCGTCACGGCTATCAGACCGCGTCCGCGGGCGACGGCGCCGAAGCGATTCGCAAGGCCAAGGAAATGAAGCCCGATCTCATCTTCATGGACGTCGTCATGCCCGGCGTGAATGGCTTCCAGGCGACGCGCAAGCTCGCGTCCGATCCGGATACCAAGGCGATCCCGGTGATCATGGTGACCTCGAAGGATCAGGAAACCGATCGCATCTGGGGTATGCGCCAGGGCGCGGTCGACTATCTCGTCAAGCCCGTCTCGATGGACAAGCTGATCGAAAAGGCGCAGGCAGCCCTCGCGGGTTGACGGATCCATGCGATGACGAGCGTTGCCGAACTCAAGTCTTTACGCGACAAGCCGTTTGAGTTGCTACAGCAGCTCGAACAGCTCGCGCGCGCCGCACTGACCGGTCAGGGCCGCGATGCGGCTGGCGAGCGCGAGTGGGTCGGTGTCGCGTTTCGGCTCGGCTCGGAGAATTTCCTGGTCGCGCGCGAAGAGACGCGCGAAGTGCTCGGCTTTCCGTCGGTGTTGACGCGAGTGCCAGGCGCGAAGAGCTGGATTCGCGGCGTCGCGAACGTGCGCGGTACGCTGCTGCCGGTCGTCGACTTGCGCGCGTTCCTCGGCAGCGGCGCGACCGGCACGGGGCGCAGCTCGCGCGTGCTGGTCGCGAATCATCGCGAAGTGCCCGCGGGCTTGCTGGTCGATGAAGTGCTCGGCTTCCGGCGCTTCGCCGATGGCGAGTTCTCGACGGCGGTGCCGCCGACGATCGTGCGCTGCGAGCGTTATCTCGCCGGCGCATTTCGGCGCGGCGCGGAAGGCTGGCCGGTGTTCAGTTTGCGTTCGTTGCTGGAAAGTCCCGAATTCTTGGAAGCCGCCGCGAGTTGAGCGGCGGCTCGAGGCACGGAAATACGGTCGTGGGTCATCAATATGTCAGCATCGGCAGGAGCGCACGCGCGACAGTGCGGGCACGTCACGTGCCGCCGATGATGCTCGAGGTTTGCCATGGCCGCCCCTAACAAGACGTACGGCGTGAAGTTCATCCCGGCGCTGATCGCGCTCGCGCTGACGTGCGTCGCCGCCGCCGCGGTGCTCTACCTGTTCAGCACGCGCGATTCGGCCGAAGGCGCCGACCAGGTGCGGCAGATCAACGAGCTCGTCGCGCTGTCGCAGAAAATTCCTTCGCAAGCCACCGGCGCGCTGTCCGGCAACGCGACCGCTTTCGAGGCCCTCGCGACCTCCCGCCAGCGCTATACGCGGCTCGCGGAGGCGATCGGCCCGGATGCTCAGAATCTCGGCGCATCGACCGACCTGTTGAAGCACACGCAAGCGATTCTCGGCGCCCGCGAGCCTGCCCTGGCCGTTCAGAA
Source organism: Pseudomonadota bacterium (assembly GCA_023428645.1). Taxonomy (GTDB): domain Bacteria; phylum Pseudomonadota; class Gammaproteobacteria; order Steroidobacterales; family Steroidobacteraceae; genus Steroidobacter. The sequence continues at coordinate 60,223 of JAEYXD010000232.1, forward strand.
GGCGTCGATCGAGATCGCGGCAGCGCTGCCGCAGCTGTTGCAGGGGCTCGGCAATGCGGCCGGTGCGCTCGGCACTTCGAACGTCGAGGCCATGACCCGCCATCTCGAACGCTTCGAGATGACCGGCTTGCGTCTGCAGCAGGACATCGAAGCGCTCGCGGGCGGCGTGGGCGATCCGGCGCGAATTGCACAGCGGCTGCCGGACGGTCTCGACTACATGGGTCAAGTGATCGGCGGCCTCGCTGGCGAGGACACGACCTTGGCGCTGCCCGTCGTTTCCGGCGATGACGCGAAGGCGCGCCTCAAACAAACCGCCGCGTTGTATGCGCAATTGAGCGGCAACGTGCGCACGGCGATCAGCTCGGCCGATCGGATTCGCGCGGCGCGCGATGCGAACGCCGCGCTCGCGACGAGCGCCGAGCAGATCTACACGCACTATCAGAACAGCTTGGGCGTCGCCGGTGGCGCGAGCGACGTGCTCGGCAGCAAGGCGCTGATCGGCGGCCTGCTCGGCGCCGCGGTGCTGGTGCTCGTGCTCCTGGCCGTGATCTACAAGGCGAGCGGCAACCTGCGCAAGAGCCTGGAGTTGCAGGCGCATCGCAACGAGCGCAATCAAGAGGCGATTCTGCGCCTGCTCGATGAGCTGTCGAGCCTCGCGGACGGCGACCTGACCGTGCAGGCAACGGTGACGGAAGACATCACCGGCGCGATCGCGGACTCGATCAACTACGCGATCGAGGCGCTGCGCGAGCTCGTTGCGACGATCAACGATTCGGCGATCACGCTCGATGCCGCGGCGAAGCAGACGCAATCGTCGGCCGGCCAGCTCGCGAAGGCATCCGTCGCGCAATCGAAGCAGATCGCGCTGGCGTCGGAATCGGTGGCGGCAATGGCGGCCTCGACCGAGGAAGTCTCCGGCAATGCCGAGCGCTCCTCGGACGTCGCGCGCCACTCGGTCGACGTCGCGCACAAAGGCGGCGACGCCGTGCGCCGCACGATCGACGGCATGAACGCGATCCGCGAGACGATTCAGGAAACCTCGAAGCGCATCAAGCGCCTCGGCGAAAGCTCGCAGGAGATCGGCAACATCGTCGAGCTCATCAACGACATCGCCGAGCAGACGAACATCCTGGCGCTCAACGCCTCGATCCAGGCGTCGATGGCGGGCGAGGCGGGTCGCGGTTTCGCGGTCGTCGCGGACGAAGTGCAGCGCCTCGCGGAGCGCGCGGCCAACGCGACGAAACAGATCGAAGTACACGTGCGCACGATTCAGGCGGACACGAACGAGGCCGTCGTCTCGATGGAGCGCAGTACGACCGACGTCGTCGGCGGCGCGCTGCTCGCCGAGAACGCCGGCGCCGCGCTCGAGGAGATCGAGCAGGTGTCGAATCAGATCGCGAGCCTGGTGCAGAACATTTCCGCGAGCTCGCGGCAGCAGGCGTCGGCGGCGCAGAACATTTCCCGCAACATGCAGGTGCTGCGCGAGATCAGCTCGCAAACGGCCGAGAGCTCCGCGGCGACGTCGAACTCGGTCGGCAAGCTCGCCGAGCTGTCGGCCGGTCTGCGCAAGTCGGTCTCTGGCTTCCGCCTGCCGGATGCCAGCGCAGGAAAGGCCGAACTGCTGGCCGACGCGGGACGCAAGCCGGCGTCCGCGCCGACCGTCGCGCCGGCGACACCCGCACCGCGTCCGAAGAAAGTCAGCGGTCTGGCAAGCTGACGCCCCCTCGATGCGACGCACGATCAACGAGGCGCACTGACTCATGGCCGAGGTTTCATCGCAAACGCTGCACATCGTCGCTCGCGAGCTCCAGAGCGAGATCAATGAAGCGCGCGCTGCGCTCGAGACGTTCGGCGAGCAGCAGGACAATCTCGCGTTGCTGCGCAAGTGCGCGGAGCATCTGCATTCCGTGCATGGCGCGCTGCGCATCTCGGAAGTGTACGGCGCGGCCCTGCTGGCTGAGGAAATGGGGCAGGTCACCCGTTATCTCATCGACAATTTCGCCGAGAAGCGCCATCTGGCGGAGGGCCTCGATGCGCTGATGCGCGCGATGGTGCAGCTGCCGACGTATCTCGAACGCGTGCTGAGCGGCGGCCGCGACATGGCGCTCGTGCTGTTGCCGCTGCTGAACGATCTGCGTGCCGTTCGCGGCCACGCCCTGCTGTCCGAAGGCACGCTGCTGCTCTTGAATCTGAGCTCCGATCAGCAGGCGAATCCGGTGCCGGCGGCGCCCGGCGAGGGCGGTCTCACCGTCGCGCAATGGGCGCGCAAGCTCCGCACCCGCTTCCAGCTCGGCTTGCTGGGCTGGATCAAGGGCGAGCGCATCGAGCAGAACCTCGAGACGTTGTCGCGCACGGCCGAGAAGATGGAGCAGATCGCGACGACGCAACCCGTGTTCCAGTTGTGGTGGGTCGTCGGCGCCGTGCTCGAAGCGATGCGCGAAGGCGGGCTCGAAGGCACGGCGTCCGTCAAGCGCCTGCTCGGCCAGGCCGACCGCGACCTCAAGCGCCTGTACGAGCAAGGCGAAGCTCGCTACGCCGACGCGCCGTCGCTCGAATTGCTCAACAACCTGCTGTACTACGTCGCGCGAGCGCGCAGCTCCGGAGCGCGGGTCACGGCCGTGCGGGCATCGTTCCGCCTGAGCGAGCTGCTGCCGGTCGACGACCGGGTCGAGCAGGCGCGCGAAAGCCTGTCGGCGCCGTCCGTGAAGCTGATGAAGACGGTCGCCGCGGCCATCAAGGAAGACCTGAGCCGCGTCAAGGACGCGCTCGACATGTTCGTGCGCCAGGGCGGCACGCAGATCGACGAACTCGTCCCGCAGCTCGAATTGCTGAAGAAGATCGCCGATACGCTCGGCGTGCTCGGTCTCGGCGAGCTGCGCGACAAGGTGCAAGGCGAGACGACGGATCTGCAAGCGATCGTCGAGGCGGGCAGCGCCGCGGGCGCGCAGGGGCGCTCGCCGGTCGACGAGGCGACGTTGCTGCGCATGGCGGCGACGTTGATCAAGGTCGAGGACAGTCTCGACGAGCAGCTCGTCGGCATGATCGTGCCGACGGACGAGCCGGCCGTGGCGAAGCCCACCGGCAGCGACGACGTCGAATTCCGCCAGGTCACCGAAGCCGTGCTGCGCGAGTGCATCGTCAACATGGCGCGCATCAAGGAAGCGATCGCACTGTCGATGGAGAAACCGCGCGAGGCGCAGGCGATCGAACAGATCCCGCAGCTCGTCCGCGGCATCACCGCCGGCCTGCTGATGTTGAACAAGCCGCGCGTCGTGGAAGTGATGGAAGGCATCGACCGGGCGCTGCAGCAGTTCGTGCGCTCGGATGGCCTGACGCTGCCTGCCGAGGCGGTCGATCGGCTCGCCGATGCGATCGTCGCCGTCGAGTACTACATGGAGACGATCCAGGCCGGGCGCACCGATCCGTGGTACATGCTCGACAACGCGGAAGCGTGCCTGCGCTATCTCGCCGATACGCAGCCGGTGCCGCGCCTCGACGCATTCGATGCCGTGCAAGGCGACTACTCGCGGACGATCGCGATCGAGCCGTTGTCGGAAACGGTCGCCGCGCCGACGGAGCAGGAGAGCACCGCCGTTCTGCGCAAGCCGGTGACGAGCAGCCAAACGATCACGCAAGTCGCGCAGACCGCGACGACCGTTGCGCCGGCCGCGGCGCCAGCTGCGCGGGTGCCCCCGCCCGTGCCGACGGACCGCGAGATCGATCCGGAATTCCTCGAGCTGTTCATCGAGGAGGCGAAGGACGAGATCGCGAAGCTCCAGCAATTCTTCCCGTTATGGGACGAAAACCCGCAGGACCTCGAAGCGCTCACGAACGTCCGCCGTTCGTTCCATACGCTCAAGGGCAGCGGCCGCATGGTCGGCGCGCAGCTCATCGGCGAGTTCGCCTGGGCCATCGAGAACTTGCTGAATCGCGTCATCAACAAGACGCTCGATCGCACGCCGGACATCATGACGCTGCTGCGCGAAGCGGTGGCCGCGGTGCCCGAGCTGGTCGAGCAGCTCGAAACGGGGCGCGATCCGCGCATCGATATCGTCAAGACGATCGAACGGGCGCATACGCTCGCTGGCGGGCGTCCCGCTGGCGCGCCGGCACCGGGCGCGAGCTATACGGCGACGCCGCCGCGCGCGAACGTGGTGCCGAAGCCCGCGCCGGAGCCGCCGACGCTCGCGACCGCCGACGAGGCGAGTCTGCCGCCAGAAAAAAAAACAGCGCCAACGGCGCCGTCAAGCCCGGAACCGTTGGACCTCGACAGTCCGCCGGAATCCATCGAGCAGTCCCAGATGGACCCGGTGCTGCACGAAATCTACGCCAAAGAAACCGCGGGCCATCTCGCTACAATCCGTGAGTTCATCGCCAGCTGCGAGATGATCGGAGCGCCGTATCCGGTAACCGAGGATCTCCATCGCTCGTGTCACACGTTGAGCGGCACGGCGAAGACCGCCGGCGCGCGCCACGGCATCAAGGTCGCCGAGCCGCTGAATCGTTTCATCCGCAAGCTGTTCGACAACTCTGTCGCGCTGTCCGAGCAAGGGCTCGACGTGCTGCGCGACGCGGTGAACGCGATCCAGCAGGTGATCGATCACATCAATGCCGACACGGGATTCTTTGCCTCCCACGATCACGTCGTCAGGCGCCTGCTCGAGCTGGAACACGCGGTCGACGCCGAGATCTCACGGCTTGCCGAGACGCTCGATGTCGCTGGTGCGACCACCGAAATGCCCGCGGTCCGCGAGGACATCGGCGGCGGCACGAGCGTCTTCGCGCAGGATGCGTTCCCAGCGCCATCGGTAGCGGCCTCGAACGACGCGGCGAGTGCCGACGGCGTCATCGAGTTCGATCCGGTCGATGCGAACGCGCTCGACATGCTGAATTGGAGCTTCGACAACTTGCCGCCGCCTCCGACGCCCGCGGCGGAAGCGATTGATTCGAGCGACTTCACCGTGGACGTGCCGCTGCTCGAGGACGTGCAGGCCGAAGAAGTCCAGGAGCCGACGGTCACGCAACGCTCGCTGAAGGCGGCGACCCTCGCACCCGAATTGATCGTCGAAACGTCGGCGTGGGCCGCGGAATTCGAGCCGCAGGTCCTGCCGCCCGATGGTTCACTCGATGCGACGCAGCTCGCTGCGGACGACGAAGGCGAGACGGTTCGAAGCATCGCCTTCGTTGCGCTCGAGAAGCCCGTGCCGGAGGTGGATGAGGCGATGCTCGCCCAGGCCTTCGCCGACATGCCGGAGGTCGCCACGGAAGCGACGAACGTGCAGCGTGCGCTTCCGGAAGAGATGCTCGCGGACGCCGGGCAGGCGCTGGCGCCGCACGAATCGGCAGACGGCGCCGAGATCGTGCTCGAAGGGCTCGAAGCCGCGGAGATCGAGCGCGTAGAGGTCGAGCCCGAAGCGATCGAGCTTGCAGCCGACGAGTCCGCAGAGAGCGAGCCCGGAAAGATCGAGTCTGAAGAGATCGAGTCTGAAGAGATCGAGTCTGAAGAGATCGAGTCTGAAGAGATCGTCATGGAGGCGCCGGCGGAGTTCGAAGCCGAGCGAGATTCGCCGCTCGATCTCGATCGACCGGTCGAATCCGAACCGACGGTGCAGTCCGATGCCCAGCCCGAAGCGAGCGCGGCAGGGTTGCCTGCGCCCGTCGCGGCCGTGCCGCCGCTCGCCGAGCCGATGGATGAAGCGCCCGAGCTGGACGAGGATTTCGACCCCGACGTCGCGGCGATCTTCACCGAGGAGGCGACCGAGCTGCTCGAAACGGCCGAGACCTCGCTCGGTTCGTGGCTGCGCGATCGCAACAACAACGCGCTCGTGTTCGAGCTCAAGCGCGTCGTGCACACCCTGAAGGGTGGCGCACGCATGGCTGGCCTGCGCGCGATGGGCGATTTGAGCCACGAGCTCGAAACGTTGATGGGCCTGGTCGAAGCAGGGCAGGTGCCCGCCGAGCCGCAAGTGTTCGACGTGCTGCAAGCGAGCCTCGACGAGCTGCACAGCATGCGCGACGTCGTCGCGAGCGGCGGCCGCTGCAAGCAGGCTCGCCATTTGCTCGGACGGATTCGCGCGCTGTGCGGCCATGAGCCAGCGGCCGACGCGCCAGCGCCGGTCGCGCAAGGCGCGACGACGCCAGTCCAAGCCCCGCAGTCCGTCGTCGCGCCGACGGCGAACGAATCGCCGGCTCAGGCCGACAGCGAGCCGGCAGCGATGGTCGCGGAACCGGCGGATGTCGCCGCGGACGATGTCGTCGCGCTGGCGGACGCCGCCTACGCGAGCCAAGGCGCCGGCGAGGCCGACGAGATCGAAGTCGAGTTCGGCGCGGACGAACTTGGCGCCGCGGCACCGCGTGCCTCGCTCGGCCTGCAGGATTCGCAGGCGGCCGCCGAGCCGCGGACGGCGTTCGATGTCGCCGCGATCGTGCCGGAGCTGCCGCCCGACACCGCGACCGAGCCGGCCGCGAGCGACGTGCAGCCGGCGCCGGCCTTGCCGCCGGGCCGCGAGCCCGTGGCGCAGGAGCGGCAGGAGTTCGCGCGCGTCGACGCCGACTTGCTCGACACGCTGCTGAACAACGCGGGCGAAGTGAGCATCTTCCGCTCGCGGCTCGAACAGCAGGTGAGCTCGATCGAGTTCAACCTGGCCGAGCTCGGTCGCACCGTGACGCGCTTGAAGGATCAATTGCGCAAGATCGAGCTCGAGACCGAGGCGCAGATCCTGCATCGGCATCAAGAAGAGCATCCCGGCCGCGCGGACTTCGATCCGCTCGAGCTCGACCGCTACTCGACGATCCAGCAATTGACGCGCGCGTTTGCCGAATCGGTGAGCGACGTCGGCAGCATCGAAGGCTTGCTGGAGAATCTGACGCGCGAAGCGCAGAACCTGCTCCTGCAGCAGTCGCGGGTCGTCACGGAGCTGCAGAACGGGCTGATGCGCACGCGGATGGTGCCGTTCCAACGGCACGTGCAGCGGTTGAGCCGGCTGGTCCGCCAGGTCGCGTCCGAAACGAACAAGAAGGCCGAGCTGGCCGTCACCGGCGCCTCGGGCGAGCTCGACCGCCAGGTGCTCGAGCGCATGCTGCCGCCGTTCGAGCACATGCTGCGCAATTCGATCGTGCACGGCATCGAGACGCCGGAGGAGCGCGCGGCGGCGGGCAAGCCCGAGAGCGGCACGATCAAGATCGGCCTGCATCGCGAAGGCGCGGAGATGGTCATCGTGCTCGAGGACGACGGCCGCGGCATCGACGTGAACGCCGTGCGCGAGCGCGCGCAACAGCGCGGGCTCGTGCAGCCTGGCCGCATGCTCACCGACGAGGAGGCAATGCAGCTCATCATGGAGCCGGGCTTCAGCACCGCGGAAAAGCTCACCCAGCACGCGGGCCGCGGAGTCGGCATGGACGTCGTCGTCGCGGAGATCAAGAAGCTCGGTGGCGCGCTGTTCACCGAGTCGGTGTTCGGCCGCGGCGTGAAGTTCACGATCCGCCTGCCGTTCACGCTCGCGATCACGCAGGCGCTCATCGTACGGACCGGCGAGGAACTGTACGCGCTGCCGCTGCCGACCGTCGAAGGCGTCGCGCGCATTGCGCGCTCCGAAGTGCAGCGGCATCTGAGCGAAGAGACACCCACGTTCAATTACGGCGGGCAGGTGTACCGCCTGCAGCATCTGGGCGCGTTCATCGGCGGCGGTCCGTCGGCGCTGCCCGAAGCGGACGTGGCCGTGCCGCTGATCCTGATTCGAGCCGGCGAGCATTCGACCGCGCTCGTGACGGACGAACTCGTGGGCAGCCGCGAGATGGTCGTGAAATCGGTCGGCCCGCAGATCGCGGCGATCCGCGGCATCTCGGGTGCGACGATCCTTGGCGACGGCCGCATCGTCATCATTCTCGACATGGGTGCGCTCGTGCGGTCCGGCTGGCGGACGCGGACGGATCTCGAGCAGCAAGGGGCCGCCGTCGATCGTCGCGTGTTCGCGCTGGTCGTCGACGATTCGATCACGGTGCGCCGCGTGACGCAGCGCCTGCTCGAGCGCAATGGCATGCGTGTGATGACGGCGAAGGACGGCGTCGATGCGTTGTCGATCCTGCAGGAACACATGCCCGACGTGATCCTGCTCGACATCGAAATGCCGCGCATGGACGGCTACGAGTTCGCGACCCAGGTGCGGTCAGACGTTCGCACGGCCGACATCCCCATCGTCATGATCACCTCGCGCGTCGGCGAGAAGCATCGCGCGCGCGCAATCGAGATCGGCGTGAACGACTACCTCGGCAAGCCGTATCAAGAGAACCAATTGCTCGACGCGATCGAGCCGCTGGTCCAGGCGCGGCGCCGCGGCCATCCGCAAGCGGCGACGAGCCACTAGCACCACCGGCGTCTGGAAGCGCATATGGAAGACTCGCACGAACTCTACAGTCTGCTCGTTCCGCTCGCGCAGGAGCGCCTGATCGTGCCACGCGCCTGCGTGGCCGAAGTGGTCACATGGCAGCAGCCGGAAGCCGTCGAAGGTACGCCGGCCTGGTATCTCGGTACGATCAGCTGGAGCGGGCGCGCGGTGCCGGTCGTCTCGTTCGAAGGCTTGTGCGGTCAACAGACGCCGCCGCCCACCAGCCGTACGCGCATCCTGATCTTCGTCGGCCTGAGCAGTCAGGTCACCAGCGGCTATTTCGGACTCATCACGCAGGGGTTTCCGCAGCTCGTTCGTGTCAATCCCGACGTCGTGAAGGCCGATCCGAGCCGCACGTTCTCCGAGCGCGGCCCGGTGTTGTGCCAGGTGCGCATGTTGAACGAGTCGCCATTGATCCCGGACTTCGACTGCATCGAGCAGATGATCAGCGAGGAATCGCGCGCGGCGTAATCGCGGCCGCCGCGCCGTCCGGCGCTTCCTTCAGGCTCCCCCGCGAGCCCACCTCGATTGCCGCCGTTGCGGCTTCAACATAATCGTTCCCGCGCGTTGTGCGCTCCGTCACAACGCTGTCGCTGAATGCCGCGCCCGCGCGCGCGCCGCTCATCTTTCGCCGACACGTGCCGATGCAAGGGCGAGGGACGGCACGAGCAATCATTCAGGGTGATTCGGGACGATGCTGAAGAAGATCCCCACGTCGCAAGTCGAGCTCGAGATGTTCATCCATTCCGTCGAGGGACCATGGCTGCGGCATGCGCTGTGGAGGACGCGCTTTCTGATCAAGGACGAGAAGATGCTGGCGACCGTCCGTGAGTGCGGTGCGCAGGAATGCTGGATCGATACCTCGAAGGGCCGCGACGTGCCGCGGGCGCCGCAGATCGTGGCACAGCCGCAGTCGCCGCCGGCCGCGAGCGCCGCGCCGAAGCCGAGCATGCGCAAATCGATGGCCGATGAGTTGCACGCCGCGACGCGCATTCTCGAACATTCCAAAGCGACCGTCGTCGCGATGTTCACCGAAGCCCGCATGGGCAATGCGGTGCACACGAGCGAATGCGCGCCGCTCGTGAACGACATCGTCCATTCCGTCGACCGCAATGCCGACGCGCTGATCAGCCTGTGTCGATTGAAGGCGGCCGACGAGTACACGTACATGCACTCCGTGTCGGTGTGCGCGTTGATGGTGGCGCTCGGTCGGCAGCTCGGCCTCGACGATGCAGCGTGCCGCGATGCCGGCATGGCGGGGCTGCTGCACGACATCGGCAAGGCGGCGATGCCTCAGGATGTCCTCAACAAGCCGGGCAAGCTCACGGACGACGAGTTCGCGATCATCAAGTCGCATCCCGTGCGCGGTCACGAGATGCTGCTGGCAAGCGGCGTCGACAACGAACGGGTGCTCGATGTCGCCCGGCATCATCATGAGCGGATCGATGGCACGGGCTACCCCGACCGGCTGCCGCCCGAGGAGCTTTCGCTGATCGCTCGCATGAGCGCCGTATGCGACGTCTACGACGCGATCACCTCGAACCGCCCGTACAAGGCGGGCTGGGACCCCGCGGAGTCGATTGCCCGCATGGCGTCATGGCAAGGCCACTTCGATCAGACGGTATTGCAGACATTCGTCAAGACGATCGGCATCTATCCGGTCGGCTCGCTCGTGCGCATGAGCTCCGGCAAGCTCGGCGTGGTCGTCGAGCAGAATCCGAAGAAACTGACGGCCCCGAAGGTGAAGTTGTTCTTCTCGACGAAGTCGGGAATGCCGCTCGTCCCGAAGTTGGTCGATCTGGCTGAATCCCACGTCACCGACCGGATCGTCGCACGCGAGCCCGCCGAGAAGTGGAGCTTCGGCTACCTCACCGATCTGTGGGCCAATCACGTCGCGTGAGCAAGCTCACTGCAGATCGCCCCACAGCGCCTGCAACACCGTCAGCGCGACGACGGCCGCGGTCTCGGTGCGCAGGATGCGCGGGCCCAAGCGTACCGGCATGAAGCCGGCCTTTTCGGCCGCGACGAGTTCGTCGTCTTGGAGTCCGCCTTCGGGTCCGATCAAGAGATCGACCTTCGAGGGCAAGCTTGCGATGCCCGCGAGCGAGCCGGGAGCCGTCGGACTGAGGACGAGGCGCATGCCGTCCTTGCGGACGTTCGCGAAATAGTCGCGCAAGGACGTCGCCGGGCTGACGACGGGCACGCGCGCGCGGCCGCTTTGCTCGCACGCGCCAATGACGATGCCGCGCCAATGCGCGTGTTTCTTCTCCACCTGCTTGTCATCGAGGCGGACGACGCTGCGTGCCGTCAATACTGGTGCAATCGCCGCGACCCCGAGCTCCGTCGCCTTCTGCAACGTCCAGTCCATGCGCTCGCCGCGCGACACCCCTTGTACGAGCGTGATACGCAATGGGGATTCGGTCGTCGCTTGTGCCTGAGTGCCAAGCACGACCGTGACCGCGTCGCCTTGGACCTGGGTGATCTCCGCTTGGAATTCCCTGCCCGTGCCGTCGAACACGCGCAAGGGCGCACCCTCCCGCATGCGCAAGACGCGCGCGACGTGATAAGCGCCAGCCACGGGCAGCGCGACGTGCGCGCCCGTTTGCAGCGGACCTTCGCAATAGATTCGGTTGACTCGCATGGACCTCGAACCGTGTGAGCATGACGGCAGCAGTTCCGCGATTCTACCGCTGATAAGCAAACGGCGTTCCAGTTCGACGGTGCGTTCGTCGCTTGCGAGCGAGGCGGGCATGGGCGCGCTTGTGCAATCATTGCGCCCATGTACCGTTCAGCGATTGCTAATGTGCTCGATCCTGGCGCCGTCGACGTGAGCGCGGGGTTGTTGCGGCGCGCGCGGTTCGTGCCGTCGCCGAACCATGACGAGCGACCCGCCGGCGCGGAGCTCGAATTGATCGTGGTTCACGGCATCAGCCTGCCGCCCGGCGAGTACGGCGGCCCATGGATCGAGCGCCTGTTCACGAATTCGTTGCCGCCGGACGAGCACCCGTACTTCGCGACGATCGCATTGCTGACGGTTTCGGCGCATCTCTTGATCAGGCGCGACGGGCACATCGTGCAATACGTGCCGTTTCACCAGCGCGCATGGCATGCGGGCCAGTCGAGTTATCGGGGCCGCGAGCGCTGCAATGATTTTTCGATCGGCATCGAGCTCGAAGGCGCGGACACCGAGCCGTACGAGCCGGTGCAGTACCGCCTGCTTGCCGACACGATTCTGACGCTGTGCGATGCCTATCCCACGCTCTCGACCGAACGCGTCGTCGGGCACAGCGACATCGCGCCGGGACGCAAGAGCGATCCGGGCATCGCATTCGATTGGCCGCGGTTGCGCGCGCTGCTGCGGATGCGTGATCAGCTGTGATGCACGTTCGCTGGCTCCTGACGGCCGTGCTGCTGCTGGCGGCCGGCGCCAACGCGCGCACGGCCGAGCGCATCGTGAGCCTGTCGCCGCACCTCACGGAGCTTGCGTTCGCGGCCGGCGCCGGCGGGCGTGTCGTCGGGACGGTCGAGTACAGCGACGAGCCCGAGGCGGCGCGAACAATCCCGCGCATCGGCGATGCCTTTCGCGTGGACCCAGAGCGCATCCTGGCGCTGCGGCCCGATGTCGTGCTCGCGTGGGCGACCGGTACGCCGCGCCCGACGATCGAGCGCCTGCGCGCGCTCGGGCTCGACGTGCGCGAGTTCGATACCCAGCGCATCGCCGATATTTCGCGCGCAGTGCGCGAGATCGGCGCGATCGCGGGCACGGCCGCGACCGCGGACGAGGCGGCCGATCAGTTCGATCACGGGATGGCGGAGCTCGAGCGACGCTATGGGCAGCGTGAGCGCCTCACGGTATTCCTGCAGGTCAACACTCGACCGCTGTACACGGTCAACCGTCAGCAAATCATGAGCGAGCTCGTCGAGCTGTGCGGCGGACGCAATCTGTTCGACGACCTGAACCAGTTGGCGCCGCAGGTCGGGCTCGAGGCGGTGATCGCGCGCAATCCCGACGTGATCATCGTGACCGACGAAGGCGATCCGGGCGCGGTGGGCGAATGGAGCCGATGGCGGCAGGTCGAGGCGGTGCGCGCGGACAACGTGTATCGGCTGCCGGCGAACGATCTCACGCGTGCGACGACGCGGCTCACGCAGGGCGCGGCAGCGCTGTGTCGCGTATTGGATACGGCCCGCGAGCGCAAGGCGAGACGCCCGGATTGACGATGCGCTAGCATCGCCACCCCGTTCGCTTCGACCATTGCATGACACGCGCGACCGCTGTTCTCATCGGAGTATGTCTGCTTGCCGCGGCGCTCGTCGCCGGCGCGATCTGGGGCGCGCGACGTACTCATAACGCGAGCGACTATCTCGGCGCCAGCCGCCGCCTGGGCGTGTGGCTGACCGCGCTCAGTCACACCGCCAACGCGACACCAGCGTGGGTGCTGTTCTCGCTCGTCGGCGCGGCCTTCGTGTGGGGCCTGTCGGCGATCTGGATGGCGCTGGCCTTGCTCTGTGGCTCGCTGCTCAACTGGTTCTACGTCGCGCCGCGTCTGCGGCGCTTGGCCGTCGGGCGAGGCAGCGTGTCCGTCGTACAGGTCGTCGGCGCCGAAGCGGGCGAGCGGCTGCAAGCGCTGTTGATTCGCTCGAGCGCGCTGATTCTCGGCGTCGGGCTCATCCTCCTCATTGCGGCGCAGCTGCATGTCCTGGCCGAGGTCGCCGCGCGCGATCTCGGTGTGAGCGCGACGGCGACGATCATCCTCTGCGCCGCGGCGTATTCGCTGTTCGTCGCGGTCGGCGGCTATTGGGCGGCCAGTCTTGCGGACGCGATCGCCTTGCTCGCGCTGCTCGCCGTCGCATCCCTGCTGTTGATACCGGCCGTGTTCGCCGCGGGCGGCATGGAGCAACTGCAGCTGGGCTTCGCATCGCTCGGCCCCAGCGCGACGGACCTGCTCGGAGCGCGTTCCGGCGTCGTCGCGGTGGCGTTCGTCGTCGGGACCTTGGGGCTCGGGCTTGCGTTGCCAGGTCAACCGCAAGGGCTCAGCCGCTTCATTGCGACGCGCGACGAGGCGACGTTGCGGTCCGCGCGATGGTGGGCGCTTTCGTTCAGTGCCGTGTTGTTCGCGGTGCTGCTCGCGTGCGGATGGGCCGCGCAGGTGCTTTACGCCGGTATCGCGAATCCCGATCTCGCGCTGTTCGCGCTCGCGACGCGTATCTTGCCGCCCGGCACGGGAGCGCTGCTCGCGCTGCTGCTGCTCGCGACCGTCCTCGTCAGCATCGGCGGGCAATTGCTGGTGCTCGCGGGACTGGTGGCGGTGGATTTGCGACGGACGAATGCGAGCGTGTCCCAGCCGGCGGCGCACGTCACGACGGTGGCTGTCGCGATCCTCGCCGCCTGCGTCGCGTTGTATTCGCCAGCGCCGCTGCTCGAACAGAGCATGTTCGCGTTCACCCTGCTTGGCGCCGCCTTCGGTCCGCTCGTGCTCGTGCGCGTCGCGGGCAAGCGCATCCGCCCGACCGCAGCGCTCGGCGCGATGTGGGCGGGGGCCATTCTGGTGTCGCTGTTTCATCTCTTGCCGGACTCGCCCGGCGATTTCCTGGAGCGGGTGCTGCCGTTCGTCGCGGCATTGGGCATCGCCCTGACGGGCGGCGAGCGCCGCAGCAATCCCGATCGTGCCGATCGTGCACAAGAGACCGTGCATGACCGAGTGCCGATATGAGCGCTCGCGTCCGCTCAGGGTCGAAGCCGAAGAAGAAGCCTGAACAGAACCGGAGCGCGAGCAATGAAGGCGCACGGACGCGCAACTCCAACGCACAGGTGGCGCCCGCATCGAACGAGGTCGATCGCATACTCGCGGCCGTGAGGCAAATTCCGCGCGGCCGCGTGAGTACGTATGGCATCGTCGCGGAGCTTGCGGGACTGCCGCGCCGCGCACGGCTCGTGGGCACGGTGCTGAAGCACGCGCCGTCATCGCGCGATCTGCCATGGTTTCGCGTCATCAATGCCGGTGGGCGCATTTCGCTGCCGTCCGGGAGCGATTCGTACGCGCGGCAGAAGAGCAAGCTGGAAGCGGAAGGTGTCATCTTTCGCGGTGATCGTGTCGACATGAAGCGCTATGGCTGGCCGCCGCGCGACCGCACGCTCGATGAGACGTTGTGGAAGCTCGACTGATTCGCTGCCGCTCAACCCGATTTCGCACCCGGCTCCGTTAATACCTCCAATCGGCGCACCTGCAGCGCCCTACGGGGGGATGTCATGAGGATACGGGCTGGATTTCGTCGACCGACCAATGCGCTGCTCGCGGCCGCGATCGTCCTGGCGGCGTGCTCCGGCAAGCCGGGGACCCGTACCGATGGCGGGGCATCCGATGCGATGGGATCGTCCGTATCGAGCGAGCACGCGGAGCCGGCCACCGTCATCGAACCTGCCGAGCCCACGGTCGCGGTGCAAGGCGCCGCTCGCGATCGCGACGCAACCGGATCGCGACGCACACGCACCTTCGAAGCCCCCGCGGCGGCCAACGTCAGCACGACCGAAGCACTGCATCACGGCCGCATGATCGCGCCAGCTCCGTGGCCGACGCCGATCTATCAGCAGCCGGCCGACACGGAGCGTTACCAGCATCTCGACGAGAATCCCGTCAGGCTCGCGACGGAGCATCCCGTCTCGACGTTCTCGATCGACGTCGACACCGGGGCCTATGCGAACGTCCGCCGCTTCCTGAACGAGGGCCGCCTGCCGCCGCAAGACGCGGTGCGCATCGAGGAGCTGATCAACTACTTCGATTACGAGTACGCCGCGCCGACGACTCGCGACACGCCGTTCCAGGTCGCGACCGAGATTTCCCAGGCACCGTGGAACGAAGCCGCCTTGCTCTTGAAGATCGGCATCAAGGGATTCGAGATCGCCGCGAAAGAACGCCCGCCCGCGAATCTCGTGTTTCTCATCGACGTCTCCGGCTCGATGCAATCGCCCGACAAGCTGCCGCTGCTCAAGAATGCGTTCAGGCTGCTCACCGAGCAGCTCACGGCGCACGAT
This sequence comes from Pseudomonadota bacterium, assembly GCA_023428645.1. Lineage (GTDB taxonomy): Bacteria > Pseudomonadota > Gammaproteobacteria > Steroidobacterales > Steroidobacteraceae > Steroidobacter. The sequence goes on from JAEYXD010000232.1 coordinate 75,640, forward strand.
CGCGTATCGATGATCGTGTACGCCGGCAGTTCGGGTGTGGTGCTGGAGCCCACGCAAGGAGATCAGAAGCACAAGATTCGCGCGGCGATCGATCGGCTCGAAGCCGGCGGCTCGACGAACGGCGCCGAAGGCATTCAGCGCGCCTATCAGCTCGCTCGCGATGCGCACATCAAGGACGGCATCAATCGCGTCGTGCTCGCGACCGACGGCGATTTCAACGTCGGTATCGTGAGCTTCGAGCAGCTCCTCGACCTCGCCGAGCGTGAGCGCATGAGCGGCATTGCGCTGACGACGCTCGGCTTCGGCACGGGCAACTACAACGACCAGCTGCTCGAACGTCTCGCCGACGCCGGCAACGGCAACTATGCGTACGTGGATACGTTGAGCGAGGCGCGCAAGGTGCTCGTCTCCGAGCTGTCGTCGACGCTGTTCACGATCGCGAACGACGTAAAGATTCAAATCGAGTTCAACCCGGCGGCGGTGCTGGAGTACCGCCTGATCGGCTATGAAAATCGCATGCTCGCCCGCGAGGATTTCAACAACGACAAGGTGGACGCGGGTGATATCGGCGCCGGTCATCGCGTCACGGCGCTGTACGAAATCGTGCCGGTCGGCAAGCAGGGCCGCATCGACCCGCTGCGCTACGGCGCTGGGTCGACACCGAGCGGCCGGAGCGGCGAGCTCGCGAATCTGCGTTTGCGTTACAAGCAGCCGGGTGGAAAGGAGAGCCGACTGCTCGAGTATCCGCTCGAGAAGCGCTCGATTGTGCCGGCGGACAAGACGTCCGCGGATTTCCGTTTCGCGGCGAGCGTCGCCGCGTTCGGGCAAATGCTGCGTGGAGGCAAGTACACCTCGGACTTCGGTTTCGACGACGTCGCGGCGCTCGCGAAATCCGCGCTCGGTAAGGACGACGAAGGCTATCGACGCGAGTTCGTCGCGCTCGTGAAACTCGCGCAGGCGCTGACGCCGAGCACGCCTGACGCGACGGCGCAAATTGACAATTGAAGTCGGACGATCGATAACGACGCGAGGATCAACTTGTCAGCGATAGATGACTGAGATGGACTCCGGCGGCGTCGACGACAGCGCCTTGATGCTTCGCTACCGCAGCGGCGATGCGCGCGCGTTTGAACTCTTGTACGCGCGCCACAAGGGGCCACTGTATCGCTATCTGCAACGGCTCTGTCGCGACAGTGAAGTCGCGAACGATGTGTTCCAGGAAGTGTGGGGCAAGGTGATTGCGAGCCGCGAACGCTACGAGCCTCGCGCACGGTTCAACACGTTCCTGTTTCGTATCGCGCACAACTGCGCGGTCGACCACTTCCGCAGCCGAGGCAAGTGGATCGCAAATCAGGCGGATGTCGATGACCTGAGGGAAGTGCTGCCGGGCAGCGATGCCGAGCGGCCGGACGCGCAGGTGTCGCAAGCGCAAGTGCAGGCCGCCTTCAAACGCGCGCTCGACACCTTGCCGCCGGAGCAGCGCGATGTGTTCGTGCTCTACGAGGAAGGCGGGCTCAGCCTGGAGGAGATCGGCTCTGTCACCGGCGTCGCGATGGAAACGGCGAAGAGCCGGCTGCGCTATGCCGTGAACAAATTGAGAGCCGCGTTGAAACCGTATCAGCCAGCGAGCATTGCTTCGTGACCGAACCTTACGACAAATCGCTCGATGAGTACTTGAGGCGCGAGTCGCCTGTGTCACAGCGCTATCGGGAGCTCGATGCCGACGACGTTCCGCCGCGGCTCGATGCGGCGGTGCTCGCGCACGCGCGCGCCGCGGTTGCGAATCGGGCCCTGCGCAAGCCAGCGTGGGTGAAGTGGGGTGCACCGCTGGCGCTCGCCGCATCAGCGGTGCTGGCCGTCGCGATCGTGCTCGATGTGGGAGTGCGGGATGAGGCGCCAGTGTTGGCGCCCCAAGCGGATGCGGACGCCGTGCAGGTGACGGGCGCGAAGCGCGCGCAGGAACGAGCGGCGATGGAGGAAGTGACACCCGAGGTGGCCACGGATCTGCAGCGCGCCCTGCGGGCGCCGCCCGCGCCAGCACAGGAGCAGGCGTTCGCGAGCGTGCCCGCGCCGAGCGAACCTGCGGCGAAGGAGGCTGCGCCAGAGGCGCGCTCGGCGTCGCCGGCGGCCGTCAGCGCGCGGACGGCAATCTCCGCAACGGCGACGCCCGTGACGCCAGGGACGCAAGCCGCACCGCGGCTGCCCGCGCAGGAGTGGCTCGAACGGATCCGCACGCTGCGGCGTGAAGGCAAGGTGCTCGAGGCGGACGAGCAATGGCGCGAGTTTCGCGAGTCCTATCCCGAGGTCGCCGTGAGCGCAACCGACAGCGCGCAGCCGCAACCGGCGCCTTAGCTCACCGGGCTCGCGATGCGCGGCAGGAATACGCGCACCGCCGTGCCGCGGCCGACTTCGCTGTCGACGCGCACGAAGCCGCCCGCGCGCGTGATGACTTGATCGACGATGGCAAGGCCGAGGCCCGTGCCTTGCTCACCCTTCGTCGTGAAGAACGGTTTGAAGATGTTGCGCAGCGTGCTCTCGTCCATGCCGATTCCGGTATCGATCACGTCGATCTCGACGAAGTGAGCGTCATCTTCGTCCGGCACGCAGACGTCCTGCACGTGGATCGTCACGAGTCCGCCGCCCGGCATCGCGTCGCGCGCATTGAGCACGAGGTTCAAGAGCGTACGCTCCAGATGCGAAGGATCGATGAAGGTCCGGCTCACCGGCGCCTTGACGTCGACGCGCAGCGTGACGACGCCGAGCAGCACGCCGAACATGCCGCTCATCGACTCGACCGTGCGCGCCACGTCGACGACGCGCGGCGCCGCCGGCTCGTCCTTGCCGAAGCTCACGATTTCCTGCGTGAGATGCTGACCCCGCTGCATCGCGTCGATGATGCGTGTCGCGTAGCGGTCGATGTCGGGCGCGAGGTTCGGCGTGCGACGAATCAATTCGGCGAACCCGAGCGCCGCGGAGAGGATGCCGCGAAAGTCATGCGCGACGGTCGCCGCGACGCGCCCGACAGCCTCCATGCGGTGCAGCTCCATCAGATGCGTCTCGTAGGCGCGCAACGCCGTTTGGGCGCTCGCCGCCTCGTTTTCCTGATAGAGGCGCGAGATGTTGTCGGCGACCGCGCTCGCGAAGTCGCATTCCGCGCCGGTCCATTTGCGCGGCGGGCCCATGTGCTCGTGACAGACGATGCCCGCGATGCGGCCTTCGACGTAGATTGGCGCGTCGAGCGTGGAGTGGATGCCGAGCGGGTGGAAGTAGACCTCGCGCAACTCCCGGGTCAGCTCGGAGGCGTCGGCGTGCGTCGCGGCGATCGTTCGTCGCGATTCGATCGCCTGAAAATAGCCGGGGAAATCTTGCGCGTGCAGGACGGCGCCTTGATACGTCTCATGGTTCGAGCGCTGGAACAGCCAGCGGCAACGAATCGCGCGCCCCTCGTCGATGAATACCCACACGCCGATGCGATCGACTTCGAGCGCATTCGCCACGAGCTCGGCGAGGTCCTCCCAGACCTGCCGCAGAGACACGCCGCTCGCGTGCAGGCGGGCGAGTTGCAGCCGCGCCGGCTCGAAGCGCAGTGCTCGCAGCTTGGCTTCCGTGGGTTGGCGACTGCTGAGTCCCGTCTTTTCCATGGGTGTCCAGCGCAGCTGTCGGAGGATCTCGAACCGGCGGGACTGTACGCCCGTCGCCCGGCGCAGCCAAGTTGGGTTTCCGCGACGCGTGTTGGTTAGAATTCCGGCTCCTCGCCGTGTTCGGAGCCCTCTGCCTGATGGAAAAATTGATCGAACGTTCGTTGTTTGCAAGCCGCTGGATTCTGGCGCCGGTCTATCTCGGCCTGTCGCTGGCGCTCGTCGCGCTCGGTATCACGTTTTTCGTGGAAGTGTTCAATGTCTTCAGCCACGTGTTCGAGAACGTGGTGTCGCATGCGCCGGCCGCAGTGGAAAGCGCTGGAGGCGTCGTGCGGAATCCTGAGGCCGAGCTCGTGCTCAGCCTGCTTGCGATGGTGGATCTCGTGCTCGTCGGCAGCCTCATCGTCATGGTCATGTTCTCCGGCTACGAGAACTTCGTATCGAAGCTCGACATCGACGCCGACACGGAGAAACTCGGCTGGCTGGGCAAGCTCGATGCGAACTCGCTGAAGCTCAAGGTGGCCTCCTCCATCGTCGCGATCTCGTCGATCCATTTGCTGCGCGCGTTCATGGATGCGCGCGAGACGCCGAACGACAAGCTCATGTGGTACGTGCTCATTCACCTCACGTTCGTGGTGTCCGCGTTGCTCATGGGCGTGCTCGATCGCATCGCCTTCCAATCCCATCGCGAGCCGGCGAATTCCGACGGCGCGCATTAAGGAGCCCGCGGCATGATCTACACGCTTGGCGAGCGCCGCATCGCGACGAGCGGGGACGATTACTTCGTCGCGCCGAGCGCCGATGTCATCGGCACCGTGCGGCTCGGCCGCTGGGCAAGCGTGTGGTTCGGCGCCGTGTTACGCGGGGACAACGATTGGATCGAGATCGGCGACGGCACGAACGTGCAGGACGGGACCGTCATGCACACGGACGCTGGCGAGCCGCTCGTCGTCGGCGCGAACTGCACGATCGGTCACAAGGCGTTCCTGCACGCGTGCACCGTCG
>JAEYXD010000241.1 GCA_023428645.1 Pseudomonadota bacterium
ATGCTCGCCTGCAGGTCGCGGATGCGCGATTCGCCCGAGGGGTGCGTGCTCAAGAACTCCGGCGGGCCGCCGCCGCCGACCTTGCCCATCTTCTCCCAGAGCGTGACGGCCGCATTCGGGTCGTAACCGGCGCGCGCCATCAGCTCCAAGCCGATGCGATCGGCTTCAGCTTCCTGCTCCCGGCTGTGCGGTAGCTGGAACGTCACCGCGGAGATCTGGCTCGCCAACGCCATCGTCGCGTCGCCCGCGCCAGTCGCGACGCCGATCCCCGCCAGCACGAGCTGCTCGGCGTAGGCGCGCGACAAGCGCTCGCGGGAATGCTCGCGCAAGGCATGCGCGATCTCGTGGCCGATGACGGCCGCGAGTTCGGCGTCGGTCGCTTGCAACTGGTCGACCAGCCCGGTGTACACCATGATCTTGCCGCCGGGCATGCAGTACGCATTCACGTCATTGGAATCCTGGACGTTCACTTCCCAATCCCATTGCGTCGCATCGGGACGGAACGTGTTCGTGAACGGAATCAGGCGCTGCGAGATCGCTTGCACGCGCTTGTACGTCTGCTGATTGGTGTTCAGGGCGCCTTGCTTGCGCGCCTTGTCGAGCTCCTGGTCGTACGCCACTTGAGCGCCCTGCTCGACTTCCTTTTCCGAAACGAGCATGCGCTGCTTGCGATCGACCCCGACGGCGCCAGGGTTCGTCGTCTGCACTGTCTGGCAGGCGGTCAAGCCGCACGCGAGACCCACGATCAACCACTGGCGGATGCGCATGAGGACACTCCGAATGACGGTCACGGTCGGCCGAAAAACGCGCGGTCGCAGGGCGAGTTCCTGCTGCTCATACGGCCACGGTCAGGGCTTCGCTTCCACCTTGGGCGCTTCCGGCGTGCCCGCGGTGACGAATCGCCCGAGGCGCTGCGCCTGAATGACGAGCACTTCGTCCACGATCGGCGCCCAGTCCGACAAGGGCCGATCGGCCAGGCCACCGACGTTGTACGTCATCGTGATGCGCGAGCCGCCGCCGGCGGCATCGATCTGCCACGTGAGGCTGCCGGTCACGCCGAACTCTTGCAGCGGCCCGAGCGCGCCGATCAAACGCAGCGTCTTCGCCGGCTGCGCGTAGACGACCGTGCCGTGCTCGATGCCCGCGTACAGGCTCAGCTTCTCGCAGAAGCAGCCGCGCACGATCGGCTCGAGGGAGAGATTGCGCGCGTCCCCTGAATAGGTGTGCTCCGGGTCCCACCACTTCGCGATATCGGACAACGCAGCCCAAACGACGGGAGGCGCGACGTTCGGCGCATCGACGACGTGGCGAATGTTGAACCCGTTCGGCGCCGCATTCACGATCTCGGCATGCGCGGCGGAATGCAGCGCGAGGCCCACAACCAACGACAGGACGGACAGGCAACGCATCACGACCTCCCTTGAAACGAGCGGCCGATAGTAAACCGAGGCGCGTCGTCCGCAGAACATGGTGGGCACGTCGGCCGAAGGTGCGGGCGTCGAGGCAGCGGTCGGCTACACTACCGGGCCTCGCTTCATGACATAAGGTCCGGCGCCGACATGGCCACCCGCAAGCCCGCAAAATCGAAGTCCCAACCGCTGCCGGCGCGCAGTCGCGTGAAGCAAGAGCAAGCCGAAGAAGCAGTGCGCACGCTGTTGCGCTGGGCCGGCGAAGACCCCTCCCGCGAAGGTCTGCGCGAGACGCCGACCCGCGTCGTCCGCGCTTACCGCGATTGGTTTTCGGGCTATCTCTCCGATCCGGCGGATTATCTGCGCCGTACCTTCGAGGAAGTCGCGGGCTACGACGAGATGATCGTCCTGCGCGACATCGAGTTCGAATCACATTGCGAGCACCACATGGCACCGATCATCGGCCGCGCGCACGTTGGCTACCTGCCGACGAACAAGGTGGTCGGCATCAGCAAGCTCGCGCGCGTCGTCGATGGCTACGCACGACGCTTCCAAGTGCAAGAGAAGCTCACCGCCCAGATTGCCGCGTGTATCGCGGACGTGCTGAAACCGCGCGGTGTCGGTGTCGTCATCGACGCCACGCATCAGTGCATGTCGACGCGCGGCGTCCACAAGCGCGCCGTATCGATGGTGACGAGCAAGATGCTCGGCGCCTTTCGCGAGGACGCGCGCACCCGCGCAGAGTTCTTGAGATTCATCGAAGGACGCTGACCACCGTTAGGGCTTTCCCTGCGCGCAGCCGTCGGGCGGAGCGCACCACGCGCCTCGTCTGTGACGCGAGTCTCACCCGCGCGAGCATCTCGGGGCCTAGCATCGCGCCGTCTGCTCGCGCTGACAGTCTTCCTGATCTCGTCTCTCGCAAGGTCGTCTCGACGTGAATGCAAGGGCTCTGCATCCGCTTGGCATGAACACCGGCAGCGTTGGCCGCGCCGAGCACATTTCGATCGAAGCCGACGCCGACTATGCGACGCCATCGCGACCAGCGCACCGCAAGGTGCGCTCGAAATACGCGCTGCACAGCGCGATGCGCAAATGCTCGACGGAGCTGTCGCTGCTCGAAGAGTCCTATCTGCAAGTGCACGCGGTGCGCGCACGCAAAGCGCCGCTCAGATACATCGTCGATCTGCGCTTTCTCAATTCGCAGCCGGTGCGCGTACGCCGCATCGCGTGGCCATGGTTCCTGCTCGGGGCGGCGCTCGTGCTCGCTGCTGCCGGCGGCATGTGGCTCGCGCGAGCCGCGCCCGCGCCGTTCGCGAACCCCTACTTCCTCGGCGCCTGCGTCGCGATGGCGTGCGCGTTGGGTGCCGCGTTCTTCGGCACGCGCAGGACATTCGAATCGCTCAATTTCACGACGCTGAATGGCGGCGCGACGATCGTCAGTGTGCTCGGCGGCCTGGGCAGCACGAAGGCGGGAAAGTCGTTCTTCGTCGCCATGATCAAGGACATCGCCGCCGCGAAGGCGGCGCGGCCGCAGCAGCGGCAGCATTGGCTGCGCGACGAGATGCGCGAGCATCATCGACTGCGCGAGCTCGGCGTGCTGAGCGAAGCGGATTACGAAGCGAGCAAGGCCCGCATTCTGAAGGCGCACGCGTAAGCCATCAGGCGTGCAACTTGCTCAGATCCAGCACTGCCTTGAGCGGCAGATGATCGGATGCCTTGCGCGTGAGGTCGCTGCGATGCGCGGTGATGGATTCGATCGCGGCGTGCGGTCGCACCCAGATCCGCGTGAGCGCGAGCAGCGGCGCGAACGATGGAAAGCCGACGGGCGCCGGCGGCTCGCCGAACGCGAGATGCGCCTCGCGTAGCGTGGTCGCCCCGCGGTACCACTCGTTCATGTCACCCAATACGATCAGCGGCGCGTCCTGCGAGCCTTCGGCGATCGCGACCATCAACCGCCGCCACTGAAACCGCCGCTCCCGCCGGCGCAGGCCGAGATGGGTCGCGATGACGCGCAGCGGCCGGCCGCCGAGATCGAGTTCGATGTCGACGGCGCCGCGCGGCTCGGCGCGCGACCAGCTCAAGTCGTGACGCCGCACGCTGACGATCGGCAAGCGCGTGAGGATCGCGTTGCCGTACTCACCCGTGTGCCGCACGAGCCGCAGGCCCGGCACGGCCGCCATGCGCATTGCCCGCGCCAGATACTCGAGCTGCATCGATTCCTCGTGCTCGCCCGGTTGATTGTCGACCTCCTGCAGCGCGTAGATGTCGCAATCGAGCTCGCGCAACACATCGGCGACCCGCTTGGGGCTGCACTTGCGGTCGAGACCGACGCAGCTGTGCAGGTTGTAGGAAGCGATCGCGAGGCGGCCGGCCCGCGCAGGCTGCCACTCAGGCGGTCCGTGCACGCTCGAGCTCATGATCGGCGTTTGCTCCTTGCGACGAGCGGATCAACCAGCGTCGTACGAACCACGTCGCGAGCGCGACGAGCAGCAGCGCGGCGGCGATCAACCAATAGTTCACCTCGCCAGGGTCCTTGAGCGCGGCCTGCAGTTGATCGCTCAGAATCGTCGCGGCCAGCGTGCCCGGCAGCAGCCCGATCGCGGTGCCGACCATGAAGTGCCAGAGCTTGATGCGCACGGCGCCGGCGACGACGCCCTCCACGGAAAACGGCGCCAGCGGCACGAGCCGCAAGGCAGTCATCGCGATCAGGCCCCGCCGCCGCATCACGTCGATGATGCGATTCAGGTTACGTCCGGCGACCCGCCGCACGGTGGCGCGGCTGAAGCGCATGCCCGCGACGTACGTCAGCCATGCCGCGAACTCGATACCGAGCATCGCGTATACGAAGCCAAGCCACGGCCCGAACGCAACGACGGCGAACAGCGTGATCACCGGCCGCGGAAACATCAGAATGCACGCCGGCGTGTACGCGAGCATGACGAGCACCGGCGCCCACGGCCGGTCGCCGAACTCGCGCGCCCAGCTCGTGATGCGTTCGGCTTCGAGCCAGTACGAGAGCGGCGTGAGCTTCCACATCGCGGTCAGGCCCGCGAGCAGCGCGACCGCGGCCGCCAGCTTCCACCATTTGTGGCTCGCGGCGGGCGTCGGTTCGATTTCGGGACTGAGCAACTTGATGAGCGAGCCCAGCTCGACCGGACGCTCCGGGTCCGCGACGCTGATCATGCTGAGCACGGCCGGCGAGACGTCCTCGCTCACCTCGACCGGCCGCAGCGTGCGATCGTCGCGATGCAGCGCCGCGATCGCGCCCCGCAACGAGCCCGTCCGCTCGACCTGGCGCTGCACCTCCTCGGGCGTCGAGCCCAGATGCTCGGCGAGCAGCTCGCAGCGCAGCTTGCGAATCGCGCCGGCGATGTCGTCGCGATCGGCGTGGATCGCAAGGTCGCACTCCGTATCGAAGCCCATCGAACGATTCGCGACATTCGCCGAGCCGATGCGCACGTACGCGTCGTCGACGATCATCATCTTCGAGTGCACGTCGATGCACGTGCCTTCCGTAAGCCCTGCGATGAAGGGATACAGCACGCGCAAGCGCCCGTGACGGTCCGCCTCGCGCAGCTTCTTGATCAAACGCATGCGCAACGTCTGCATCGTCAGCTCCTCGAGCCAGCCATGGCTCAGCTCGCGGACGACGACGATGATCTCCGGGCCGTCCGCTTCCGCGAGCCGCCGCTCGAGCGCCGCGCCGATCTTCTCGGCGGTGAAGTACTGGTTCTCGATGTAGATGCTGCGTTTGGCGGCCGCGATCATGTCGACGTAGAGCGTCTCGATCTCGCGCACGCCGGGACGCGCGTCGATCGCCGGCTCGGTGCGCGCGATCGCGACCTCGACATCCGCAACGCTCGCCTGCAGCGTCGACGGCCAGCGCGCATTCGGCGGCCGCTTGCGGCCGATGCGCCGCCACGATTTGCCGCGGTGGGCCGCGACAGGAGCAAGGATCTCACCGGTCGCGCGCCGCCAGCGATCGCGCACGAGATGGCCGAGCTGCAGCGCGGCGTCCGAGTCGACGGCCATCACCAGGTCGTGGAACGGCGGATATGGCGTGCCGTGCATGACCCGCCGCTGATCATCCGCCGCATGCGCGCAGGTGTCCCAGCGGCGGCACGTCAGGTCGATGCCGCCGCAGAACGCGACGGCGTCGTCGATCACGGCGATCTTCTGATGATGCGAGCCGCTGACCGGATGCGTGTTGTCGTAACGGAAGTGAATGCGTCGATGCGGCTTCCAGCCGAAGCCCGCGAGCGGCGCCCATTCGCGATCCAGCCCGAAGATCATCGGGTAGTCCCAGATCAGAATGTGGATGTGCAGCTCGGGGCGGCGCTTGGCGAGCTTGTTCAGAAACTGGCCGAGCTCGAGCTCGCAGTTCTGGCCGTTCTCGTCGCACAACAGGCGCGTGCGACTGTGGAAATCCCACCCGGCGATCAGGATCGAACGTTGCGCTTGCTCCGCCGCCGCGACGAACGCCTTGAAATAGGCATCGGCATCGATGATGAACGCGGCCTGATCCGCATGCGCGACACGCCAGCAATTACGCTCGGGTTCGAATATGGAACTAACGTCGCGCTGCTCCGCCATGGCTGCCCCGCCGAAACTGTCGGGGGAACGCTCGCTGCGGAGTTTGGGTTCCGGCCGCGGGCCGGCGTCGGCCTCACGCCGCGCCGTGCTCCTTGAACCAGGCTTGCAATTTATTCCAGGCGTCCTTGGCATCCGCTTCGTCGTAGCTCGGCCGATAGTCGGCGAAAAAGCCGTGCTGTGCGTTCGGATACACGTCGATTCGCGCCGGCACTTGCGCTTTCTTCAGCGCCTCGCGCATCTGCTCGACCGTGTTCAGCGGGATGCCTTGATCCTTGCCACCGTAGAAGCCGAGGACCGGCGCGTTCAGATTCGCGGCGACGTCGATGGGTTGCTGCGGCGTGAGCTCGGTCGGCTGGCCGACGAGCCGACCGTACCATGCGACCCCTGCCTTCAAGCGCTTGCTGTGCGCGGCATACAGCCACACGATGCGTCCGCCCCAGCAGAAGCCGGTGATACCGAGCCGGGTGACATCGCCCTTGCCGGTCTCGGTGGCGTACTCGACGCACGCGTCGAGATCGCTCATGACCTGCTCGTCGGGGACTTTCGCGACGACCTTACGAATCTCGTCGATCGATTGCAGCTTCGAGACATCGCCCTGGCGCGCGTAGAGCTCCGGCGCGATCGCGAAATAACCGAGCCTCGCGAAACGGCGGCAGATGTCCTTGATGTGCTCGTGCACGCCGAAGATCTCCTGCACGACGAGCACGACCGGGAAGGGGCCGCCGGACTTCGGCATCGCGCGGTACGCCGGAATCGTTTGATCGCCGACGGGCACCTTCACCTCACCGGCGGTGAGTCCTTCATCGCTGGTCGAGATCGTCGCGGCGGTGACCGGCTGCACCGCCATGGCAAAGCCCGCGGCGAGGCTCGTGACGACCATCTGGCGCCGCGAGAAATCGGCGCGCGCGAGGGCGTTGGCGATATCACCGTGTAAGTCTTGGCTCATGACGCATTCCTCGGTGCTTCGAAGCGTCGAAGTCTACTGCGCAAGACCGGCCAATCGAACAGCGCCCCCCTCTTCCGACGTGAGAAGGGGCGCGGGATTACACCAGTACGCGCTCGATACCCCCGTTGTTCGCGTCGCGAACGTAGCCCTGCAGCCAATCCTCGCCGAGCACGTGCTTCGCGATCTCCACGACGATGTAATCGGCGTCGACATCCGCATCCTCGTTGTAGCGCTTCAAGCCCTGCAGGCACGACGGACACGACGTCAGCACTTTCACATCGCCCTTGAACCCATCGGCGCGCACCTTCTCCGCGCCGCTGCGAATCTCACGCTCCTTGCGGAACCGCACCTGCGTCGCGATATCCGGCCGCGTCACCGCGAACGTGCCCGACTCGCCGCAGCAACGGTCGTTCTTTTCGATCTTGCCGTTCTGCTGCTCGTTCATCAGTGCGTTGACGACCTTGAGCGGATCGTAGCTCTTCATCGGCGTATGGCACGGGTCGTGATACATGTAGCGCACGCCGGTCACGCCCTCGAGCTTCACGCCGCGCTCCATCAGGAACTCATGGATGTCGATGATGCGGCAGCCCGGAAAGATCTCGTCGAATTTGTAGCCCTGCAGCTGGTCGTAGCAGGTGCCGCAGCTCACGACGACCGTCTTGATGTCCAGATAGTTGAGCGTGTTCGCGACGCGATGGAACAACACGCGGTTGTCCGTGATCATCTTGTCCGCCTTGTCGAACTGCCCCGAGCCCTTTTGCGGGTAACCGCAGCACACGTAACCGGGCGGCAGCACGGTCTGCACGCCGACGTGCCACAGCATCGCCTGCGTCGCGAGACCGACTTGCGAGAACAACCGCTCCGAGCCGCAGCCGGGGAAATAGAACACCGCTTCGGAATCCGTCGTCGTCGCCTTCGGATCGCGAATGATCGGCACGTAGTGACGGTCCTCGATGTCGAGCAGCGCGCGTGCCGTGCGCTTCGGCAATCCGCCGGGCATTTTCTTGTTCACGAAATGCACGACCTGCTCTTTCATGGCCGGCTTGCCGGTCGTCGCGGGCGGACGCTTCGTCTGCCCCGCCGCGAACGCCTTCAACGCGCTGTTACCCAGGCGCTGCGCCTTGAACCCCCAGTCGATCATCACCTTGCGCGTGAGCTTGATCGTCTCGGGATTGGTCGCGTTCAGGAAGAACATCGACGCGGCCGTGCCCGGGTTGAAGCGCTTCTTGCCCATGCGGCGCAGGAGATCGCGCATCGCCATCGACACGTCGCCGAAATCGATGTTCACCGGACACGGGGTCACGCACTTGTGGCACACCGTGCAGTGATCCGCGACATCCGAGAACTCGTCGAAGTGCCGGATCGACACGCCGCGGCGCGTCTGCTCCTCGTACAGGAACGCCTCGATCAGCAGCGACGTCGCGAGAATCTTGTTGCGCGGCGAATAGAGCAGATTCGCCCGCGGCACGTGCGTGGCGCACACCGGCTTGCACTTGCCGCAGCGCAAGCAGTCCTTGATCGCGCCGGAGATCGAGTTGATGTCCGACTGCTGCATGATGAGCGATTCGTGGCCCATCAGATTGAAGCTCGGCGTGTACGCGTTGCGCAGATCGCCGCCCGGCAGCAGCTTGCCGCGATTGAAGCGGCCCTGCGGATCGACGCGCTCCTTGTAGCGGCGGAAGTCGACCGTCTCCTCGTCCGTCAGGAACTCGAGCTTCGTGATGCCGATGCCGTGCTCGCCGGAGATGACGCCGTTCAAGCCGCGCGCGATCTGCATGATGCGCTCCACGGCCCGATTCGCTTCCTGCAGCATTTCGTAATCGTCCGAGTTCACCGGAATGTTCGTGTGCACGTTGCCGTCGCCGGCATGCATGTGCAGCGCGACCCAGACGCGCCCGCGCAGCACTCGCTTGTGGAGCGCTTCGACATACTCCAACACGGGGATGAACGGTCCGCCGACGAACAAGCGGCGCAGATGCCCGCGCACTTCCGACTTCCACGACGTGCGAATCGAACGATCCTGCACGAGATCGAACAGCGTCGCGTTCGGCTCGCGTTCCAGGCGAGTCTCGAAATCGCGGCGCACCGGCTCGAAGCCGAGCCGCAACAGGTGCGGCAGCGCGTCGGAGAGCGGTGTGTCGAGATTCTCGAACAGATACTGCCAACGCGCCTGCGTCGCCGCGATCACTTGCCGCGCCTGCGTCTGGCGATCGCCGAGCAGCTCCTCGCGCGACACCCGCTCCATGTCGGGATCGTCGACCTTGCCGAGCTCGAGCTCGCCGTCGAAATACGCGCGCAGCTCGCGCATCATCGTCAGCTTGTTCTTGAACGACAGCTCGATGTTGATGCGCTCGATCGCATCCGTGTAGTCGCCCATGCGATCGAGCGGAATGACGACGTCCTCGTTGATCTTGAACGCGTTCGTATGCCGCGCGATCGCGGCAGTGCGCGAGCGATCGAGCCAGAATTTCTTGCGCGCGTCCGGGTTGACGGCGATGAAGCCCTCGCCGGAGCGGCCATTCGCGAGCCGCACGACCTCGGACGTCGCGCGCGCGACCGCGGCGTCGTCGTCGCCGACGATATCGCCGAGCAGCACCATCTTCGGCAGCGTGCCGCGCTTCGATTTCGTCGCGTAGCCGACGGCGCGCAAGTAGCGCTCGTCCAGATGCTCGAGACCCGCGAGCTGCACGCCGGTGCCGCGCGCATCCTTGTCGAGGTAGTCCTTGATCTCGACGATCGACGGAATCGCGTGGCGCGCGTGGCCGAAGAATTCCAGGCACACGGTGCGAATGTGCTTCGGCATGCGATGCAGCACCCAGCGCGCGGACGTGATCAAGCCGTCGCAGCCTTCCTTCTGCACGCCGGGCAGGCCGCCGAGGAACTTGTCCGTGACGTCCTTGCCGAGGCCGGTCTTTCTGAATTTGCGCCCTTCGATCAGCACGCGCTCGGTGCGCAGCACGCGCGCCTTGTCGGCCGGGTCGCGCCCGTCCTTCCACACGAGCTCGAACGTCGCGACGTCGACCTCATGGATCTTGCCGCGGTTGTGCCCGATGCGCGCGACCTCGAGCCAGTTGCCTTCCGGATCGATCATGCGCCACCAGGCGAGGTTGTCGACCGCGGTGCCCCACAACACGGCCTTCTTGCCGCCGGCGTTCATGGCGACGTTGCCGCCGATGCACGACGCGTCGGCGGACGTCGGATCCACCGCGAACACGAAGCCCGCGCGCTCCGCCGCGTCCGAGACGCGCCGCGTCACCACACCGGCTTCGGTGAATATCGTCGGGACCTCGCCGTCGACGCCGGGGAGCTGCGTCAGCGTGACGGCGCTGATCGCTTCGAGCTTCTCGGTGTTGATGACGACGGACAGCGGCGTGAGAGGAATCGCGCCGCCCGTGTAGCCCGTGCCGCCGCCGCGCGGAATGATCGTGAGCCCGAGCTCGATGCACGAGCGCACCAGCGCGGGAACCTCGTTCTCGCTGTCGGGCGACAACACGGCGAAGGGATACTCGATGCGCCAGTCGGTCGCATCGGTGACGTGCGACACGCGCGCGAAGGCGTCGAAGCGAATGTTGTCGTCGCGCGTGTGCTTTTCCAGCAGCCGACGCGCGCGCTTGCGCAGATCGATCACGCGTTCGAAATCGGTCGCGAACGCTTCCACCGCGCGCCGCGCCGCCTGCACGAGCAGCCCGACCTTCTCGTCGCGCTCGGGGTCCGCCACGTCGCGACGTCGCTCCACTTCGTTCAGGCGGTGATGCAGTGCTTCGATGAGCAAGCGACGGCGCTTCGGGCTGTCGATCAAGTCGTCCTGCAGGTACGGATTGCGCTGCACGACCCAGATGTCGCCGAGCACTTCGTACAACATGCGCGCCGAGCGGCCGGTGCGCCGTTCCGCGCGCAGCTCGCCGAGGATGCTCCAGATGTCCTCGCCCAGGAGGCGAATCACGATCTCGCGATCCGAGAACGAGGTGTAGTTGTACGGAATCTCGCGGAGCCGAGCTGGAGCTTCGGGGACGATCGGGCGTTCCGACTCGAGCGAGTCGAGCGGGAGAGCAAGGTTCAACAAGGGCATTCCCAGGAGCGAAAATGGGCGACCAATTGTAGAGGATCAGGGCTCGTGACGGGGGTCCGTCGCGCAGGCAGACTTCGCACTTTCCGCGGTATTTTCAATCCCTTGACCGCATCGACCGTATAAGCGCCAAACCAAACGGAATAAGCAGCCACGCCGCTATGGACATTCGCCTGACACCGCTCGAGGCCCGCGTCATCGGATGCCTGATCGAAAAAGCGATCACGACCCCCGATCAATACCCGTTGTCGCTCAATGCCCTGACGAATGCCTGCAATCAGAAGAGCAATCGCGATCCGGTCATGGAGCTCGCGGAACGCACCGTGCAGGAAACGCTCGACGGGCTCGCGAAGAAGCACCTGGTCATCGAGCGGTCGGGTTTCGGCAGCCGGGTGCCCAAATATCAGCATCGCTTTTGTAACACCGGGTTCGGCACGCTCGAATTCACGCCGCTGGAAACCGCCATTGTCTGCGAGCTGCTGCTGCGCGGGCCGCAGACACCGGGCGAGTTGCGCTCGCGCGCGCCGCGCCTGGCCGAGACGGCCGATGTCAACCACATCGAGGCGGCGCTCGACAACCTGGCGACCCGCTCCGACGGTCCGTTCGTCGCGCGCCTGCCGCGCGAGCCTGGCCGGCGCGATTCGCGCTACGCGCACTTGTTCGGCGGCGAGATCGACGCCGCGGCCCCGGCCGAGCAGCCGCCCGCCGCGAGCGATTCGCGCGCCGCAACGACATCGGAGCGCCTCGAGCGCCTGGAGCAGATCGTCGCGGAGCTGCGCCGCGAGATCGCGGACTTGAAATCGAAAACGCCGTGACCAGGCGCAGGCCGCGGGCTTAAAAGTTCGTAATTCCCAAAACTCTGCATTGTGATCGCGAATCTGAGATTCCACGTTATCGGTCAGCTTTACCGCACGAGGAATCAACATGCGCTCGACTCGCTCCCGCACTCTGGCCGCCGCCATCGTCGCCAGCCTGGGCCTTTCGGCCTGCTCCGCCGATCTCGACTCGCTCACCAGTGTCACGGGCACCGCGAACGCAGCGTCGTCCATCGAAGCGCCGGCCAAGGCGCCGACGCAGCGCGTCGTCTCGGGACTGCCCGATTTCAGCGGGCTCGTCGAAACGTATGGCCCCGCGGTCGTGAACGTCACGGTCGTCGAGAAGTCCGAGACCGTCGCGAACAACATGCCCCAGATGTCGCCGAACGATCCGTTCTACGAATTCTTCCGCCGCTTCGGCCAGCCGATGCCGCGCGGTGATTCGCCGCAACCGTCGCGCGGTGAGGGCTCCGGATTCATCGTCAGCCAGGACGGCTACATCCTGACGAACGCACACGTCGTGAACGGCGCTTCGACGGTCACGGTCAAGCTCACGGATCGCCGCGAATACACGGCGAAAGTGGTCGGCGTCGATGAGCGCACCGACGTCGCCGTCATCAAGATCGACGCGCAAGGCCTGCCGACCGTGCGCATCGGCGATCCATCGAAGCTGAAGCCCGGCGAGTGGGTGATCGCCATCGGCTCGCCGTTCGGCTTCGAGAACAGCGTGACCGCCGGCATCGTGAGCGCCACGTCGCGCTCGATGGGCAGGAACAACTTCGCTCCCTTCATTCAGACCGACGTCGCCGTGAATCCCGGCAATTCGGGCGGCCCGCTGTTCAACATGAACGGCGAGGTCATCGGCATCAACTCGCAGATCTACAGCCGCACCGGCGGCTACATGGGCCTGTCGTTCGCGGTACCAATCGATGTCGCCACGAACGTCCAGGAACAGCTCGTCACCACGGGCAAGGTCACGCGCAGCCGCATCGGTGTATCGATTCAGGACGTCGACGCGCAGCTCGCGGATTCGTTCGGGCTCGATCGGCCCCGCGGGGCGCTCGTCGGCATGGTGGAATCCGACGGCCCCGGCGCGAAGGCGGGCATCAAGGCCGGCGATGTGATCCTCTCGATCGACGGCAAGAAGATCGAGACCTCGGCGGAAGTGCCGCGGCTCGTCGCGAGCACGAAGCCGGGCGAGACGCTCGCTATCGAGGTGTGGCGCAATGGCGCGGCGAAGCGGCTGACCGCACGCACCGAGGAGATTCCAGATGCGAACGGCCGTGTTGCGGCGCGCGCGAATGCGGGCGAGGACGCCAGCACGAGCAAGCTCGGTCTCGCGGTGCGACCGCTTGCGCCGGAAGAGAAGCGGCAGGCCGAGACGAGCGGCTCGCTTGTCGTCGAAAACGTCACGGGGCCCGCGGCGCAAGCAGGCGTGCAGCCGGGCGACATCATCCTCGGCGTGAACGGCAACACGGTTAAATCGTTGCAAGACTTGCAGGCGGCAGCGAAGAAGGGTGGCAAAGTCGTCGCGCTGTTGATCGAGCGCGGCGACGCGCAAATCTTCCTGCCGGTGCGCGTCGGCTGACGCGTGCGGCGACGAGGTTCGCCATGACGGTTGGCGGTCCGTGAACAAGGAGACTTGCAGGTGCGGCACGTTGATACGCAGACTGAGCGCAGTCCCGATTCTTCACTGATCGCCAACCGCGAACCGCCAGCCGCCGATATGCGCCTCCTCTTGATCGAAGACGACCTGCAAGCCGCCGAGTACCTCATCAAGAGCCTGCGCGAGCACCACTACGAGGTGGTGCACAGCGCGGACGGACACGACGGTCTCGAGAAGGCGACGTCGCAGCGCTTCGACGTCATCGTCGCGGATCGGCAGCTGCCGCACCTGGACGGCCTGTCGATCATCACGCGGCTGCGCGCCAGATCCGACCGCACGCCGGTGCTGATTCTGTCGGCGCTCGGCACGGTCGACGATCGCGTGCACGGCCTGAAGGCCGGCGGCGACGACTACCTGACGAAGCCATTCGCCTTCGCGGAGCTGCTCGCACGCATCGAAGCGCTGAGCCGGCGCGCATCACCCGCGGCGCAGGAGGTGACCCGGCTCAAGTACGCCGATCTCGAGCTCGACCTGCTGGCGCGACGCGTGACGCGCGACGGCCGCGCCATCGATCTCACCGCGAAGGAATTCCAGCTGCTCGAATACTTCCTGCGCCGCCCCGAGCAGGTCATCACCCGCACGATGCTGCTCGAAGGCGTCTGGAATCTGCATTTCGACCCCCAGACGAACATCATCGACGTGCACATGAGCCGGTTGCGCAACTCGGTCGACAAGGGCTTCAACAAGCCGCTCATTCACACCGTCCGAGGGGCGGGTTATGTTCTGAGGGATGAGCAGCAGTAAATCCTTTCGCCTCTCGGCGTCGCGCGTCACGCTGCTCTATGTCCTCATCTTTGCCGCCGGCATCTCCTCCATCCTCGTTGCCGTCTACTATCTGACC
Organism: Pseudomonadota bacterium; assembly: GCA_023428645.1. Lineage (GTDB taxonomy): Bacteria > Pseudomonadota > Gammaproteobacteria > Steroidobacterales > Steroidobacteraceae > Steroidobacter. Next base: position 14,337 of record JAEYXD010000241.1, read on the forward strand.
GCCCGCGTCCTCGATCGCGAGGTCGACGCCGTCATCCGCACGGAGGTCGACGGCCTCGTCGACGACTATCGCCGCGGCGGCGTGCTGCAGCTCATCGACACGCTGAACCGCCGCGCCGACAACTGGGGTCGCACCGGCGCCGTGTACTTGCTCGCGGATACGAATGGCCATCGCATCGCAGGCAACATCGGCAGCTGGCCGGAGGAGTTCGACGCCACCTCCGAGTGGGTGGAATTCGAGATCGACGCGAGCGAGCACGGCGGCGTCGTGGCGCATCCCGTACGCGCGCATCTGTTTCGACTGCCCAGCGGCGTGCGCTTGCTCGTCGGCACGGACATTCTCGAGCGCAAGCGCCTCGCGACGCGCCTGCGCTACGCCATGCTGTGGGGCGCCGGATTGTGCGTGGGGCTCGCGGCGCTCGTCAGCGTCGGCTACAGCCGTGGCGTGCGGCGCCGCGTGAGCGCGATCGCCGCCACGTGCGAGAGCATCATGCGCGGCGATCTGTCGCAGCGGCTGCGCATCGAGAAAGGCCGCGACGAGTTCGACGCGCTCTCGACGACCGTGAACCACATGCTCGATCGCATTCAGCAGCAAACGGAGGTGCTGCGCACGACGTTCGACAGCGCCGCCCACGACCTGCGCGCGCCGCTGTATCGAGCGCGCGTGCGCATCGAAGAGGCCCTGCAGCACGAGCGTATGTCGCTGCCGGCGCGCGCGGCGATGGAAGCGACGCTGGCGGAGGTCGAGCGCGTGCAGCGCACGCTCGGCACGCTGCTGCAGATCGCGCAGGCCGAAGGTCACGGCAATGAGCTCGCGACCGGGCGCGTCGACTTGACCGCCCTCGCCCGCGAGCTCGTCGATCTCTATCAGCCCGAAGCGAGCGCGCGCGGACTGACGCTCGGATTCACGGGCGCGGACGGCGCGACCCTGGAGGGCAACCAGCAGCTGCTCGCCCAGGCGCTCGTCAATCTGCTGGAGAACGCGCTCAAGTACGTACCGAGCGGCGGGCGCATCGACGTGGACGTCGCGACGACCTCGGACACTGTCGTGCTGGAGGTGGCCGACACCGGCCCTGGCATTCCGGCCGAAGATCGGCGGCGCGTGCTGCAACCCTTCTTTCGCCTGGAGCGTGATCGCTCGCAGTCCGGCAGCGGTCTCGGCTTGAGTCTCATCGCCGCGGTGATGCGCCTGCATCGAGCGACGATCGAGCTGCTCGACAACGAGCCCGGCCTGAAGGTGCGCTGCGTGTTCCCGAAAGTGGCGGAGCGCCCCAGCTAGACGCCAGCTTCACCGCATCTCGACGGACTCGACATAGAACAGCTCGCACGCGCCGGCACCGGTGTCCGTCCTCGTCAGCGACGTGTTCCAGGTGTAGCCGTTCGGGCCCGCGACACTGACGAGATAGCCGCGCAAGCGCACGACGTTGCCGGGCCGCACGTCGTCGAGCTGATCGTGCACGCGGCCGTTGGCGGGAATCAAATGCATGTTCGCGCTGCCGAGCAGCGCCGTCGCGATGTCGATGGCGCCCTCGTCCGGATAGATCGTGAAGAAGCGCGCACCCTGCGTGATCCGGAAATGCGCCAGCACGGCTGAATCGGACATCGGCCCCCAGCCGACCGCGAAATCGAGCGGCGAGAGCTTGGCGCCGCCATCCATCCGATAGGCCTCGACCGACAACACGCGTGCTTCGATGTCGTATTCCGCGCGCGGCGTGATCTCGAAGTCGCCATGCGTGAACGGCGCCGCGAGCGTCGGCCGCTGGATCGGCTCGCGATCGACCAGCACGCCGGCGGGCCGCTCGATCGGCCGCCCCGACAATATGCCGACGACGCCGACACAACAGGCCAGGATCGCCAGCACAGGTTTCCAGATCGAGCCCATGAACCGAGACAGGAGAGTGCGCCCTTGGTGATGTGCGAAATCTTGCCACGACGACAGTGGTCACGCCCGCGCGCAACGGCGCGAAATGTGACGTCGAATCCGCCGAGCAGAACAAAACGGCTACGGCTTCACACTTCTATGAGCACGCACGCCTTCACTGCTGCTGCACTTTGACCCAGACACCGCGCTCGTCGGCATGGGTTGAGTAGCCGCGGCTCGCAATCCCGCGCTCGTTCGTCGAGCGGCTGGAGCTGACGCCCCCGAGCGAAATCCATTCGCCCAACCGCCCGCTCACTTGCGTTTGCACGCTCTGCGTGTCGATGCGCCCGCCGTTCACGGTGTCGCTGCGCTGCTCGATATCGAGAATGACCGTCTCGCCGCTGACGCGCGGCGTCACGAGAAAGCCGTGCGGCAGCTCACGGTATTCGGTTTGCGCACCGAGCCACGGACGTCGGCCGCCGCCGCCGATGACGGCCGTCACGATCGGCACGCTAGACCCGTGATCGATCATCGCCGCGTTGCCTTCAAGCACCGCGACGCTCGCGACGTCGCCGCGTTCGATGCGTGTGTTCGAACCCGTGCCGCTGACGCGGCCGCGAGCGCCCCGGGTCGACAGCTCGCCTTCGACGGCGACGCCCTCGCGCTCGATTTCCTGGCGCGTCGCCGTTCGCACCGAGACGAGGAGCTGGCGCTGCGCTCGGTCGAGCTGCGCGACGACGCGACGGATGTCCGCGAGATTGCCGCTCGTCGTGCGGACGAACAGCGTGTAGTCCTGACCGCTCACCGCGCCGCCCGGCGCGAGCAACGGCTCGATCGCGGGGAGGATTTCCCGCGCGGGTCGATGCGCAAGCTCGATGACCTCGAGCGACTGGGCCAAGGCGGCCGCGGCGATGAGGCCGAGGCAGAGGCCCAGAACGCGGCGCAAGAATGTAGGACGTGTGCTGCACATGGCCGCATTGTCACCCCGGCGCAAGGGCCCGCCTAGAGCGCCGGGCCGCGAAAAAACCAGCCGATCGCATTCAAGGTCACGCGTCCGCTGCCGATTCCTAACGACATCGGACCGCAGTTCGTCGCGCGTTGACTTGTCTGCTGGCCGCGACACCGTCCGCATCTCTCGGAAATCGCTCGAATGAATCTGATCATCGGCATCGTCGTCGTGTTCGGCTGCGTGTTGGGCGGCTTTGCGATACACGGCGGACAGATCCTGGCTTTGTGGCAGCCTTCCGAGCTCATCATCATCGGCGGTGCCGCGCTCGGCGCCCTGATCATCGCGAACCCGATGAGCGTCACCAAGCGCGTGCTGGGCGGCTTCGGTTCGCTGCTGAAAGGCTCGCCCTACAACAAGGACCGTTACCTTGCCCTGTTCGGCGTGATGTACGAGCTGCTCTCGATCGCCCGCAAGGAAGGCATGATGGGGCTCGAGCGCGTCATCGAAGAGCCCAAGAACAGCGACATCTTCAAGAAGCGGCCGTTGATCCTCGGCGACCATCACACCGTCGAGTTCATTCAAGATTATCTGCGCCTCATCATCAGCGGCGACATGGACCAGTTTCAGCTGGAAGCGCTGATGGATCTGGAAATCGAGACCCATCATCACGACGCCCAGGAGCCGGCGAGCGCGATGAGCAAGATCTCGGATGCGCTGCCGGGCTTCGGCATCGTCGCGGCCGTGCTCGGTATCGTGAATACGATGGGTGCGCTCGGCGGGCCGCCGGAGGAGATCGGCATCAAGGTCGCGGCCGCGCTCGTGGGCACCTTCCTCGGCATTCTGCTCGCGTACGGCCTGCTGGGTCCGATGAGCGCGAGCATGGAGCGGCGCGCTCGCGACGAGACGCAGTTCTACACGACGATCAAGACTTGCA
>JAEYXD010000045.1 GCA_023428645.1 Pseudomonadota bacterium
CGAGCACTTCCAGGTATGCCGCGGCGCCGTTCTCGTAACGCAATTGAGCGAGTCGAGCGCGCTCGCGCTCTGCCGCCAGTGCCTGGCGTTGGATGTTCACCTGGTCGAGCAGCCACTGCTGTGCCGCAAGCGCATCGGCCACGTCGCGAAAGGCCGTTTGCACCGTGAGCTCGTAATTGGTGACGGCCAGATTCCGGCGCACATGCGCGAGGTCCAGATTGGAGCGCAAGCGGCCGCCGTTGAAGATCGGCAGGGAAATGGTTGGCGTGAACAACCAGCTGCGAGTGCCCGAGTCGAACAGCCCGTCGAGCTCCGGGCTGGCGACGCCGTAGTTGCCGGTCAGCGAAATATTGGGAAAGAACGCCGCACGCGCCGCGCCGATGTTCGCATAGGCGGATTTCAGTTGGTGCTCGGCCTCGAGGATATCGGGGCGCTGCGTCAACAGATCGGACGGCAGCCCGACGCGTAGATTACGCACGGGATCCGACGTATCGAACACGTCCGTTTGCACCGGAAGATCGATCGGGGCGCCGACCAACAGCGTCAGCGCATTACTGTTCTCCGCGCGCGACTGCTCGAGCTGAGCGGCCAGCCCTTGTGCTTGCCGGAGCAATGTCTCGGCTTGCGCCAGTTCCAGTTTCGAGCTTGAACCGACCTCGGCGCGCAGCCGGAAGATGCGAAAGCTCTCCTCCCGCGTCGCGACCGATTGTCGCGCGAGCTCGATGCGTTGATCGAGCTCGCATTGCACGAGCCATGCGTCCGCGACTTGCGCCACGAGACTCACGAGCGCCGCCCGATGCGCTGCTTCGGTGGCCAGGTAAGATTCCAGCGCGGCGATGTCGAGGCTGCGTACGCGGCCCCAGAAGTCCAGCTCCCATGCCGTCACGCCGACCGAGGCCTGGTAGGCGCTGCTGACGTAAGAGAAGCCGACGAGGCTCACATCGCTCGGCGTACGGCTGCGATTGCCGGCCAGGACGACGTCGATGGTCGGGAAGCGGTCCGCACGCTGGATGCCGCGCAGTGCGCGCGCCTCGTCGACGCGCAGCACGGCCGAACGCAGGTCGCGATTGTTGCGCCACGCTTGTTCGATCAAAGCCTGCAACGCTGGATCCACGAAGATGTCGCGCCAGTCGAGGGATGCCACGACGGCCGGCACGCTGCGCGTATCGGTCGGGTATTGGTCCGCGACCGGTGAGGGCGGGGCTCGATATTCAGGCGCGAGCGAGACGCATGCGCTCACAGCGAAGGCAACGACGAGCACTGCAAGAACACGCGCGCCGATCATCCATTCATTCCATCTTGTGCGAACCAGCATGACCGTATTGCGCAGTATCGCTTCGGCATCGGCGCCCGAGTCGAGTACACGAAAGTGCCATCGCCAGCCGCGTATGGACCGAATGGACGCGGCGGAATCTGCAGCAGCAAGAGCGAGCGAATGCTGAGAGTTCCCGCGAGCGCGGATGCTGCGTCGCGGCCGCGCACGCAACCGATCACCGTTCGTGTTCATTGCTCACGGTACGGACTGATAGAGGCCGATCATGAGTTCCCCTGCGCCTTCGGTCATCAGGATTTCGCCACGCGATTTCGACGGCGCGCTGTTCGACATGGATGGCGTGCTGACGCAAACGGAAACGCTGCACGCGGCGGCGTGGAAGGAATTGTTCGATGACTTTCTGCGGCAGCGCGCCGCGGCGAGCGGGGAGCCCTTCGTCGGCTTCGACGTCAAGAACGACTATCGACAGTATGTCGACGGCAAATCCCGCTACGACGGTGTGGTGTCGTTCCTCGCATCGCGCGGGATTCATCTGCCATGGGGCTCTGCCGAGGACGGACCCGCTGCGCTCACCGTCTACGGGCTCGGCGCGCGGAAAGATGAAAGCTTCATGCGCCAGCTGCAGCAGAACGGCGCGAGAACGTATGCGTCGGCCGTGGCTTTCGCACGCGACCTTCATGCGCAGGGAGTTCATACCGCGGTCGTGAGTTCCAGTATTCATTGTGCTCAGGTGTTGGAGGCGGCCGGCATCACGGAGCTGTTCGATGAGCGCATCGATGGCGCCGACATCCGTCGTTTGGGCCTGCGCGGCAAGCCGGCGCCGGACGCGTTCATCGAGGCGGCCCGCCGCATGAAGGTCGATCGACGGCGATGCATCGTCATCGAGGATGCGATCGCGGGCGTCGAGGCCGGTCGTGCTGGAGAGTTCGGGCTGGTCATTGGCGTCGATCGGCTCGGCCAATCCGCGGAGCTGCGTAGTGCCGGCGCACGTCTCGTCGTGAAGGACCTGCGCGAAATCGAGGTCGCCCTGGACCCCGCATCGGTCTGGTCGCTGACGTTCGAAGGGTTCGACCCGAACACGGAAGGACGTCGCGAAGCGCTATGCACGCTCGGCAACGGCTACTTCGAAACCCGCGGTGCGCTGCCGTGGGCGCGCGCCGACGGCATTCACTATCCCGGGACTTATCTCGCGGGAGGCTACAACCGGCTGCGCACGGAGGTTGCCTCGCGCTTGGTCGAGAACGAAGACCTCGTGAATCTTCCCAACTGGCTCGCGCTCGATTTTCGAATCGAGGATGAAGAGTGGTTCGACATGCGTTCGGTGCGGATCAACGCCTACCGCCAGGAGCTGGATGTGCGGCGTGGACTGCTGCTGCGCACCTTGTCGTTCGAGGATCGCGTCGGGCGAGTCACGGAGCTGACCGAGCGTCGCTTCGTCTCCATGCAGGATATGCATCTGGGCGCGATCGAGCTGACGTTGACCGCGCAGAACTGGTCGGGACGCGTCACGATTCGTTCGGCGCTCGATGGACGCATCGTGAATGCGGGCGCCAAGCTCTATCGCCAGTTCAATAGCCGACATCTTCGTCCGCTGGGCAGTGCGGCGCTCGGCGCGGATGGCTTGCTGCTGAAAACCCGCACTTCGCAATCCGATCTGCGCCTCGCGCAGGCGGCATGCACTCGTGCGTACCGAGAGGGCGAAGTCGTGTCAGCGCAGCGGCGTCTGGTCGAAGAGAGTGGCTACGTTGCGCACGAGTTCACGACCGAGCTCGAGGCCGGGGCCGCGCTGGTGATCGAGAAGCTCGCGTTCCTATACACCTCGCGGGATCGAGCCATTTCGGAAGCGTCCGACGCGGCCAGCAGGGCGTTCGAGCGCGCGCCGCGCTTCGAGGCTGCGCTGGCTGAACATGTGATCGCCTGGAGTTACCTCTGGCGGCGCTTCGATGTGCATCTGGAGTTGCTGTCGCGGCCGTTCACGCTCAATGTTCCGCTGCTGTTGCGGCTCAACATGCTGCACTTGCTGCAGGCCGTTTCATTCAATTCGGTCGGGCTCGACATCGGCGTCCCGGCGCGGGCCTGGACCGGAGAAGCGTATCAAGGTCACGTCTTCTGGGATGAACTCTTCATATTTCCCTCGCTCAACTACCGCGCGCCGGAGATTACCCGATCGTTGCTCAAGTACCGCTTCCGCCGGCTCGACCAGGCTCGCGCCGCGGCGCAAGCCGCCGGACTGCAGGGAGCGATGTTCCCCTGGCAGAGCGGGAGCGATGGCCGCGAGGAAACGCAGCAGGTCAACTTCAACGATCGCTCGCAGCGATGGGTCCCCGACAACTCGTTCCGCCAGCGGCACGTGGGCAGCGCCATTGCCTTCAACGTATGGCAGTACTTCCAGGTGACTCACGATGTCGAGTTCATGCAGTTCTATGGCGCCGAGCTCATTCTGGAAATCGCGCGCTTCTGGTCCAGTCTCGCCGTCTACGACGAGCGGCGGCAGCGCTACGAGATCCGCGGCGTCATGGGTCCCGATGAATTTCACGAGGCCTACCCGGGCGCCGCCACGTACGGCATCGACAACAACGCCTACACGAACGTCATGGCCGTATGGGTGCTGATGCGTGCCTTGGAGGTGCTGGACGTTCTCTCCGAGCTGCGGCGCGTCGAGCTGCTGCGCAAGCTCAGGATCTCATCGCTGGAGCGTGACCGGTGGGCGCATATCACGACGCGCATGTTCGTGCCATTTCACGACGGCTGCATCATCAGTCAGTTCGAAGGCTATGAGAAGTTGCTGGAGTTCGACTGGGACCAGTATCGGTCGCGCTACGGCAACATTCAGCGGCTCGATCTCATCCTCGAGGCGGAGAACGACAGCACGAACCGCTACAAGCTCTCGAAACAAGCGGACACGCTCATGTTGTTCTATCTGTTCTCCACGCAGGAGCTGCAAACCATCCTCAATCGGCTCGGCTATCCGTTCGAGCCCGGGTGGATTCCCGTGAACGTCGATTATTACAACCGGCGCTCGACGCACGGCTCGACGCTGTCGCGCGTCGTGCACGCGTGGGTGTTGGCGCGCTCCGACGGTCATGGAGCCATGGCCTATTTCGCGGAGGCGCTGCAGAGCGATGTCAACGATATCCAGCAGGGTTCGACGGCCGAGGGCATCCATCTGGGGGCGATGGCCGGCACGGTCGACTTGATCCAGCGAGCGACGACCGGCCTCGAAGTGAGAGGCGACGTGCTGCGCTTCAATCCGCAGATGCCCGTCGAACTGAAGCTCGACATGCGCATTCGCTATCGGGGCCACGCGCTCGAGCTGAGCGTGACGCGAGACACGCTCATCGTACGCGGCGGCGAACAGGGCGCGGCGCCGATCAAGCTGGAAGTGAAAGGGCAGGTGTATGACTTCAGCTGGGGCGACACGCGCAGCTTCGCGCTGACATGAGCGTGAGGTCCACGTCGCCGTACCCGCGCTCAAGTCCGCGCCTCGCCCAAATCTGATTTGTATGAGTATTGACTGGCGCTTTCCGGCGGTGCTAACAAGGCGCACACAGTTGGCGTGAGCAGCGCTTCAGGCGCTCGCGCGACTTAAGTTGGCAAAGATCGCTCGCGAGGCCGGTCATGCGGAAGGTCCGAAAGTTGTGGGTGACCGTATGCGTAGCCGTCGCGGCAGGCATCGGGACGGCGGCAAGCAATGCGGATGCACCGTCGCTCCGCGAACAGGCCGACGCCAAGGCCAAGGCGCTCGTAGCCGAGCTGACGCTGAGCGAGAAAGTGGAGCAGTTGCTCAACACGGCGCCTGCGATTCCGCGCCTGAATATCCCGGCGTACAACTGGTGGACCGAATCGCTGCATGGCGCGCTCGGTCCGGTTCCGACCACGAATTTTCCCGAGCCGATCGGGCTCGCGGCTGCGTTCGACGAAGCGCTGGTGAGAGACGTCGCCGGCGCGATCAGTGTCGAAGTGCGCGCGCTCCATGCGCTCGGGCGCGCGACCGGGCGGCTCGGGCGCATCGGAACGGGACTCAACACGTGGTCGCCCAATATCAACATCTTTCGCGATCCACGCTGGGGCCGCGGGCAGGAAACGTACGGCGAGGATCCGTTCCTCACGTCGCGCTTGGGGGTCGCGTACGTGCATGGGATGCAGGGCCCCGATTCGGAGCGTCCCCATGTGATCGCGTCGCCCAAGCACTTCGCGGTGCATAGCGGTCCCGAGTCGACGCGGCACGCGGCGAACGTGTTCGTCACGCCGCACGATCTCGAGGACACCTATCTCCCCGCGTTTCGCGCCGCCATCGTCGAAGGCAGGGCCGGGTCGATCATGTGCGCCTACAACCGCGTCAACGGCGAGCCCGCGTGCGTGAGCGATCTGCTGCTGCGACGGCGTTTGCGCGATGCCTGGCGCTTCGACGGCTACGTCGTTTCCGACTGCGATGCCGTCAGGGATGTGAGCGCCCATCACAAGTTCGCACCCGACGAAGTCGCAGCCGCGGCCGCTGCGCTCAAGGCAGGGGTCGACAACGAATGCAACACGGCCACGCTGTTCGATGTCGGCGGGCTGAGCGATCGCTATCAGCAGGCGTACGCGCGCGGCCTGATCAGCATGAACGACATCGATCAGGCGCTGGTGCGATTGTTCTCGGCCCGCTTTCGGAACGGCGATCTGCCGGGGCTCGTGGGGAGCCCGGCCCTCAATCCAGCGCCCGCGTCGGTCGCAACGCCGGCGCACGAGGCGCTCGCATTGAAGAGCGCCGAGAAGAGCCTGGTGCTGCTCAAGAACGAAGGTGTCCTGCCTCTGCATGAAACCGCGCGGATCGTGCTGGTCGGGCCGCACGCCGATGCAACGCGCGTGCTGCGGGGCAATTACTCCTCGCCGTTGTCGAGCCCGCCCGTCTCGCTACTCGACGGGTTGCGCAGCGCGCTGCCGAAAGCAACCGTGACGCTCGTGCCGTGGTCCGCGTCGATTACCGATGGCGATCCGTTGCCGACGTCCGTGCTCCGCACGCCAGACGACAAGCCTGGCCTGCTCGCGCAGTACTACGATGCCGCCGCAGCGCTGCCCAAGCGCTACGCGACGCATGCGGACTATTCGCAACATGCGCTGGGGTTGAAGTTCAACAGCACACCGACGGTCACTCGCATCGAGCCAGGTATCGCGGTGCGCGGTCAGGAGTTTGCGCGACTGTCGGACTACTACCGCGTCGTGTGGACGGGCTTTCTCGTGCCGCAAGAGAGCGGCACCTACCGGATCGGCCTCGGTGGTCCGAATGCCGAACTGATGCTGGACGGCAAGGTGCTCGCGCAGCACCGCAATGAACCCTGGGGGACGCGCTCGGAGATGACGACGCTCGAGCTCGAGAAGGGGCGGCGATATCCGCTTCGAGTGACGACCGACGCGCTGTTGCTCGCGGGTGTCGAGGTATTGTGGAAGCGCATTTCCACGGCGCCCGAGGCGGCGCTGCGCAGCGCGGCCGACGCAGCGGACGTGATCGTCGTCGCGGTGGGCTTGAATGCGGATCTCGAGGGCGAGGAGATGAAGGTCGAGCTCGAGGGTTTCGCGGGCGGTGACAAGACTTCGATCGTTCTGCCCGCCGAGCAGCGTCGGCTGCTCGAACAGGTACGCGCAACCGGCAAGCCGTCGATCGTGGTGCTGATGAACGGCAGCACGCTCGATCTGTCCTTCGCGAAGGAGCACGCCTCGGCCATCATCGAAGCGTGGTACCCGGGGCAAGCGGGCGGACGCGCGATCGGTCATGTCATCGCGGGGAAGGTCAATCCGGCCGGCCGCCTGCCGCTGACGTTCTATCGCAGCGTCGCGGATTTGCCGCCGTTCGAGAGTTACTCGATGCAAGGCCGCACCTACCGCTATTTCGACGGCGCTGTCGTCTATCCGTTCGGCCATGGCTTGAGCTATTCGAGCTTCGCGTACGGACCCGTTACGATCGAGCCCGTCGACGGTGCGGTGGAGAATGGCCTGCGCGTCACGGCGTCCGTTCGGAATACGAGCGATCGCGCCGGCGAGGAAGTGGCGCAGCTGTATCTCGATCCGCCTGAGTTCGAAGGCGCGCCGCGCCTTGCGTTACGCGGCTTTCAGCGCTTCGAGCTGCAACCGGGCGAGCAGCGCACCGTGAGATTCGACCTGTCACCGCGTGATCTGAGTTTCGTGACCCGCGACGGCCTGCGCCAGATTTTTAGCGGCGAACATCGTGTGAGCGTCGGATCGGGGCAGCCGGGAACCGGTGTGCCGGTGCAGTCGAGCACGTTCACGACCCGGCGTGAAGTCGAGATGCCTTGGTGATTAAAGTTTTGTGAGATGGAACATCGCATCTCGGTCAGTGCGGGTCGAGTATCAGCGCATGTTTACGGAAGCATCCAATACGCGTGACCGAGTGTTCGTGGTGCTGGTCACTCTCGCCGTATTCGCCGGTCTCGCGTGGGTCAGAATGCATGCGAACGTGCAGAGCTCGGAATCGCGCGAAGCGGAGAATGTGCCGCTCATCGAACAGCCACTGCTGGAACCCGTTCCGGACCAACCCGCTCCGGTTCTTGACGCGCGTCCGAGCGAGAGAATCGTTCCCGTGGATGCGATCGCGACAATTTACGAGTGCGAGCAGGACGGACACCGGATCCTGAGCGATCAGCCGTGTGGAGCCGCGGCCACCGTCCGAACGATTCGACAGCCCAATCTCATGGACGCACAAGACACGAGCCGCTTGTATGAGACAAAGTCTCGGCGCGTCGCGCCGACAACCGGGGCGACTCGGCCCCTTCGGACGGAAGGTGGCACTGTCGCACGGTGCGCGCAAATCGACCAAGAGGTCGACGCGATCAATGCGAGCCTCCGCCAAGGATATCGGCGTGCCGAAGGGCGACGTCAGCGATTGCGGGATTTGAGCGCCGAGCGTTGGGACCTCGAGTGCAGGTTCTTGAAGACGCCATCGAGCTCGCGCAGGTAAGGATGGGGGCTCAGCGATGGAGGCGCTGCATCCCTGAGTAGGCGAGGGGGCACCTCCTCGCCGTGTCTTGATCGTTCAACTGGCGTCCGGTTCGTACACGAATTGCCGTTGCCGCCGGGGCAGCATGGTCTCGTCTCAGCAACCAAGGTGGACGAGCATGAACGAAACCATCCGCAACTCGGCGCTGGGTCTCGCCGCCGCATTGTCAGTCGCGGCAGGCAGCACCACAGCCGCTGCTTCCGATCGCCGCATCGAGCGCACCGCCCAGTACATCACGACGCGTGATGGCGTACTGCTCTATTACAAGGATTGGGGGCCCCGCAACGGCCCCGTCGTCACGTTCAGCCACGGTTGGCCGCTCAGCTCGGATAGCTGGGAAGCGCAGATGATCTTTCTCGCGGAGAAGGGCTATCGCGTGGTGGCGCACGATCGTCGCGGCCATGGTCGTTCGAGCCAGCCGTGGGAAGGCAACGACATGGATCACTATGCCGACGATCTCGCGACGGTGATCGCGGCGCTCGACCTGCGCGATGTGACGCTCGTCGGCTTCTCTACCGGCGGCGGGGAAGTGGCGCGCTACATCGGTCGACATGGGACGAGTCGTGTCAAGAAAGCCGCGCTCATCGGTGCGGTGACGCCGCTCATGGTGAAGCGGCCCGACAATCCAACCGGCGTGCCGATCGAAGTGTTCGACGGCTTTCGCAAGTCGTCGATCGACAACCGCTCGCAGCTCTATCTCGACATCGCATCCGGACCGTTCTTCGGCTTCAATCGACCCGGCGCGAAAGTGTCGCAAGGCTGGATCAACTCCTTCTGGAGCCAGGGCATGCAGGCCGGACATAAGAACACCTTCGAGTCCATCAAAGCATTCTCGGAGACCGATTTCCGCGAGGACCTGAAGAAGTTCGACGTGCCGACGCTCATCGTGCACGGCGACGACGACCAGGTCGTGCCCGTCGACAACAGCGCGCGTGCCGCGCACAAGATGATCAAGGGCAGCACGCTCGTTCTATATAAAGGTGCTCCGCACGGCATCACGGATACACACAAGGAACAGCTGAATGCGGATCTCTTGAAGTTCCTGCGCGAGTAATCGCGCCGGAGCCCAGTACGCCCCCTCGAGGTGAGGGGGCGTGCGGCTTGGATCACTCGAAGAAGGAGCAGGTGCCGTCGCGGCGTTCCTGTTCGTTCTCGAGGAACTTCGCGGGGCGCTCTGGCATACGCACGCCGCGGTTGCCCGAACCAGCGCAGCTGTCAGTCGCGTGGCCTGTCTGCCGTGATTCCGTGCCCGCGCCGTCAACAGCGCCGTCGCGCTGCTCGATCGTGTCATCGCCGCGAAGGAATCGCCCGCGGCTCACGCCGTTGCCGAACCCGTCACGGCCGACGCCATCGGCGAACCAGGAGCCCGGATTGCCCGGATCCCGGTCACGTTGGTTGATCAGCTCGGCGCCACGAACGATGGCGATCACCGGATCGTAGGCGCCGTCGGCGCCGTCACCGCTGCCATGATCGCCGCCTTTGTCGCCACCTGTGCTGTCGTTGCCGCCGGCATTAGCCGCGAGGATGATGCCGCTCGTGTTGTCCACGAAGGTGACGTGATAGTTGTCGCCGCCGTTGCCATCGGCCGCCACGCCATTGGCGCGCAGCGTCTTGCCCGTGCCGACCCGTGCGTCGTCGAATGATTGACCCCAAGCCGCGGCGTCACCGTCGGCCAAGCTGCCGGCAGTGAGAACCGGCGCGACAGCGGAGAGCACCGTTCCGTCATAGATCTTGCTGTCGGCCTGTGCAGTGACCGTGATGGCGCGACGCTCGATGACGCCGTCCGTGTTGTCGATGAAGGTGACGCTGTAGTTGTTGCCGCCGTTGCCGTCGTAGATCACGCCGCTGGCGGTGAGCGCCTTGCCCGTGCCGGCGTTGCGATCGTCGAAGGCTTGCGACCAGCTCGCCGTGTCGCCACCCGCCAGCGAACCGCTGGTGAGCAGCGCCGCGAGGTTCGAGCTCGTCGTGCCGTCGTACATCTTGGTGTCGCCTTGCGCTGTGACCGTGATGGCACGCGCGGTGATCGTGACGCTACCCGTGGCCGAGGTCGTCGGCAGATAGTAGTTGCTCGAGTCCGCACCGCGGAGGCTCATGCCGCTGAGGCTGATCGAGTGGACACCGACGTTGCGGTCATCGAACGCGAGCAAGCCGAGCACATCCACATCGTCTGAACCGACGCGGCCGCTCACGTGATATGCCTCGGTGCCCACCGGCAATGCCGTTGTGCCGTCGTACACCTTGGTCAAGCGGGTCGCCACGTCCACCAGCAGAGCCTTCGGCGTGACGACCAGATGGTTGCCCGTGAAGTCGATGATGTAGTTGCCGCCCGCCGAGAGCGTGCCCGGTCCGATCGCGTACGGTCCGCCCAGCACCGTCTCACCCGCGACGCGCGTGAGGTCGCCACCGAACACGGCAGCCGTATCGCCGTTCACGAGACCTGCGTAGGTGAACGACAACGTCGGATCGATGTCGCCATAAACCTTGGTCTGACCGTTCGCCACTACGCTCAACGTGGCTGGCGTGATCGAGAAGGTATTGCCGCTGTAGTGCAGCGCGTAGTTGCTGCCCGCGGACAAGGACCCTTGCGTGATCGCGTAGCCGTTCACGTTCTCGCCGGAGGAGCGGGCGAGCGCGCCGCCGAACACGCTCGCCGTATCGCCGTTCGTCAAGCCCGTGTAGGCGTACGTGAGCGACGGGTCGATCGAGCCGTAGATCTTGCTGACCGCATCCGCGGTCACATACAGATCGCGCGGCGTGATGGCGAGGTCGGCGCTGTGGAGCTGGATCGTGTAGTTGGAGCCCGCGTCGAGCGACCCCAAACCAATCGCGTAGTTGCCGACGTTCTCGCCCGCAACGCGCGTCAGGCCGCCGGTGAACACCGCCGCGTCATCACCGTTCATCAGGCCGCTGAACGTGTACGTCAGCGTCGGATCCGCGTCGCCATACACCTTCGAGCGTGCATTGGCGTTGACCACCAGGAGGCCGGTGGAGATGTCGAACAGGTTGCCGGTGAAGTCGATGACGTAGTTCGAGCCCGCCGCCAGCGTGCCTTGCGAGATCGAATACGAGCCGACGTTCTCACCTGCCGTGCGCGTGAGTTCACCAGTGAAGATCGCGGCGGTGTCGCCATTGACCAGCGCGCCGTGCGAGAAGCTCAGTGTCGGATCGAGATCGCCGTAGCTCTTGCCGCGGGCGTTGGCGGAGATGGTGAGCGCGCGCGGCGTGATCGAGAAATCACCGCCCGTGAACACCATGTCGTAGTTGTTGCCGGCCGTGAGCGACCCCTGCCCGATCGCGTACGAGCCGACATTTTCCCCAGCGGCGCGCTCGAGCGAGCCCGAGAAGATCGCGCTCGTGTCGCCGTTGTAGAGCGCGCCGTGCGCGAAGCCAAGCGCCGGATCGACATCGCCGTAGATCTTCGCGAGATCGTTGGCGTCGATGCTCAGCGTACGACGCGTGATGCCGAAAACGTTGCCTGCATAGGCGATCGTGTAATTGCTGCCCGCAGAGAGCGAGCCCAGGTGAATGCCGTAGCTGCCGACGTTTTCACCTGAAGTGCGCGTGAGCGCACCGGAGAGCACGCTGGCATCGTCGCCGTTCACGAGGCCGCTCACGTCGTAGCCGAAGCCCGGATCGGTATCGCCATAGACCTTCGTGCCAGCGAGCGCACCGATGGTCAGCGTTGCCGGGTTGATGCGGAACGTCGCATCGCTGTACGCGATGGCGTAGTTGCCGCCCGCCGAGAGTGTGCCCTGACCGATCGTGTACAAACCCACGTTCTCGCCGGCGGCGCGGGTGAGCGCGCCCGAGAACACGCTCGCATCGTCGGAGCCCTGCAGGCCGGAGTAGCCGTATGTCAGGCTCGTATCCGCCGCGCCATAGATCTTGCTGTTCGGGACTGCCGCGACGATCAGCGTCGCCGGTGTGATCGAGGCGTGGCTCGCACCGACAGAGGCCATCCGATAGTTGCCCACGTCGGCGCCCGTGAGCGTCATGCCGCTCACGGCCACGCCCTTGTCGTTGCCGACGTTCTTGTCCGCGAAGGAGAAGCTGGCCGTCCCGTCGCTGAACACCTGATCGCCCGCGATCAGGTTGCTGATCCCGGTGACGGTGCCCGTCGCGACGGTCGTGCCGTCGTACACCTTGTCGTTGGCGTCGACCGTTACGATTACGTCCCGCTTGTCGATCGTGCCCACCGCGTCCGTACGCGTGATGAGATAGTTGTTGCCGCCGTTGCCGTCGTCGACCACGTAATCCGCGTCCACCGACAGCGTGCGGTTGCCCGCGTCGCGCGAGTCGAAGGACTGCGTCGCCGTCACCGTGTCGCTGATCGCGACGCCAGTGACATCGACCGCCTTGTCGGAGTCCGTCGTGCGATCGTAGACCTTCGCGTCTGCCACGGCCGCGATCGTCAACGCGCGCCGGGAGATGGCCGCGATGTCGGCGTCGGCCGACGAGTTGACGGTGTAGTTGGCGGCATCGGCGCCGAGGAGCGCGAGACCTGTGACCGCCACGTTCTTGTCGTTGCCGACGTGCTTGGTGTCGAGCGTGCCCAGGAGAGGATGGTCGAGCTCGACAGCATCGCCAGCGACGATGCCGGCGAGACCGTAGTTGCCGCTCGTCAGTGCGATGTCGGTCGTGCCGTCGTACACGCGGCTGACGTTGCCGATGAGCGAAGCCGTCAATGCCTTCGCGGTCACCTCGGCGATGTTGGCGCTCACGAAGCTGCTGACGGAGTAGTTGCTCGCATCCGCACCGGACAGGCTGAGACCAGAAACCATCACATTCTTGCCTGCGCCCACGTTCTTGTCGCCGAGGGTGCCAGCGGCCGGAATGTTCAGCGCGACGATGTCGGCGCCGAGAACGCCGCCGAGAGCGAAGTTGCTGCCGTCGAGTGCGATGCCGGTGTTGCCGTCGTAGATCTTGGTGGCACCGCCGATCAGCGAGGCCGTCAGCGCGCGTTGCGTCACCACGCCGATATTGGCGTTGGCCGTGCCGTTGACGGTGTAGTTGCCAGCATCCGCGCCGAGCAGGTGCAGTCCGCTGACTGCCACGTTCTTGCTCGTGCCGACGTCCTTCGAAAGGAGCGTCGCCATGTTCGCGCTCTCGAGGTTCACGACATCGCCCGACACCACGCCATGCAGCACGTAGTTGTGGTTCGCAAGCGCGATGTCGGTGGTGCCGTCGTACACCTTGCTCGCCGTGCCGATCAGGTTCGCGGTCAGCGCTCGCGCGGTGATGCTGCCGGTGTCGATGTCGACGAAGGTGACATCGTAGTTGTTGCCGCCGTTGCCATCGTCGATCGTTCCGCTTGCGATGAGCCGCTTGCCAGCAGCCGCGTTCTTGTTATCGAACGCTTGCAGCCAGTGGGCCGTATCGCCGTTGACCAGCGCGCCCGAGGTGACGGACGGCGTGACCGTCGAGATCGTCGTACCGTCGTAGACGCGGATGTCGGTTTGCGCGGTGACAGTCAGCGCACGCTTGAGGACTTCGAGCCGAACCGACGGATGCAGGGTAACGGCGTACCCCGTATCCGTGTAGGCCGTAGGCAGAGTGACCGCGTATGAGCCGACGTTCGCGTTCGCATCCAACCCCGTGGAGAAGAGGCCGGCGGAGGTCAACGTGAACGAGCCGAGGCCGACGTCCTCGAGGGTGTCGGCCAGCCACATGCCGCCCTGCGTGTTCGTATAAGGCGTGGCCGAGGTCGACAACGTCTCCACGATCGAGATATCGCCATAAATCTTGCTCAGCGAGCCGCTGATCGTTCCGCCAGCAGGGGTGTAGCGGAAGATGTAGCGATTGCCGGAAGGCGCCGTGCCAGGTGCGAGCGTGTCGAAACTCTGGTTCCAGATCGCCTTGTTGCCACTCGCGAGATTGCCGTATGTATTGGTGGTGGGTGAGACGGCGTAGACGAGCCACTGCCCGCTGGCGTTGAGCGCGCTGGCGCCGCGGCTGTTCACGAAATTCCCGGCGTCCGTGGCGAGATAGATGTTCTGCCCCGTGATGCTGCCCGTGCTCGAGTTGATCGTGATGTTGCCGTGCGCGCGAGCGGTCACATCGTTGGTAGCTGCCGCGAGCGCACCCGTGAATCGGATTGCGCCTCCCGAGCCGCCGGCAAGCAACGTCAGCGGATCGGTCACGCTCAAGCCGCCCACGGTGATGAGCCCGGTGCCATTGCTGCGCCCGATGACGATCTCACTGAATCCATCGGCGAAGCGGCGCCCTGCGCCATTGAAGAGCGTCGAGCCGAGCTGCAAGGTGCCCGCGCCGCCGCCCAGGCCGATGCTCGCGTTGGTGGTGTACGGCATGAGGGATAGCCTGCCGGTGCCCGAAACGTTGCCGTTGAAGGTCAGGCTGTTGCCGGCGATCGAGATATCACCGCTGCCGCTCGTGATCGCGCCGTCGAACGTCACTGGCGTGCCAAATCGCAAGTCGATGCCGCCGTTGCCAGAGCCCGAGCTGATGCTGCCAAACGTGTTTTCGAAGGTGCCCGACGAGGCCGTGGTGGTGATGGACACGTTGCCATCGCCGGTCGAAATGTTGCCCGGCATGTAGATGGGCCGAGACGCGGTGATGCTGATGTCGCCGCTCGTGGTGCTCATCGAGCCGCCGTTGTTGTAGAGACTGTAGTTCGCGCTGGATCCCGACAACGACACCCGGATGCCGGTGCCGGCGTTGAGGTTCACCAGAGTGCTGAACAGGGCGTTCTGCTCCGCGCCGCCGCTCGCATTGACGACGATCGCACCGCCTGTGGTCACGCCCACGCGGCCACCGCGAAAATATATGCCCGCGGCGCCCGTCCCTGCAGTCGTGCCGGTGAGCGTGATCGTACCGGTGGTGGAGGTGATGCTGTTGATCGTGCTGTAGTTCGGCTTGAAGAGGCCTGCGAAGCCTGTGCTGTTCGTGCCAGTGAGCGTGATGTTGCCGGTGCTGGTGCTGATGGTCGACCGGTTGAAATGCAGGCCGCCGTAGTCGCCTTTGCCCTCACCCGAAACGGTGATGTCGCCGTGCTGAGCAGCGATGGTCGAGTAGTCATGCAGCTGAACGCCCACACCGGCGGAATCGTGGATCTCGCCCCTGATCGAGATCGTGCCCGCGCCGTTGGTGCGTAGCACGGTGTTTTCGGCGATCTGCACGCCGTGGCCATTCGCGGCTCTGCCATACATGGAAATGCTGCCGCCGCCACCGCTCCCGCTGGCGTCCAACGTGGACCCTTCGTCGATGAAAATCGCGGCGCCATTGGGGTGATAGGCGTAGCTCGTGCCGCTGCTGCCCCCGCCAAGCGTGAGGTCGCCGCCATTGGTGCGGATGTCGCCGTTGATTCGAATCTCACCCAGCTCGGTGCCGTAGTTCGAGTCCAGTGAGCGACTGCGCATGACCACGTGCAGCTTCCCCGAGGTCGAGGAAATGACATTGTCGGCGTTCAGATAGATGTTCTGATTCGGCAGCAAGGTGAGTGTGGCATCGCCGCCGCTGGTCTTGGTGATCGGCGCCTCGATGTACACGTGGCCACCGTAAGGCCCGGAACTGTTGGTCGTGATGACCACATTGGTCCCGCGGTTCAGGGCAGTGTTGATCGTGCCGTTGTTGATGAACGCGTTGCTGCCGGTCGCCGTGAAGGTCAACGGGTTGCTGCCGCTGCTGCTCGTGCCGCTGCTGGCGCTGGTGCGGATATAGACGTCCGTGGGGTCCAGCAACCATTCGCCCGCGGTGCCTCGCGACGCCGACGCATCGACATCGCCGGAGGACTGCAGGTTGATCTTGCCCGAAGTCTCCACCCTGCCGCCGTTGCCGCCCATCTCGCCGCCGCGCGCGGTGATCGCGCCGGCAAAGTTCGTATAGTCGTCGGACCAGAGCACGACCGTGCCAGCGTTGCCGTGGTGCTTGGCATCGGCCTTGATGGTCGCGCCTTCTTGCATCACGACAGCAGTGGCATTCAGCTCAGGGCCCTTGCCCTGCCAATTGCCGCCGACCAGCACGGTGCCGCCACCGTCTCGTCCGGACGCATCGATGGTCGCACCCTCGACGATGCCGACGTTCTTGCCGAGCGCGGTGACGCTGCCGCCGACCTGGCCCGCAGCGTTGCCGGATGCATCGACGGTGCCGCCGACGATCGTCGTGCCGCCTGCGCCCGATCCGAGGAAGATCCGGCCGTCACGCTCCTCGATGCTTTGCGCGCGTAATACACCTTCGGTATTGATGAGCGAGTCGAGCACTGCGTCGGCGGTGCCCGCCTGCAGCGAAATCGAGCCGCCGTCGGCCGCGATGCGCCCGGTGTTCCTGATGCTCGCGTTGAGCGTCGCCTTGTCCACTTGGGCGGTGATCAGGCCGTTGTTCATCACGCTGATGGTGACCGCCTCACCGGCTGCAAGGGTCGTGCTGCCCTTGTGCGTGTTGATCGAGCCTGCGTTCTCGATCGTGGGCGCGACCAGCACGATGCTGCCGGCGGTGAGATTGCCGGAGTTGACGATGCCGCCGGCCTTCGCGCCTTTGGTGAACTTGTAGTGACCCGCGTTGAAGTGTTCGTCGGTGATGTCGAGCGTAGAGGCGACCAGGCCGCCGGTGTGGACCTGCGCATCCTTGCCGAACAAGACGCCGTTCGGATTGACGAGGAAGACTTTGCCGTTCGCATCGAGCGAACCCATGATCTTCGAGCCATCCGAGCCCATGACGCGATTGAGCGCGACGCTATTGGCATCGGGCTGCACGAACTGCACGCGCTGTCCGGCGCCGACGTTGAAACTTTCCCATTCCACGCCCATGCGCGCGGTCTGCTGTGTCACGGTCATCGTATTGCCACTCTGACCGATGCTGCCTGCGCCGGAGACGACGTTGCCCCCGGTCGGAAGATCGGCGAACGCAACCGCGCCGCACGCGACTTTGACGGCGAGGGCGATCGCGCTGAAGCGCACCGCGTGAATGGCACGAGGGGCGGATTGGCCGGGGGCTCGACGGTGGGAATCAACGGTGTTCATCGAATGCAATCCTTGGGAAGAGAGATGCAGGGCAAGCCCGTCGCGCTCGGCGACACGCCCGATGCTTGATTGAAGGCTCAGAAGCGACGGCCGCCGGAAATCCAGAGCTGATAGTTGCGATCGGGCCCGCTGCGCGCGTGCTCGCTGCCGCGGAAGGCGATGGCGGAGGAGAGATGCCAGCCGGCCTGATGGCTCCAGGAGAGACTCGCGCCATAGCCGTCGAGGCTGCGGTCGTGCTCCCGGTCAGCGGTCCACGCGCGTGCGTTCGTGCGGACTCGGCCGTGGTCGTAGAACAGGGCGGCTTGCACGAGGCCGGCGATGGGGACATCGACGAGCCGTCGCACTTCGGCGCTCGCGAGATAACCGCGATCGCCGGCGGCTTCGCCGACGGGATACGCGCGCACGGCCGAAGGCCCGCCGAGATAGAACTTCTCCGAGGAATCCAGGTTCTGATCGGCGAGCTGGCCCGTGACTCGTGCGTACACGCTCCAGCGTGGCGTCAGCTGCTGGTCGCGCGACAGCCAGTAAACCATCTTGTCGAAGCTGCCATCGGTCCGCGCCGTGGCGCCGTCGATGAGCCGCGACAACGGATCCTCGATGTCGATCTCGCCGACCGTGATCCCAAGCGACATGCGGTTCAACGCCGACCCGCCGAACATCCAGTCGTTCATCACCCCGTCGATCTGCGCCGCATAGGTCGAGGTCGTGCGCTCGCTTGCCGTGGCGGCGACTTCGATTTCGTCTTCGATCGACTTACGGGCATAGGTGACCCGGCCGCTCAAGCTAGCACGCGAGGTGCGTACGAAGGTGTGCAGCAAGCCGATTTCGCGGCCGACCGTATCGCCCTGTGCGCCGAGTGCCGCGAATTCCTCTCGCAGCTCGTAGTCCATCTTGTAGCCCGAGAAGAACAAGCGCGTGCCGCTGTAGTTGAGCGGCAGGTCGTAGCCGGCGCTGACGTACGAGCTGCCCGAGGAGTAGGCGCCTTGCACATTGATGCGATCGCCGATACCGAGCGGGTTGTTGTACGCGAGCGATAGCGTGGCGCGCTCGGCACCGACGTAGCGTCCACCGTAATCACTCACGTCGAGCGATCCGGTCAGGCGCTGGTCCGGCACGGCCGTGAGCACGAGGTCGGCGGTGCCGATCTCATCGCCAGGCTGCAGTGAGCCGCGAACCAGCACGCCGGGAAGATCGGCCAGACGCAACATGCCTTGTTCCAGCGGCCCTTCTTGAATCAGGTCCCGCGCACAGTCAGGCGCGTCGCAGGAGGCTCGAGCCAGCGTCTTCAACAAGCGGCGGTCGGAGAGCTTCGAGGTGTTCTCGATGCGCACCTGCCCGAAATGACCCTCGATGATCTCGAGCTTCACGATGCCGCCGCGAACTTCCTGGTAGGGGAGATATGCGCGCGCCACCATGTAGCCGCGCTCGCGGTAGTAGCGCGTGATCGCTGCCGCGGCCTGCTCGATCTGGGTGATCGTGGCGGTGCCTGTCTGGCTCGCGACCAGCGGCAGCAGCTCCATGTCATCGAAGGTCGTGTTGCCGCTGAGCTTGTAGCCTCGGACTTCGATGCGCAGATCCGAATTGACCGCGCCGGGCTGCAGATCCGCGTCGCGCGTCGCAACGTCCGGCAGCGCTCGCTGCGGCAACTGCGGCTGCACGGTCGGCCTGCGCTCGAGCTCGCGAAGAATCTGTCCGCTGTCGGGAAGCTGCGGCGTTGCGGATTGCGCGGCCGCATAGGGGCTCGCAAGCGTCACCGACATGCCGATGGCAACTCGCAAAGCACAACGCAGCGCTGTGGCGGTGGGGCGAGCCTCAGAGATCGATCGCATCAATCAGTCCTCTTTGCAACGGCCAGCACCCGAGGGCGCCGGTGAATGGCCGCAAGTGTTCCGATGCGATCGCCCGCGGGCTATCGGAGCGTTCCTTTGAGGACTTCCTTGAGTGTGAGGAACTGGCGCACGGTTCTAGCCGCGCGAGTTGTGAGCTGCGTCGCATGCGTCGCCCAAGAGAGCTTCGATGCGACGAAAGAACGCGACTTAGTTCTCGGGGAGATGCCTCGCGTGCGCGCGAGGTCGTCGGTTCCGCGGGGAGAGGAAGTGCCGAGAACATGCCGGATCTGCGAAGCAGATCACGGAGGGTGGCTTGGCTCTCTTCGAGCCCGTGTAAGACACGGATGGCATCGCGCAGCCGAGAGTCCGCCGCGCGAGCCCCGCGACCGCGCTCGCGCACGGTCGCGGGATCCGCCAGGATCGTTAGATGACTTTCTGCTCCTTCAATTGCGCGTAGCGCTCCGCGGCCATGCCGAGCAGCTGCCGGTACACCTCATCGTTGTGCTGTCCGAGTTGCGGGCTCGGCGTGCGGATCGCGCCCGGCGTATGCGAGAGCTTCGGCGCGACGTTTTGCATCTTCAGCGTGCCGAAATCCGGATGCTCGACCTCGCGGATTGCTTCACGCGCCGCGAAGTGCGGATCGGTCAGCATTTCCGGTGCGCGATAGATCTGTCCGGCGGGCACGCCGAACTTTTCCATCAGCTCGAGTACCTGCTTCGTCGTCAACGTTTGCGTCCAGCGTTCGATGAGCTCATCGAGCTCCCGCTGGTGTGCGCCGCGGGCGCCGTGCGAGACGTACCGCGGATCCTTCGCCAGCTCGGGCCGACCCATCGCCTCGGCGAGGCGAGTGAACACCGTGTCCTGGTTCGCGGCGATCAGCACCAGCGAGTCGCTCGTCTTGTACACATTCGACGGCGCGACGTTCGGCAGAATCGCACCCGTTCGCTCGCGGATGTAGCCGGCCTTGTCGTACTCCGTGACGAGCGATTCCATCATGTTGAGCACGGCCTCGTAGATCGCCGAATCGACGACCTGGCCGCGTCCGGTTTGCGCGCGATAGTTGAGCGCCGACAGCGCGCCGATACACGCGAACGTCGCCGCGAGCGAATCGCCGATGGAGATGCCCATGCGCGAGGGCGGTGTCGATGGGTCGCCGACCACGTAGCGCAGACCACCCATCGCCTCGCCGACCGCGCCGAAGCCAGCCTGCTTCGAGTACGGGCCGCTTTGGCCGAAGCCCGACACGCGGATCATGATGAGCCCCGGATTGATCTTCGACAGCACGTCGTAGCCGAGGCCCCACTTTTCCATCGTGCCGGGGCGGAAGTTCTCCAACAGAAAGTCCGCCTTCGCGACGAGCTCCTTCAGCACCGCTTGTCCTTCGGGCTGCCGCAGGTCGAGCGTGATCGCCTTCTTGTTGCGCCCGACGACCGGCCACCACAGGGATTTGCCGCCGGCCTTCTCGCGACCCCACACACGCATGGGATCGCCCTGGCCGGGCGGCTCGACTTTGATCACGTCGGCGCCGAAATCGCCCAACAGTTGGCCGCAAAACGGCCCGGCGAGCAGCGTGCCCAGCTCGATCACCCGAAGGTTACCGAGCGGGCCATTCTTGAAAGCATCAGGAGAGGTAGACATCAGTGAGGCTCACAATCGATATACATGAGGAGCGGATCTCGCCGGGTGCTCAGCGCACCGCCGGCGATACGTCGCGGGCTTGCGTGAATACCGGCGCCTGCGGCGGCTTGAAACCGGTCTCCTGCTCGCAACGCGCCTTCAACTCTTCGATCGACTCGAAGCCGCGATCGAACAGCTTCTTCGTCGGACGCGCTGCCGCCATCTTCTGGCGCAACGCCGTGGTCGCCGCTTCATCGACCGTGCATTCGTCCTTCATCACGACGCCGTAACGCCGCGCGCCTTCGATCGTGACCAGGCCCGCTTCGACATCGAAGCGCACGCGCTCGACCTCACGTTCCAGCGGATCGCCGCAGCCGCCGCCGCCCCACGTGTCCGCGATCAGCAAATCGCCGGCTTCGACCTTGACGCGATCGACCTTGGAGGGCAGCAAGGCTTGCGTGCCGTCGGCGCGTAGCAGCGTCTTCTTGCTGCGCGCGCCCGGCTCGCCGCCGTTCACGCCCCATGGGTACGTCAGCCAGCGATCGTCGTGGATGGAGATCTCGCCCGGCTCGAGGAAGCGATAGGAGATCCGCAGCCCGTTACCGCCGCGAAACTTGCCCGCGCCGCCGCTGTCCGCGATCGTCTCGTAGGTCTCGATACGCAGCGGGAAGTAGCTTTCGAGGAATTCGTTCGGCACGTTCGTGAACGACGGCCACAGCGAGTGCCCGTCTGGACCGTCACCGAACGGCTTGCCTGGAACGCCGCCGAACGTGATCTGGAACAGCTGATACCACTTGCCGTTCTTGTCGTAGCCCGAGTACATCAAGTGCGGGCTGTCGGAGAATCCGGCCCCGCAAAGAAAGGCGGGATTGCCCTGGCCCAGCAGGCCCGCGAGGATGTCGAAGATGCGTCCGAGCGCGTGCGTACGGCACGACAATGCCGCGGGCTTGAGGGGCTTGAGCAACGTGCCCGACGGGATTCGCACTTCCATCAGATCATAGAAGCCGTCGTTGAACAGGATCTGCGGGTCGAACACCATGATCATGTAGATGCCCGCGAACATCTTGAACATCTCTTCGTTCAACAGGAAGTTGATCGAAGCGATCGATTGCGGGTCGGTGCCCGCGAAGTCGAAGACGCACTTATCGCCCTCGCGCCACATCGAGCACACGATGCGATAGGGCCCCATGCCGAGACCGTCGTCGCAAATGTAGTCCTCGAAGCTCTGCTTCTTCTCCGGAACGTTGCGACGGATCAGCTCGCGCATCGCGCGCTTGTTGCGGTCGAGCATCTCCTGCATCGCCGAGTACATCACGTCGTCGCCGAAGCGGCTCGCGATCTCGCTGCAACGAGCGGCCGCCGTGCGCAGCGCCGCGACGATCGCGTTGAAGTCGGAGCGGTTCCAGTGGGGCAGGCGGCATTGATGCAAGATCACCCGCAGCACGTCGGCCTGCAGCTCGCCCTTGCGATAGATCTTCAGCGGCGGTACGACGATGCCTTCCTCGTAGATCTGTCGCGCATCGGTCGGCAGCGATCCAGGGACCTTGCCGCCGACATCGGTCATGTGGCCGAACATCGCCGACCAGGCGATCAGCCGGCCGTCCTTGAACACCGGCATCAACAGCAGCCAGTCGTTCGCGTGACTGATCGCGCCGTTGACGGAGTACGGGTCGGACGTGAAGAAGATGTCGCCGGCTTCGATCGTGTCGTCGATGCCCTGCATGAATCCGTGAATGAACGAACCGAACTGGCCGACGACCATCTTGCCTTCCGAGTTCGCGATCATCGGAAATTCGTCGTGCTGTTCGCGGATGCCGGGCGACATCGCCGTTCGAAACAGCACGGTGTCCATCTCGAAGCGCGCATTGCGCAGCGCGCTTTCGATGATGTCGATCGTGACCGTGTCGACTTCGACTCGCTTGAAGGGCGTGTTGTTCGTCTGTACTAGCTTGGCTGGCATGAGCTTGATCTCGTATAGGGTGACTGCGTCAGCAATGTATGGGGCGTGCGGCGCTTTAGCGGGCCTTGCGCGCGCTGCGCGGCTCGAAGCCGTCTGGATAGATCAGGATGTTCCCGAACGCGTCGACCGCGCCGAAGTGCGCCGGCAGGATGACCGTCGTGGAGTCCATCTCCATGACGATCGCGGGCCCTGGCACGCGTGCGCCCGACTTGAGCTTCGCGCGGTCGTACACCGCGGCGGTGCGCTCGGCACCATCCATGAAGACCTGCTGCTCGCCGACGATGGCGGCAGAGGCGTCGGCGCTGCCTTCGTCGATCGGCGGACGTTTGACGGCGATGCCTTTGCCGCGTACCGCGGCGCGCAGGGTCACGAGCTCGTGCTCCAGCTCGAGCGCAAACGTGAACAGACGCCGATGTTCCTCGTCGAACGCGCTGGAGATCGCCCTCAAGCCGTCCTTCTTCAGGGCGGCGAGATCGACCGCGACCGTCAAGCGCAGACCCTGGCCTTGATAGCGCAGGTCGACTTCGTAGCTCGTACGCATGTCCTTCTTGCGTACGTTCTCCGCTGCCAGCGCTTGCGCCGCTTCCGCCGCGAGCGCTTCGAGAATTCCGACGATCTCATCAGCGCTGGTCTCGCTGAACGGGCGCACATAGGTGCGCGAGCGCTCGTCGCGAATCGCGGTCGTCGCATCGCCGAGCGCGCACAACACACCCGGACCGGGCGGAATGATCGCGGGCCACGAGCCGAGCAGACGAGACAGCGCATTCGCGTGCAACGGACCGGCACCGCCGAAGGCCATGAGCGCGTATTCGCGCGGATCGTAGCCCTGCTCGACGGAGACGAGGCGCAGCGCGCCGGTCATGTTCTCGTTGACGATGTTGTAGATGCCTTCCGCCGCCTGCTGCGCGCTCAAGCCGAGCGCGTCGGCCACTTTCTGCACCGCTTGCAAGGAGAGCTTGCGATCGAGCGTCAGATCGCCGCCGAGCCGCTGTTGCTGCGGCATGTAGCCGAGGACGACGTTGGCGTCCGTGACCGTCGGCTCGGTGCCGCCGCGTCCGTACGCGGCCGGTCCCGGGTCGGCGCCCGCGCTTTGCGGGCCGACGCGCAACGCCTTCGTCAGCTCGGGCACGTGCGCAATCGAGCCGCCGCCGGCGCCGACGGTGCGAATGTCCACGGACGAGGCGCGCACGGTGACGTCACCGACCGTCGTTTCGCGGCGAAGTCGCGGCTCGCCGTTCTGAATCAGCGCCACATCGGTCGACGTGCCGCCGACGTCGAGCGTCAACAGATTCGGGAATCCGGCCTGCTTCGCGATCCATACCGCACCCGTGACGCCGCCGGCCGGTCCGGACATCAGCAGGTTCACGGGCAGTTCCTCGGCCGCGGCTGCCGCCGCGAGACCGCCGTCGGAGCGCAGGATGTGCAGCTTCACCTTGCTGGCCTTCTCCTGAAGCTTGCGCGTCAGGTTCTTCACGTAGCGCTGCACGCCAGGACGCACGTAGGAGTTCGCGACGGTCGTCACCGCGCGCTCGTACTCCTGCATCTCGGGAACGACTTCGCTGGAGAGCGACACCGGAATGTTCGGCAGCTCCTCCTGTGCGATCTCGCGGATGCGCCGCTCGTGCGCGCCGTTCGCGAACGAATTGATGAGGCAGACGGTGAGCGCTTCGATCTTCTTCGAAGCCAGACCGCGCAGGCTCGTGCGCAGCGCGTCCTCGTCGAGCGGCTCGACGACCTCGCCGCGCGCGCCGATACGCTCGTGCGCTTCGACCGTGCAGGAGAGCGGTGCCATCGGCAGGCTCTTGTTGTAGATGATCCATCCGCCGAGACCGCCGGGCACGAACGAGCGGGCGATCTGCAGCACCTGGCGGTAGCCGCGCGTCGTCACCAGGCCGCACTTCGCGCCGGTTCCGGTGAGCACCGTGTTCGTCGCGACGGTCGTGCCGTGCATGACGTGATCGATGGCCGCGGGCTCGATGCCCGCGCGCTCGCACACGCGTTCGATTCCGTTCAGAACGCCGATCGATTGGTCCGCCGGAGTGCTCGGTACCTTGGCACTCCACGTGGCACCGGTTTCTTCGTTCACGAGCAACAGGTCCGTGAACGTGCCGCCTACATCTACGCCGAGACGATATGACATTGCCGAATCTCGCAGTTTGAATCGATGTTGATTGCGACGCGCCTATGCAGACGCGCGTGGAAAGGGTCCGGCCTTGGAAATCATGCCGGGCAGTCCGCGCCCGATCGTTTGTGCCAGCCAGTCCGAGGTTTCGATCATCCGTTCCATGGACACGCCCGTGCGCACGCCGCTGCGCTCGAGCAAATACAGCAGATCTTCCGACGCTATGTTGCCGGTCGCCGCGGGCGCGAACGGGCAACCGCCGATCCCGCCGACACTCGCGTCCAGCGTCGCGACGCCGGCATCCACCGCGGCGATTGCGTTCGCGTAGCCGGTGTTGCGCGTGTTGTGGAAGTGCGCGCGCAGGCGAATCCCAGGCAGCAACGCCCGCGCGCGCGAGATCATCTCGGTCACCTGCGTCGGAACGCCGACGCCGATCGTGTCGGCGAAGCAGATCTCGAACGGCTCTGCAGCCGCGACGCGCTGCGCGATGTCGAGCACGCGTTCGAGCGGCACTTCACCTTCGAAGGGGCAGCCGAAGGCGGCGGACACCGTGACTTGCGCACGCACCCCGGCCTCCCGCGCTGCGCGCGCGATGTCGAGCCACGCCGCGATCGACTCGTCGGTGCCGACGCCTTGATTGCGGCGATTGAACGTGTCGCTGGCGACGACGACCATGCCGATCTCGTTGCACCCCGCGGCGATCGCGCGATCCAGGCCCTTGCGATTGAGCACGAGTCCCGTGAAGTACACGCCGTCCGGACGGCGCAGGCTCGCGAGCAACTGCTCGGCGTCCGCCAGCTGCGGCACCTTCTTCGGATTCACGAAGCTCGTCACTTCGAGCCGGCGAACGCCGGCGGCGAGCAGCCGTTCGATCAGCTCGACCTTTGCGGCCGTCGGCACGAACTCGCGCTCCAGCTGCAGGCCATCGCGCGGACCGACTTCGCAAAGCTCGATCGCGCGTGTCATGACGTGAGCTTCCGCAGATGGGCGACGATGTCCTTCTCGCTGACGACATCCGCATACTTCGCGTTCATGTCGAACAGGTTCGCTTCATGCGGCGATGGGTGACGATCGCCGCATGCTTCGCGCACCACGGTCGTGATGAAGCCGTGCGACATGGCGTCGACGCAGCTCGCACGCACGCAGCCGCTCGTCGTCAGGCCGGTCAGGATCACGTTGTCGACGCCGAGGCTCGTCAGCGTCGAGGCAAGGGACGTGCCGAAGAACGCGCTCGGGTACTGCTTGGAGATCACGAGTTCGTCCTCGCGAGGCTGCAGGCCGTCGGGCCACGAGCCCATCGGATTGCCGGCGAGGAAATAGCGCAGGGGCTTCGATTTCTCGAAGAAGCGGCCGCCGTCGATCGCGCGCGGGTGATAGACGACATTCGTGAGAATGACCGGGATACCAGCGGCGTGCGCGACCTCGCGGATGCGCAACGCGGAGGCGAGCGCCTCTTCGACGCCCGCGTAGAGATCGCACGAGCGATCGAAGTAACCACGCACGAAATCGATGAGGAGCAGGGCGGGGCGCTTGCCGTAGCCGGCGGACTTACCGAAAGCGCGGGCGTAGTTGTCTTTGAGATCGTCGGTCATAGCGTCTGGTCCTGATACAGCCAAGGGAATTTCGTGGACTGGGCGGTCTCGAAGCGCTGAATCGCGTCCGACTCGAGCGCGAGGATGCGATCGATGTCGTCCCAGCCGTTGAGTAGCGACTCGCGGTCGGATGGCGCGATGTCGAATGCGATCGACGCCGCGCTTGGCAGGCGGATGTTCTGGTTCCGCAGATCGACCGTGAGCGCGCCGAGCTGGGCCTGCTCCGCGAGCAGAGCGATCTCCGAGTGAGGCACGCGCGCCGGCAGAATGCCGTTGCGAACACAGTTCGCGGCGAAGATCTCGCCGAAGCCGCTCGCGATCACGCACCGGATGCCGTAATCGGCGAGCGACCAGACGGCATGCTCGCGACTGGAGCCGCCGCCGAAGTTGTCGCGCGCGATCAGGATCGTCGCCTCCGCGTACGGCGCCCGATTGAGCACGAAATCCGCCACCTGCGTGCCGCCGGGCCCGAAGCGTCGATCATGAAACAGATAGCGCCCGAGTCCTTGCTTCTCCATCAGCAGGAGGAAGCGCGCGGGGAAGATCACGTCGGTGTCGATGTTGTCTTCGACGAACGGTGCGGCGATCCCCGTGAGTGTCGTGAAAGGCTCAGCCATATGCGCTCTACAGTTTGCGAACGTCGACGAGATGTCCCGCGACGGCTGCCGCGGCCGCCATCGCGGGGCTCATGAGGTGCGTGCGGCCGCCGCGCCCTTGACGACCTTCGAAGTTGCGATTCGACGTCGAGGCGCAGCGCTCGCCGGGCTCCAGACGATCGGCATTCATCGCGACGCACATGGAGCAGCCCGCCTCGCGCCATTCGAAGCCGGCTGCCGTGAAGATTCGATCGAGCCCTTCGGCTTGCGCCTGATTGCGCACGGCGGTCGAGCCCGGCACGACCATTGCGCGGACGCGCGCCGCCACCTTGCGGCCGGCGGCGACTTGGGCCGCCGCGCGCAGATCTTCGATGCGGCCGTTCGTGCAGGAGCCGATGAAGACGCGGTCGATCGCGATGTCCTGCACGGCCATTCCGGGGCGCAGGTCCATGTAATCGAGGCTCGCGCGAATGCGATGGCGTTGGACGGGATCGACGGCGGCATCGGGATCGGGGATGCGCTCGTCGATGCCGACGGTCAGATCGGGATTCGTGCCCCACGTCACTTGCGGCTGGAGCGCGGACAGATCCAGTTGCACGCTGCGATCGAAGGTCGCGCCAGGATCGGAGGGCAGGGTGCGCCAATAGTCGAGCGCCCGTTCGAACATCTTCACGCTCGGCGCGAACGGCCGGCCTTCGAGATAGTCAAACGTCGTTTCGTCCGGCGCGATGAGCCCCGCGCGCGTGCCGGCCTCGATCGACATGTTGCACAACGTCATGCGCGCTTCCATCGACATGGCCTCGACCGCCGAGCCGCGGTATTCGAGCGCATAGCCGGCCGCACCGTCGGAGCCGATGGACGCGATGAGGGCGAGGGCGACGTCTTTCGCGCTGAGCCATTCGGCCAGGCGGCCTTCGAGCCGCACTTCCATCGTGCGCGCGCTTCGCTGCGGCAGGCATTGTGTCGCGAGCACGGTCGCGCATTCGCTCGCGCCGACACCGAAGGCCAGCGCACCGAACGCACCGTGCGTCGAGGTGTGGCTGTCGCCGCAGACGAGCGTGATGCCCGGCAGCGTGAATCCAAGTTCTGGGCCGACGACGTGAACGATTCCTTGCCGCGCGTCGTCGAGCGGGATGAAGGGGATGCCATGACGTTCGGTGTTCGTCCGCAGACGCTGCACCTGATCGCGCGCGAGCGGATCGGCGATCTCGACGCCACGGTCGGTCGTCGGCACGCTGTGATCCGGAACCGCGAGATGCGTGAGCCGGCGGCGCGGCTCGAGGCCCTTGGCCTCCAATCGCCGGAAGGACTGCGGCGTGCTCACCTCGTGGAGGATGTGGCGATCGACGTAGAGCAGCACGCTGCCGTCGCTGCGTTCGCAGACGACATGCGCGTTCCACAACTTCTGATACAAGGTCAACGGTGTGTTCATGCGTCGCTCACTTGAATGATGACGCGGCCCACGTCCGCGGCGTGCTCGCCGCTCAACAGCGCGAAGGCGTCCGCGGCGCGTTCGAGCGGGAAGCGCGCGGCGATCGTCGGTTTCAGATCGATGCGTCCGGCGGCGATCAACGCGAGCGCCTGCTCCTGATGATGACCCGCGCGAATGCCGACGATGCGCAGCTC
This sequence comes from Pseudomonadota bacterium, assembly GCA_023428645.1. Taxonomy (GTDB): domain Bacteria; phylum Pseudomonadota; class Gammaproteobacteria; order Steroidobacterales; family Steroidobacteraceae; genus Steroidobacter. The sequence goes on from JAEYXD010000045.1 coordinate 28,585, forward strand.
CCGCTGCACGAGATCCCAGCCCGTCAACGGGATCGCGGCGGTGCCGCCGGTGACGGCAACGGCTCCTTCCATGCCGGCGACGGCGAAGGCTTGTTGCAAGCCCCAGGCGGAGGCGGTCGTCTCGATCACGAAGTCGAAGCCGTCTGGCGTGCTTGCCAGCGCGAGCGGCGAGACGTCCTCGTCGTGCCGGCTGAGCCGTATGATGCTGCGTGCGCCAAGCTGCGCAGCCAAGTCCGCGCGCTTGCCGGTGCCGCCGATCGCGACGACGTCGTAACCGAGCGCGACCGCGGTCGCCACCGCGCTGAGTCCCATCGCGCCGACGCCGATGACGGCAAGGCGCTGGCCCGCGGCGATGCCGAGCTTTTCATAAGCATTGAGCGCGTCGACGATGCCCGCGAGCATCGCGCCGTCTTCGAAGCTGAGGCTCGCGGGCAGGCGCGCGAGCTTGCGCGAGGAAACCAACGTGTACTGCTGACAACACGATTGGCGGGGGACTTTCGAATACGCCGGGTCGAGGCACAGGTTCGTCTTGCCGCGCTGACAATTCCTGCAAGCGCCGCAGTGATCGAGCGCGAGCGCGCAGACGCGATCGCCGATCGCGACTTGCGTGACGCCGGCGCCGACCTCTTGCACCACGCCCGAGAAATCCGCGCCGATGCCGACCGGATACTCGGCTACATAGCGTCCGCCGCGATTGAGGTAGACGCCCACGTCCGTGCCATACGGCGCATACGCAACGACCCGCACGAGCACTTCGCCCGGACCAGGGCGCGGTATCGGCAGATCGAGAATGTTGATCTGTGCTGGTCCCGTGACGCGAGCGGCGCGCATCGATGCCATCAAATGCCTCGCGGAAGCTGCCATAGGATGAACGTGCAGCCCGTTACCGAGCTGTCCGCGTCGAACGCTTCCATACCCGCCGGGCCCTTCGTGTAGTCGGATGCTTCGAAACCCAGTCCTTGACCTGTGATCGAGCCATCGATCACGAGCGCTTCCCAGGAGGTATCGCGGCCGGCGAGCGGCTCGGTGCCGCGCGCCCAGCCTGCCGGAACCTCGACCGCGTAAGTGCACGCGCCCGACACTGGGTTCGCGCTCAGCGGCTTGATGCGCCAGCCCGCGGGGAACTGCTCGCTGTCGCGCGCAGCGAGGCTTGCGACCGTGAGGTGCTTGATGTGGCCGCGAGGATCCGTAAGCGGTTGCAGCGGATACTCGTCGTCTTCGGCCGGCTCGTGGACGAGCAGGAGCTCGAGCGGTCCGTCGCTGCGGATGATCGCGAGCGCGCCTTCTTCCGAGCGCTCGTCGTGTCCATGCACGACGAGCGCAGGGCGGTAGAAATAGTCGCCGGCATGCCAGTAATGCTTGCCGCCGACGGTCACCGAGCCCGACCACATGTACACCTCCTCGAAGGCGTAGTGGTAGTGCGCGATGCCGCCGCCGCGCCAGCCGCGCGGAATGTCGACGACGGAGGTGATGTACCCGGTGTCACCGACGCGTCCGAGAACCTTGCGGCGCAGTCCGTGAGTGCCGAGCTTCTCCCATTGCAGCTCGCTCGGCCGTACGCGTGTCAGAGTCGTCTGTGTCATCGCGGGCACACCTCAGAATTCGGACATGAGGCGGCCGAATCCGTCGACGCGATCGTTGATGCCGTTCGCGCGCAGCGCGTGCCAGTACGTCGCCGTGTTGATCGCGATCACCGGCTTGCCCAGCCACCACTCGGCGGCCGCGGCCAACCGGATCGCCGAGAGGTTCGTGCCGGCCTGGATGATTGCGTCGACATCGTCGCCATCGAGCGCCTTGAACGTATCGCGCACTCGCTCCGGCGACACCTCGGCGATCGAGATCCACGACGGACACTGCAGCGGCACGTCGCGCACGGTTTCATAGCCGTAGTCGGACAGGAAGTTGCGCACTTCGGCATTCGCGGCAGGGTAGTAGGGCGAGAAGAACGCAACGCGCTTCACGCCGCCATAGGCCTGCAGCGCGGCCACGACCGCCTCGGCGCCCGTCGTCACCTTCAGGCCCGAGACTTCCTCGACGCCCTCGCGCCATTTGCGGCCGCCTTCGGCGCCGCCGAAGAACGTGACCGCGGACATGCCCATGACCAGATAGTTCGGCTCGCAGGTGAGCACGGCGCGGACCGCGTCGAGCGTGTTGTTGCTGATTTCCCAGGCGCCCGCCATGAAGGTCTCGTTCGACACCGCCTGGCGATTCGGTACGAGGATGCGGCTGTAGTGATTCGTCACGCCCGCGGGACGGAGGTCGTCGAAGTCGGGCTGCACGACGGTGTTCGTCGACGGTCCGAGCACGCCGAACTTCATACGAGGGCCGAGCGAGTCCGCGCTACGGCGTTTTGCGTTGCTATCGGTCATTGAATGGCCTCCGCCTCTTCGAGGCTCTTGAACATGGATTGGCGCAGCAGATACTCACGACGCTGCGCGGGGTCTTTGCGAATGGATTCGAAGCGCGCAAGGCGCTGCTGCTGGTACTCGGCCATGCCTTGCTCCATGAAGATCTTGTTTTCGATCGTCTGGGCCTGGATGAAGCTCTGCGTCACGGCGCGACGCTGCCGATTGAAGCGATCGAGCAAGCTTGCGTCGCCGCCCTTGCAAAGGACCTGCTCCAGCTTCTCGGTGAGATTCCATGCGTCGTGGATGCCGCTGTTCATGCCGAAGCCGCCGAGCGGATTGTTGAGATGCGCCGCATCGCCGATGAGGAGCACGCGCCCCTGCACGAAGGTCGAAGCGACTCGCTGGTGGACGCGATAGATGCCGCGATGCGAGGTCGTGACCGGACGCTCACCGACGATGCGCCGAAACACGCTCGCGACGTTCTCGTCACCGATCAATTCCTCGTCGCTCTTGTCCACGCTCGCCGGCACGAGCACGCGCCACAGGCTCGGAACGCGCAGCAATACGAGCCACTCTTCCGGATCGGAGATGTAATTGACGTAGGCGAGGTCGGGAATGACCTCTTCGATCGGAAACGCCGTGGACAGGCTGACGAACTTCTCCTCGTAGGTGAAGCCGTCGAACGTGACGTCGAGGCTCTTGCGAACGGCCGAGCGTGCGCCGTCCGCGCCGATGACGAACTTCGCCGCGATCTCGCGCGTCTCGCCGTTGTGCTCGACGTGCGCGATCGCTTCGACGCCGTTCTGAGTGACGCCGGTGCAGCGCGTGGAGAACTGCACTTGCGCGCGCGGATGCTCTTCCAGACGCCGCGCGAGCGCCATTGCCAGATAGTACTGCTCGCATTGCAGCCGAAACGGAAAGCGGGCCTTGTCGGCGATTTCACTCATGTCGAAGTCGATCACCTGGCCGGTGCGACGATCGCGCAAGTGATAGACCGGGGCCTTCAGCCCGCGCTCGATCAGCTCGTCCGCGACGCCCAGTTCATCGAGCATCTCGAGCGTCGGTGCGTGAATCGTCGAGGCGCGCAGATCGTGCGCGCAAGACGCCGCCGCTTCGCAGAGCGTGACATTGATGCCCATCTGCGCCAGACGATATGCCGTGACCGTGCCGACCGGTCCCGCGCCTACTACCAATGCATCAGTACGCTGCATTCCTTCTCCACACTTCAATTGCGATGTACGGGGTCATCTGTTCGAGGATTGGGGTGCCAGGTCGGCAGGCCCCGCGGTCCTGGACGCTTGCGAGCGCATGAACAACGCACCCGCGACGAGCGCCATGGCGATCATTGCGCAGTTCAAGATGAAGGCGACTCGATACGACCCGAACGAGTCGTAGAGGTACGCGCCGATCCAGACGCCGGAGCCCGACGAGATCGCCTCGAACACGATGAACGCGCCGGTCATCTTCGCGAGATTCGGGCCGGCGAAGTAATCGGCGATGACGACTTGCGTCAGCACGAAGCAGCCGGCCCAGCCGAGGCCGACGAGCACGAGGCTGGGCAGGACCGCTCCCGGCAAGGCCGAGGTGAGCAGCACCGCGCCGACGAGCAGGGCAAATTGCTGACTGAGCCATACGGACTGCAATCCCCAGCGCTCCGCGGCAGCTCCGACGAGCACCTTCGCGACGAGGCCGACGGCGAAGACAGTGCTCAGGCCGGCGGCGGCGAGTTGCGCGCTCAGGCCGATGTCGCTCAGATAGAGGAACAGGTTGAGCAGAAACGATGCCGAAGCGAAGAAGACGCCGAACGTCGCCGACGCGAGCAGGAACAGATTCATCGGCGATCGCTTCACGATCGAGCGCGGAGCGGCTTGCTGTGTGGAGTTTCCCTGCGCGTCCAAGGCCGCCGCGGCGGCGCGCGGCGCACGGCGAAACAACAGATAGGCCACGAGCGGCGCGATGATCAGCGGCAGCAGCATCAGGGAGTGCAGCGCGCCACGCCAACCCGACACTTCGTTCAAGAAGACCGCGATGCCCGGCAGTAGCGCCGAGCCGAGGCTCGTGCCGGAGAGCGCCGCCGACGTCGCGAGAATCTTGTGGGAGGTGAAATACTCGCGCACGAGGACGACGATGATCACGACGTGCGCGCTGGCGTAGCAGGGGCCCATGAGCGCGTAGAGCGCATACAGTTCGCCGATCGTGGTCGCACGGCTGTATAGAAAGAGCACGCCCGCGAGTCCGCACAAGCCGAGCAGGACGATGATGCGCGGCGAGACGCGCTGGATCGCGAAGCCGATCGCGAGCCCGGAGATCCCGGAGGAGATCAGGAAGATCGATTCGCGAAACTTGAGATCGGCGCGGGAGATGCCGAGCTCAGCGAGCAGCGACGCGTCGAGCGTCGGCAATGCCGAGGTGATCGTGCCGTGAATGACGATCATCACGAGCAACAATCCTGCGACGACCCACCAGCCGTCGCGATTCGCTTTGTTGAATGCTGACCACATCTGAGTTTGTTCCTTGGAGCTGAATATAGGTTCGCGAAAGAACCGAGAGCTATCGGGAATCACCAGTTTTTCCGCCAGCCGAAAACTCGCGCAGTCTGCGTTTGGTACAGACGTAAACGCTGCGCTAACGTCGCAAGCCTCGTTTATGCGAGGACAGGAACGTGCGACCGCTGACAGAAATTCTCGACGTCGACGCTCTGGAGTGGCAGCCACTCGGACCGCCCGGCTTGTATTCGAAGATGCTCAACCGCGATCCGGAGTCTGGAGCGCGAACGGCGTTGCAACGCATGGTGCCAGCTGATGGCTACCAAGCGCCGTCCGTCGCGCATTACCACACGACGTATGAAGAGATCATCGGCATCAAGGGGCGCTTCACCTTCGACTCGAAGCGCTGGATTCAGCCGCTCTCGTATGTGTTCCATCCGCCGCTCTGCGTGCATGGATTCAAGAGCGTCGTTCCGGAGGAATCCTGGTTTCTATCGCGCGTCGAGCACGACCTGGATTTCACGTTCGTCGAGCAGCCGGCCAATAGCGACATTTATCCGGTCAACGGTGTGCAGCCGACGCGCGGCATCCAGGCGCTCGTCGATCCGTTCGCGGAGCGCGGCGCCTCGCCGGTGAAGTGGGCGGACAGCGAGGTGCCGGTCGAATGGTGCGCGCTCAGCGCGCATCCCAAGACGGGTGAAGGATCAGCGCTCGTACGCATTCCGAGCGGCTGGCGCGCGAACGTCGCCGGCGCCGTCCAACACAAGTATCTCGAGATCTTCGTCCTCGAGGGGGCGTTGGAGGTCGACGGCGCATCGATGCGGCGGCACTTCTATACCTACCGACCCGAAGGCACCTTGCCGCGCGTGATCTCGAGCGCGGCAGGCGCGCTGATCTACATGAATTTCGGCCCGACGCACTAGCGTCCATCCCACCTGTTGTTGAAGTCATGAGCAAGTCCATCCTGCGCGAGAAGTTGTCGAAGAAGGAATTCTTCGTCGCCCCCGGCATCCACGACATGATCACGGCGGTGCTGGCGAAAGACATTGGCTTCGATGTCGTTTACGGCACGGGCTACTGGCTCGTCGCGTCGACGCTCGGGCTGCCCGACGCGGGCATCGCGTCGGTGACGCAAATGACCGATCGCATGGCGACGCTCGTCGCGACCTCCGGCGGCGCGGTGATCGCCGATGCGGATACCGGCTACGGCGGCCTTCTCAACGTGCATCACACGGTGCGCGCGTACGAGAAGGCGGGTGTCGCCGCGATTCAGATCGAAGATCAAGAGTTTCCGAAGAAGTGCGGTCATACGCCGCACAAGCGCGTCGTGCCGATCGAGGCGATGGTCGAGAAGATCAAGGTCGCGTGCGATGCGCGCAGCGATTCGAACTTCCTCGTCATCGCGCGCAGCGATGCGAAGCAGAGCGAGGGCCTCGACGCGATGATGAAGCGCCTCGAAGCCTACGCGGCGGCCGGCGCCGACGTGCTGTTTCCGGAGGCGCTCACGTCGAAGGACGAGATGCGCAAGGTATGCGCGGCGTTCGACACGCCGCTGGTCGCGAACATGGCGTCGGGCGGCGTGACGCCGATCCTGCCCGCGAAGGAGCTCGAGGAACTTGGCTTCTCGCTCGCGATCTTTCCTGCGATGACCGCGCTCGCCGCGGCAGCCGCGTCCTACAAGGCGCTGGCGCATCTCAAGGACCGAGGCGAGGGCACGTGTCCTGACGTGCCGCTGTTCGATTTCAAGCGCTTCTGCCAGCTCATCGGCTTCGAAGAAGTCTGGGCGTTCGAGCGCAAATGGGCGTCCCCCTCCCTTAACGATTGATGAGAGTTCACATGGCCCGATGGTTGAAACGTGGTGCTGACCAACAAACGAAGCAGGACGCCGACCGCAAGGTGCGTGAGATCGTCGAGCAGACGCTCGCGGATATCGAAGCGCGCGGCGACGCGGCGGTGCGCGAGCTGTCGATCAAGTTCGATCAGTGGGATCGAAACAGCTATCGCCTGACGGCGCAGGAGATCGAAGCCTGCGTGGACAGCCTCTCGCCGCAGGATCGCAAGGACATCGAGTTCGCGCAGACCCAGGTGCGGAACTTCGCGCGGATTCAGCGCGAGAGCATGAAGGATGTCGAAGTCGAGACGCTCCCAGGGGTCGTTCTCGGTCATAAGAATCTGCCGGTCAATGCCGCTGGCTGCTATGTGCCCGGCGGCAAGTATCCGCTGCTCGCTTCGGCGCACATGTCGATCATCACCGCGAAGGTCGCGGGTGTGAAACGCGTGATCACGTGCGCGCCGCCGTATCGCGGCAAGCTGTCGCCGCAGATCATCGCGGCGCAGGCCATGGCGGGCGCGGATGAGATCTATGCGCTCGGCGGCATCCAGGCGGTCGGCGCGATGGCGATCGGCACGGCGAGCATCGCGCCCGTCGATATCGTCGTGGGGCCGGGCAACGCGTTCGTCGCGGAGGCGAAGCGCCAGCTGTTCGGTCGCGTCGGCATCGATCTGCTGGCGGGTCCGACGGAAACGCTCGTCATCGCGGACGAGCACGGCGCGGATGGCGAGTTGTGCGCGACCGATCTGCTCGGCCAGGCGGAGCACGGGCCCGACAGCCCGGCGGTGCTGCTCACGACCTCGGAAGCGCTCGCGCGCGACACGCTCGCGCAGATCGAGCGCCTGTTGAAGATCCTGCCGACCGCGGACATCGCGCGCCAGGCATGGGAGAAGTTCGGCGAGGTGATCGTCGCGGAGAGCGACGAAGAGATGGTGCGGATCGCCGACGAGATCGCGTCGGAGCACGTTCAGGTCATGACGCGAGATCCGGATTACTTCCTCGCGAACATGACGAACTACGGCGCCCTGTTCCTGGGCGCGCGGACGAACGTCTCGTACGGCGACAAGGTGATCGGTACGAACCATACGCTGCCAACGCGTAAAGCGGCTCGTTACACGGGCGGCCTGTGGGTCGGAAAATTCATCAAGACTTGCACCTACCAGAAGGTGTTGACGGACGCAGCATCGACATTGGTCGGCGAGTACTGCTCGCGCCTCTGCGCGCTCGAAGGATTCTCGGGCCACGGCGAGCAGGCAAATATCCGAGTGCGTCGCTACGGCGGAAAAGATGTGCCCTATGCGGGCCGAGCCGACGTCGCGACGGGCGGCGAGCAGTCGTGAGACGACCAGCCGCGATGACATCAATTGCTTCGAGGAGGTAGATGACGATGCGACGCTCTCATTCATTCGCGGCGGGCGCACTGACGACGGTGCTGCTCGCTCCGACATTCGCCGCCGCGCAAGATACGGCGGCCTCTCAAGGCGGGCAGGAGGCGGCGCCGATTCTCGAGGAAATCACCGTCACCAGCCGTCGTCGGAGCGAAAGCCTCACCGACGTGCCGGTCGCGATCAATGCTGTCGGCACCGCGACCATCGAGGAGCGCGGCATCAGTGACGTGGCTTCGGTCGCGGCGTTGACGCCGGGCCTGGAGTTCGACAAGGGTGCTTCCCCGGCGGACCTGCGTCCCAGCCTCCGCGGCATCTCGCTGATCGAAGGCCGCTCGAACGTCGCGATGATCGTCGACGGCATCGACGTCACCGGTGTATCGCTCAACACGATCATCGGCGGCAGCGGCGCGCAGACGGCGGCGGCGCTCATGGATCTCGAGCGGGTCGAAGTCGTGAAGGGTCCGCAGGCCGTGTATTTCGGCCGTAGTGCCTTCGCGGGCGCGATTCAGTTCGTGAGCCGCGAGCCGCAGTTCACGCCGGGCGCGAAAGTGTCCGCCGGTATCGGCGACAGAGGCCGCCGTGAGACGGCGCTGCACGTCACCGGACCGCTCAGCGATTCCGTCGCCGGCAAGCTCTCGGCCGTCTACAACCGGTTCGATGGCTTCTACGAGAACCCGGGCAATGGCCAGCATCTCGGCGGTCACGAGACGAAAGGGTTCGGCGGCGCGCTGCTGTTCGAAGGTGATGCGCTGCGCGTGAAGACGCAACTGAACTACGTCGACGAGGACATCGCACCGGGCGCCGGTTACGTCATGGAACGTCGGGACGTCACGCCGTACGGTGTCAATCGCATCGGCGAGCGGGACTTCGACAAGTCGCGCGTCGCCATCTCCTCGAACATCAACTACGCCGGCAATCAGTCCGAGACCGTGCGCGGCATCGTCGATGCGTCGCTCGAGCTCAACGATCGGTTCAGCCTGCAATCGGTGACCGGCCTGAACAAGGTCGATTCGTGGATCCAGTTCGACTTCGATACGAAGCCGATCAACACGCCCTCGGGCACGACGCTGCCGGGCGGCATGCTCAATTGCTTGCCGGGCGATTGCGTCGGCATCTTCGACTTCGACACCGACCTCGAGCAGATCAGTCAGGAGTTGCGACTGACATACGATGCGGACAAGCTGCGTGGACTCATCGGCGCGTACTTCTTCAACGAAGACTATCTGGAAATGGATTACACGCGCTTCGTCGGCTCGCAGCCGTTCGTCACGGGCACGCGTCACGGCATCCCAGGACGCGTGTCGTCGCTGGAGACGGATTCGTATGCGTTCTTCGGCTCGCTCGAATACGACGTGACGGACGCGCTCACGCTGAGCGGCGAGATGCGCTACAGCCGCGAGAAGATCCGCGGTGAGGCGGCGACGGACTACAACATCCTGCTCCAGACGGGCTCGACGGATCTGAACTTCCACGGACGCGAGTCGTTCGAGAGCTGGCTGCCGCGGTTCAGCGCCCGCTACGCGCTCACCGACGATGCGAACATCTATGCGAGCGTCGCGAAGGGCACGAAGCCGGGCGGATTCAATCTCGGCCAGGTGCGTGACGACTTGCGGCCGTTCGGCCAGGAGCAGATCTGGACGTACGAGCTGGGTACGAAGGCCTCGCTGTTCGACCGTCGTCTGAGCCTCGAAGCGGCCGTCTACTACTCGGATTGGCGCGACGTGCAGGTGACGACGATCTGCTACGGCACGGCGAGCCCGTTCGGCCCCGAAGCCGAATGCCCGGAGGCGACGGCGGTGAGCCTCAACTACATCATCAACGCGAACAAGGCGACGGTGAAAGGCGCGGAGCTCGGCCTGGAAGCCCGTGCGACCGACGCGCTCACGATCGGCATGCGCTACGCGTACACGGACTCGGAGTTCGAGGATTTCCTCGCGCGTGACGTGTTCCCGGCGCCGGCCTCGCCGGTGAATCGCCAGTTCGGCGGCAACCGGATGCCGTTGGTCGCGAAGCATTCGCTGTCCGCGGACGTTCGCTACGAGCAGGATGTCGCCAGTGCGACCGTCTTCACGGAGCTGTCCGGACGCTATCGTTCGTCGCGCTTCTCGCGCTTCGACAATCGCGTCGAGATCGACAGCAAGACGGTGATGGATGCACGTGTCGGTGCGAAGCTGACGGACTGGACGGCGACCGTGTTCGTGGACAACGTCTTCGACGATCGGACGCCGGACTTCACGCGCTACTACGGCAACTTCAGCCCGAGCCAGCCGAACGGCGAATACATCGCTGCCCCCGCGGGCCGCGCCTTCGGCCTGCGCGTCAGCAAGGAGTTCTGATCGAGCGAGTAAGCCTAAGCGGAGCGGCGCGCGGTGTTCCGCGCGCCGCCTCCG
>JAEYXD010000079.1 GCA_023428645.1 Pseudomonadota bacterium
GGTGAGGAAACGTCGCGCCATCGGCCGGGGATACAACAGCAGGCTGGGCTCGCGGATGCGCGCGGCGATCTTCGCGCCATGGCGGACATCGACATCACCGGAGCGCACGAGATGCAACTGCCCGTATTCACCGCTGCCGTCGACCGTCGTCACGCCACACAACGCGCCCACCTGGAAAGTGCGTGCGCTCAGTGAAAAGTGGCTCAGCAGCGCCTGCAGGCGGTCGGGCATACGGTTGTACTCCAGATCAAGTTTGATGGACGGAATGTAGCAAACAGTCCCGGTCGACGCGGCAAAGTTCATCCCACGCAAGCGGCGCACTCGAGGCGCCGGCGGCAAGCAACCAAAACAACACGAGGAGATCATCATGTACGAGTCCATTCGCCACGCTGCTACGGGCGTCGTAGCCGCTCTGTCCCTGGCCACGGCCGCCGACGCGGCTTCAGCAGCTCAGCCGACGGTCGAACGTACGGGGAGTTACATCACCACACGCGACGGCGTGCAGCTCTACTACAAGGACTGGGGTCCGCGAAACGGCCCGGTGGTCACGTTCAGCCACGGCTGGCCGTTGAGCTCGGACAGTTGGGAATCACAGATGCTGTTCCTGGCCGACCAAGGTTATCGCGTGGTCGCGCATGATCGACGCGGCCACGGCCGATCGAGCCAGCCCTGGGAAGGCAACGACATGGATCACTACGCGGACGATCTCGCGACGGTGATCGAGGCGCTGAATCTGCGGGACGCGACGCTGGTCGGATTCTCCACCGGCGGCGGTGAAGTAGCGCGCTACATCGGTCGCCACGGCACGAGCCGGGTGAAGAAGGTGGTGCTGGTCGGCGCGGTCACGCCGCTGATGCTGAAGACGCCGGACAACCCGACGGGCACGCCCATCGAGGCGTTCGACGGGCTGCGCAAGGGCTCGCTCGACAATCGTTCGCAACTCTACCTGGACATCGCGTCGGGCCCGTTCTTCGGCTTCAATCGCCCGAACGCGAAAGTATCGCAGGCGCTGATCAACTCCTTCTGGAGCCAGGGCATGCAGGGTGGCCACAAGAACACCTTCGATTCCATCGCGGCGTTCTCGGCGACCGACTTCCGCCCGGACCTGAAGAAGTTCAACGTGCCGACGCTGATCGTGCATGGCGACGACGACCAGATCGTGCCGGTCGACAACAGCGCACGCGCCGTCAACAAGTTGATCAAAGGCAGCCAGCTGATCATCTACAAGGGCGGCCCGCACGGCATCACCGACACGCACAAGGATCAGCTGAACCAGGATCTGCTGAAATTCCTGCGCGAGTAAGTGAGAGTCGAGGTTGAGTTCGAGAGCCGCGGGCCCGCGCCGCGGCTTTCGAGGTCTGGCGCCTATTCCCCGTTTGGTTCATGCGAGGTCAGCGAGTCGCTCGAGTTCGCGTATTTGACGATCTTCCCGTTCTTCATGATGACGCGAATGTTCTTTGCTGGATCTTTCAGCAGATCGATGTGGGTCAACGGATCGCCATCTACGAGCAGGAGGTCTGCGAGGGCACCTGCTTCTATGACGCCAATCTTGCCGGGATAAGGATCGCGGGGCCCGGAGAGCTTTAGCAGTTCGCCGTTCTGGCTCGTGGCCATGATCAGTGTCTCGGCCGGGCTGAACCACCGGCTCATCTTGACGAGTTCCGCTCCTTGCTGCTTGGCAAGCTCCGCCGAAAAGAGGATATCGGTCCCGAACGCCATCTTGAGCTTGTGCTTCCGCGCCAAGGCAATCGTTTGCTCCGTGCCTGTCCATACTTGCTGCAGACGGCGTTGATTTTCCGGCGCGAGCAACGGCACGGCTCCATCATCGGTGAAAGGCTGAAAACTCAGCCAGACTCCATGCTTGGCCATGAGTCGGGCGGTTGCCTCATCCATCAAGTGGCCGTGTTCGATCACCTTTACTCCTGCCGCGATGGCGCGCTGGATAGCGGCGGGTGTGTATGCGTGTACGGTCACGTACGTGCCCCAATTCTCGGCGGCTTCAACTGCCGCTCTGAGTTCCTCGGAATTGAAGGTGGAGACATCCAATGGGCTGTGCGGAGAAGCTACGCCACCGCCGGCCGTCAGCTTGATCTGCGAGGCGCCAAGCATCAGTTGCTCGCGAACGCGCACACGAACTTCGTCTGGTGAGTCCGCGACCATGCTGCCGCCCATCGCTTCCATCCGCGAGGGTGGCCCGCCCAGTCGGCGCGGAAGTTCGGCTCGACTTCGGAAATCACCGTGGCCACCCGTGATCGTGATCATCGCGCCACTTGGATAGATGCGTGGGCCGATCACGAGGCCCTCGTCGATAGCGCGCTTCAGGCTGAAGGATGCGCCGCCAAGATCGCGCACTGTCGTGAAGCCGCGCATCAATGTGGCTTCGGCTTCCTTGGCGGCACGCAGGGTCGTGTAACCCATATCGTCTTCCAGTGCCTGTGCGGGTGTCGGCGTGACGAGCATCGTATGCCAGTGATTGTCGATGAGCCCTGGCATCAACGTTCGGCCGTGCCCGTCGATTCGCTGCGCTGTCTCGCTGGCGTTTTCGGATGCTGTGATTCCAATGCCCGCAATCAGGTTGTCTCTCACCAAGACACTGGTGATTGGCGACAGCTTGCTAGTCGTTCCATCAAAGACGTGCACGTTTTCGAAGAGCACGGTGTTGGGGGGCGTTGGGGGCTCTTGAGAGAGCGCGCTCGAGGACGCACCGAGCATGAGCACGGTGGCCAACAGTGCTGTGTGCGCGGAAAAGTGCATGCGAACGCCAGAGCTGAGGATAGAGCTTTCGCCTGGACGGTCGCATTCCTGTAGTCGCAGAACGATTGGACCTTGGTCCATCGATCGGCGCCCGCGGCGCCCCGTGCCGGGCCGGGAAACCGGGAAAACTCCATGAACGCATCCGAATTGCTGCACTGATGTAAGCAGCTACTGCATACGCTTCGCTCCTATGTCATCACTCAGGAACGCGCATGCCTCGAGCTCTTCGTCTTCACGTGCCGGGTGCGATTTATCACGTGACATTGCGTGGTAATCATCGGCAGAACATCTTCTTCACTCCCGCGGATCGACAGCTGATGAGCGATCTGTTCGCGGATGTCATCGAGCGATTCGGCGCGCGCGTGCACGCCTACTGCTACATGACGAACCACGTTCACGTGTTGATTCAAGTCAGTGAGACGCCGCTCGGAAGAATCATGCTGAGAGTGGCAGGTCGTTACGCTCGATTGACGCAAGCGCAGCTGAGCACGACGGGGCATCTGTTCGAGAAGCGCTACTACCCGGTTCTAGTTGATGCGGACGAGTACCTGCTGGAGTTGCTCCGATACGTACATCTCAATCCTGTCCGTGCTCGCATGGTGCGCAGCGCGGATGAGTATCCGTGGAGCAGTCATCATGTGTATCTGGGAAAGAGGGAGGAGGCATGGGTGACGACTGATCTGGCGTTGTCGATGTTCCATCGGGAGCGTGTTGCAGCAATCGATGCGTACGCGCGATTTGTGGGTGATGAGCGAGGGGGCACGGCGTCGCCGTTGAGCGAATGCAACGAGAATGATCGGCGAATTCTGGGCGGGGATGACTTCGCAGGTGGAATGCTTGGTGAGTCTTGGAAGCCTCGTTCGCGTAGATCTCTTGAGGATCTTGTGAGCGACGCATGCGAACTGTTCGGCGTCAGAAAGACCGAACTCCAGTCTTCGAGCCGGAGCGCCTCGCTCGTGAAGGCGCGAGCGTGGATTGTGGAGGAAGCTGTTGCGGGCCGCATATGCTCGGTCGCGTCTGTCGCTCGTCTGCTCAATCGCGATGAGTCGACGCTTCGGCATGCGCTGCGGCGCCACGCATCGCGTGAAATGGGTCGATAGAGTTATCCCGGTTTCCCGGCCCGGCACTGAGCAAGTTTTCACACCTGTTAAGGCTCCTGCCGCGGATCATTCCCGGCGTACAAACAAGGAGCCATTCATGAACCGACTCATTGCCGCTGGTTGTTTGATGCTCGGATTCACTGGGAGCGCGCTGTATGCCGCCGAGGAGGCGAGGCCGAGCCAATTGCTGTATTGCCGGGAGGAAGTGCGGCGCGTGTATGAGCCTGCGCACGGGCCGAAGAGCTTCTCGCCGCCGCGTTCGCGCATGCGCAACATTTGGGTGTGCGACAAGGCAGATTTCACGCTGAGCTCGGAGCGGGCGTCCCGCAGCTCCAAGTAGGGTATGCATGGATGAGGCGTGAGCGAGGGAACGCTCGCGCGGCGGCTTCATTGCCGAATTGCCGAATTGGCGAATACGAAGGCAGCTCTGTCGACGCTGCTCATCGCCGAGGCTCTTGCCGCAATCGTGAGCAAGCAGCGCTCATTCATTCATTCATTCATTCATTCATTCATTCATTCATTGTCTGCGCGTGTCGCCGAAGAAATTCCGCTGTGAGCGCTCCCCGGCATCGAGCGCCACACAGCCATGCAAACAAGCCCGACCGGAATGGCCGTAGTCAGGATGTCCGCGAGCGTGTGATAGCCCTGATACATCATCAACGCCGCATAAGCAGAGCCGATCGCAATGCTCGCGAGCATCCATGGGCGACCGAGATGCCCGAGCGACGCCAACAAGGCAACGCACACGGCCGTGTGCCCACTGTAGTCGAGCGAGTACGCTGGCCAGGCGCCGGTGAGCGTATCGAACGCTTGTCCCGCGTGCGCCACGCCCACGCACAGCAGCGTTGCTGACACTCGCAGCCACGGCGACGGCGAGCGCGACCGATAAGTCCGCAGCCATGGCAATGACAGGGCCAGCAAGGCCAACGTCGGGTTCACGCTGTCCGCTACATGATCCAACACGTCGTAAGTGGTCAACTCTCGAATTCCTTTCTCTGCCCTGAGTGCGACGGGCTGAAATGATCCGCGAGGATCGCGTTAAGGGTTGTGAAGTTTGCGCTATTCGATTCGCGCCTCGCTGCAGCTCTTAACACCTGCTGCGGGGAGACGGTCGTATGTTCGCGCGAGTCCTCCACGTGGCGCTCGACACGCGCCGCTTCCCAAACCTCTGGCTTCATATGAGTCCTGAGAATCTTCTCGCCTTCATCGCCACTACCGCCATCCTGACGGTGACGCCGGGTCTGGATACCGCCGTCGTGCTCCGTACGGCTGCGCTTTCCGGATCGCGACACGGCATCTCTGCCGCGCTCGGTATCGGTGTCGGATGTCTGTGCTGGGGAACCGCCGCGGCGCTCGGGCTGGGTGCGCTCTTGTTCGCGTCGCCTGCTGCGCTCGCGATACTGAAAATCACCGGTGCAGGCTATCTCGTCTGGGTTGGCGTCAATCTGCTCGTTCGGCCGCGGCGATCGCTTGCGGAGATGGCCGTCGGCGACAGCGTGCCGCGCAGATCGCTCTGGTGTGCAGCCAGACGCGGCTTCACGACGAACGTCTTAAACCCCAAGGTGGGTTTGTTCTATATCACTGTGCTGCCTCAGTTCGTTCCCGCGGCGGAGCCGTTGGCGGCGCTGTCCATCGTGCTGGCCGGCATTCATGTCGTCCTGGCGGTCGTGTGGCTCATCGTGCTCGCGGTCATGGCCGAGTCCGTGCGTCAGCAGCTGGGCAGGCCCGGCATGCTGCCCGTGATCGATAGGGTGACGGGCGGTGTGTTCGTCGGCGTCGGGTTGCATTTGACTCAAATGTAGGGCCGCCCAGATGCTCGATGCATTCCTCCTGTTCACGACCGCGTCGGTACGTCGTCGCCACGTGTGCGTATGCCGCGCCACGCCGAACGGCGGCCGCCGCGTCACGCTGGTCGCAAAGTCGCGGCAGCATCGCGAGCGAGGTCTACCGTGAATCTGTGGCTCCGTCTGCTGCTGACGTGTGTGATCGGCTGGCGCCGCTCGCGAGTTCATGTGACCGGGTTGTGCTCGACACCCTTCATCGTGATGCCGAGCGATCTCGACGCGCTGGGACACGTGAACAATGGCAAGTACTTCTCCCTCATGGATGTTGCACGCGTCGATCACGCGATTCGCTCCCGCTACGTCTCGGTCTTCCGACGCCGGGCCTGGTGGCCGGTGGTCGTGGCTTCGACGATTCAGTTCCATCGCGCGTTGCTGCCGTTTCACAGATTCTCGATCGAGACCCAGCTCATCGGCTGGGACGAGACCACGTTCTTCGTGCGCCATCGAGTGGTGCGCAACGACGCAAGGGGGACGCTGATCGCCGAAGCGATCGTACGTGCCGTGATCCGCAGCTCGACCGGAACCATCGCGACCCGAGACGTTGCCAACGCTTTGGGTGTGGTGGTGCCACCAGAACCGATGCCTATTTGGATCACCCGCTGGGCAGGTTCGCTCGACGAGCTTCGCGTGGAACACAAACGGAGAGCCGCATGAATTCCCGCGGCCATTCACTCGGGAGCGGGAGCCAGGTCGCCATGAAGCCCAAGGCGCGTGTCGCGATGTCGATCCTCCTGTTCGTGGGCATTGCGTGCGCTGCGTTCGGCGAGTCGCGCACGCGCGAGACGCCGCTACCGCAACACCTCAGCGCAACGGGGTTGTTCGTGAACGGCTCGACGACCGTCAGCGCGGAGAACCTGTCCTTCACGCCGCAGTATCCGTTGTGGTCGGATGACGCGACGAAACGGCGCTGGATCCATCTGCCGCGAGGCACGTTCGTCGATGCCTCGCGCGCCGATGCGTGGGAAATGCCGCCGGGTACACGGCTGTGGAAGGAGTTCTCGGTCGGCGAGCGTCGCGTCGAGACTCGTCTCATCGAGCGGCAACAGGATGGCTCATGGCGCTATGCCACCTACGTCTGGCGTGAAGACGGGAGCGATGCGCTCCTGGCGCCCGCCGCGGGCATCGCGTCGCTACAACTGGGCAACGCTCGCAGCTACACGATTCCATCCGAGCCGGACTGTCGGGCGTGCCATGAGGGCGCGGCGGGGCCGGCGCTCGGCTTCAGCGCACTGCAACTTTCGCCGGACCGCGACCCGCTGGCGCCGCATGCCGAGCCCGTGCGTGCTGGCGATGTCGATCTGCGCACGCTCGTCGCGCGCGGTCTCGTGCGCAACCTGCCACAGACGCTCATCGAAAAACCGCCGCGCATCGTCGCGAGTTCGGCGAATGAGCGCGCCGTGCTGGGCTATCTACACGGCAACTGCGGCTACTGCCATGGCGATCCGGACTCGGGGGCGTCGATTCCGATCGGCGTGCAGCTTGTGCAGCAGGTCGCGGATCCGACCAGCGCCGACACGGTGCTGCGCTCGCTGATCAGCGCGGACAGCCGCTTCCGCATGCCTGGCGCGCCGCAGGTCAACACGCTCATCGCGCCGGGCGACGCTGGCGCGAGCGTGCTGCCGATGCGCATGCGTACGCGCGATCCACGCGTACAAATGCCGCCGCTCGGCACCGCGACGCCGGATGCAAAAGCCTTGGTGCTCATCGAGCGCTGGATCAACCACGACCTGAAATTTCAGAAGGAACCGTCTGAATGAAGCCCCGTCGATCGACGCATTCGCTGTTACGCGTGCTCGCGCTGTCCGCAGTCACAGTCGCAGCGGCAGGCACAGCCACTGCCGATGAGCGCCACGCGGATCAAGTGGCGCGCGGCAAGTACCTCGTGACCATCGCCGCCTGCAACGACTGTCATACGCCGTTCAAGGCGGGACCGAACGGTCCTGAGCCAGACATGAGCCGCGTGCTCTCGGGTCACCCAGCGGGCGTGCTCGTGACTGCAGCCGAACCGCCCAAGGAACCCTGGCTCGTCATGACGACTTGGACGAACACCGCGTTCTCGGGGCCATGGGGCGTGAGCTTCACGGCGAATCTCACGCCGGATCGCGAGACCGGTTTGGGCCGCTGGTCGCTGCGCAACTTCAAAGACACGATGCGCACAGGGCGCCACATGGGTCGCGGTCGGCCCGTCCTGCCGCCGATGCCCATTGCGATGTACAAGAACATGACGGATGAAGATCTCGAAGCGGTGTTCAAGTATCTGCAGACGATTCCGGCGATCGAGAATCGTGTTCCCGAGCCGTTAGGGCCCGCTACCGCTTCCGCATCCGTGCACGATACGCGTTGATTGAGCGCGCAGGCTCGCGGCTCAGTCGCATAGGCACCGACGCGAGCTCACTCCGGGGAGCGTTTCCGCCAGTGAATGTCCTCGCCCTCGCGGCGATCTACGAAACCGGTAATCCTGCCGGCGGCATCACGCTGAAAGATCCTGCGGGAACGGGGCTGGCCCGCCTCGAAGAACACATCCGCCACTTCTGGAAGATAGGTGGCGGGTTTCCTGCCGGTCCGCTCGGCAATCAGCTCGCTCGCCGTACATCGCACCACCGTGACCATTTGCTCTGTCAGAACGAAGGTGCCGCTGTAGGAACAGAGTTGTTGCTGCGTGAGCTGGATGCTCGGTGGGTCCTTGAGAACGGCGCCGACCTGCTGATTGATCAGGCGCCAGCCTTGCGGGCCTTTCAGCCAGGTGTCGCTGGCGCGAAAGCGGCTGCGCAAAACCTGTCCGTGATAGTCAAGGTGCTCCTGCATCTCGTACGCGAGCACCGCCACTTCGCCGTGTATTTCAGCGACGAACCGATCGATCGATATGCTGCCGACCAGGCCGGGCGGTAACGGCGCCAGCTCCTTCAGCAACTCCGCCTTGTTGCGCACCACGCCATTTTCGTCGACATGGATCAGGCGCTCGTGCAGATACTTGCGCCAGACCTCGACCTCGCCGGGCGCGACCGCATCGATCAGTTCCTGGCAAATCCGGCGCAGCTCCTCCTTGGCATGCTGCTCCGAGCTTTCGTCGGGCGCGGCCAGCGCACACCCGCTCAGCGCCAACAGGCAGACAGCGAGGAATCTCATGCGTGCTCCTTGCGAAGATATTGTCGGTAGGCCGCGCATACTAACCGTGAACCCAAAGGCCGTGACCTCGTACGTTCAAGTCGCAATGAGGGTGTGCGCCGCGCAGCACGACGTTGACGTATCATCGCGACCGATAAACGCGACGACACGTATCCGATAGAGAGGCTGAGCGCGTCCTGTGAAGTCGTCGTGGCTCATCGTGACCTCGATCAACCGCACGCAGCGAGTATCGCATGGCAAGTCCAAGTGACGTTTTCATGAGCCTCGTCGAAGGCGTTGCAGCTCAGCGATGGACCGAGTTGTCGAACTTGTATGCGCGGCACACCGATGTCCGGCATCCAATGTCGCGAACTGCGGTACCGCTGCTGTCGCGCGAAGCGGTGGCGCAACATTTCGCAGCCGCGGCCGTGGCCGCCGAAACGCTGCGTTTCGCGGCGGAGAATATTCGCATCCACGTCACGAACGATCCCGAAGTTATCGTGGCCGAGTTCGAATATCGCGGCCAGAACTTGCGGTCGGGCCAAGGCTTCTGCTGCCCCTGTGTCTTCGTCATGCGCGTGCGGGATGGCCAGATCGTCGAATCGCGCGACTATCTCGATCATGCAGCGTTCGCGCTTGCGCTGGCCGCTCAGTAACCGCCGGCCGACTGCGCCTTTGTCATATAGGTGGCAACGTCCACGAGTCGCTCGGGCGCGACGCGCCGGATTGCATCTGTCAGCAGGGCTCGGTTGCGATAGCTGCCTAGCACGACGATTCGCTTCCGCGGATTGTTTACGACTGCCTCGACGGCTCGCGCCGCCATGAAGCCGTCCCACTCTGATTGCGCCGCGACATATGCTTCGCCGAGCTTTTGCTCCCGCACCAACGCCACCGCGCGAGCCAGAGCCGCGGTGACGGCATCCTGGGAATCGGCTGCATCAACCCAGTGAGCCTGCAAGGCCACTTCGAGCGAACGGTCGAGACTGTCGAGGGACTTTGCGCTCGCCGGATCTTGCGCCGTCGCACGCTCGACGCTCGCTCGTGCGGCGCTGCTGATGCGACGAAAATCATCGCCGCCGGGCTCCATCGCGATCGCGACGATGTGTGTTCCTTTCAGCAACGGCCACAGCACGGCCGGATATTCGGGACGACCCGGCGTCGTGGATCGTTGCTCCAATTCATCCGGCCGCACTTCCAGCACCAATACCTCGGGCTCGATCCGCAGCAGCAGCTGTCGCAGTGTTTCGTAGGGAAATGCGGGTTCACTCGCATGCAGTTCGTGCAGCGAACCGATCACGAACACGTCGGGTTCGGGCGTGGCGCTCGCCGCGCACGACGCGAACAGACAGAGCATGACCCGACAAGCGCCAACTAGCGCACGTGCATCCACTCGTGCCACGAACATTCTCCCGGGCCGATAGCTCAGCCCTGCTGAATCGCGACGCTCTTGGCGTCGGAAACGCGGAATACCGCGGAGTAAAAACCGGATATACGCGGCCTGGCTTGAACGGAGTTGACCCGCGCATTACGCCGCTCGGCGTGACGTGAATTCGCCTTGGGTGCCATTGAATCGGCAGGCGCCGCTGTGTTGCAATCTTCGGACGCTGGCAACCAGGCGAGCCCCACGTGCCGACGCCGCAATACCGCGCCATCAAGGCCGGTGTGGAAACACTGCCGAGCGGCTGTACATTGCCGCGCCATCGCCACCGCGAAGGTTATGCAACCATCGTTCTCTCCGGTCGCTTTACCGAGGCGAGTTTCGCCGGCCGCTTTCATGTCAGGCCCGGCGACGTACTGTTGCACGGCAGCTTCGACTGCCATTGCAACTGGGCCGCTCGCCTGATTGCGCCGCGCATCCTGCGGTTGCCCTGGAACGATCATTTCAAAGAAGGTTTGTTCGCCGCGGCGGACATCGACGCTCTGGTGCGACTCGCGGAGCGAGATCCGTGGGAAGCTTCGGCCGCGCTTGCCGCCTCGCTCGAAGTCGCGACCCGACAGGAGCACGATTGGCCCGAGCGATTGGCCCAGGATCTCACGGTCGATCCGTCGTTGTCCTTGAGTGATTGGGCGCAACGGCA
>JAEYXD010000120.1 GCA_023428645.1 Pseudomonadota bacterium
CATCAGTGCTGGCGTCAGCTCCGGGCGACAGCAATTTGTGACTTGCTACGGCGCATCGAACGGAATTCTCCCGATCGCGCGTGGAGTGTGCCGATCGAGTTGTTCGACGCACATCGTCATGGAGAAATGCTCGGTACGCTCGCATCCGAGCTTCTCACGAAGGCGATTGCACCCGCGCTGTTCGCGGCCGGGTTGAGCGTCGGGCTGTCAATGCAAGCTCAGTTGCTGCTTTGTGCAGTGGCCTCCTCCATCGCGCTTGCGTGTGACTGGATGGCGGCAAGCCATCGAGTAGTGGTACCGAGCGCGTACGAGAGTCGGAGTATCGAGTGATGGTCGAAGCGATGGTGGATCTACCGAATGTCAGTGCCGAACATTTTCGGCGCCCCGAGTTTGAACAGCTGGTTCCGAGGCCGCTTGCTCACCCACCTCGCATCCTGCTGATGTACGGTTCGACTCGACAGCGATCGTACAGTCGCCTCCTTGCCGAAGAGGCGGGCCGACTGTTGGTGGCATACGGCGCAGAGGTCCGCTTCTTTGATCCATCTGGATTGCCGCTCCCTGACGATGCGCCAGTCGAGCATCCGAAAGTTCAGGAACTGCGAGGCTTGGTGGCGTGGTCCGAGGGAATGGTCTGGAGCTCGCCGGAACGCCATGGCGCAATGTCCGGGATCCTGAAATCCCAGATCGATTGGATTCCTCTGAATTCCGGTGCGGTCCGACCGACGCAAGGAAAGACGCTTGCCGTCATGCAGGTATCGGGCGGCTCGCAATCGTTCAACGCTGTGAATCAAATGCGCGTGTTGGGGCGCTGGATGCGAATGATCACGATCCCGAATCAGTCGTCGGTGCCGAAGGCATATCAAGAGTTCGACGATGCGGGGCGCATGAAGCCCTCGTCGCTTTATGAACGCGTCGTCGACGTGACCGAAGAACTCGTAAAATTCACGCTTCTGACGCGGAGCATCTCGCCGTACCTCGTCGATCGATACAGTGAGAGAAAGGAAAGCGCCGAGGCCCTCTCGAAGCGAGTCCAACAACAGCGTATCTAGGCGAGCCGTGGCATCCAACAGAGCCGGCAGTCTCGCGCTCCATTCAGCACAATCGCATCCTTGCAGCAGGCGCGATAACCCGGCGCTTGATGATTCAGCGCCGAACGCCGCACCTGGTGCGACCACTCAATTCCTGCAGCACACCATCGTCGCTGACGCAGGCATTGGCCTCGGCATGCTCAGCGCTTTCCTTTCCAGTCCAGGCTGCCCTCTTGGGCTGCGGACACGGGAAGCGCGAGCGTTCCTCGGTGTGACAGCGCGTGGAGAGTGCGGGACTTGTGCGGGATCGTGGTCCAGCTATCCCTAACACGCGAAGAAGACGGTCACCCGACTGGCTCGAATTGCTCGCGAACGCTAGCACGAAGCCACGCATGCGCTGGATCCATGTGCGAGCGATCGTGCCAGATCATGCCCATCTCATACGACGGAATGCGCAGGGGTGGGGCGAGGATCTGCAGCCGATCAGCGCGGTTGGCGACCAATCGTAAGGGAGTGATCGCGACCAGGTCGGTCTGCGCCACGATTTCGGGGACGAGCAGAAAGTGCTGCGTGGAGAGCATCACTTCGCGCTTGCGCCCGCGGCTTTCCAGCATCGTATCGGTGACGCCCTTGAAGCCGCCGCCCTCCGGTGAAACCACGACGTGCTCGAGCTTCGTGAACGTATCGAGCGTCAGTCTGCGCTTGAGCGCAGGGTGTCGCTTGCGGGCGATCAGCACATATTCCTCTTTATAGAGCACCTGACGATGCAAGTGATCGGGCGCCGCGTCCATTGCGAGCAGGGCGAGATCGATCGCGCCGCTGTCGAGCTGCCGATAGATCTGCGCATGACCTGCCTGTCGCACCGAGATGCGCATTCCCGGCGCCGCACGCCGTAGCGTCGGCATCAGCGGCAACAAGATCGCGTACTCGGCGTAGTCGGCCGCTGCGATCTGCCAGGTGACTTGCGAGGTGCGGGGATCGAATGGCGCGCTCGGTGCGACGACGCGACGAATCTGCTCCAAAGCCGAACGTACTTCCGGCAGCAGCGCTTGCGCGCGCGTCGTCGGCAGCATGCCGCCACGCCCGTGAGACGAAACCAAGAGCGGATCGGAGAAGATCTCGCGCAGCCTACGCAACTGGACGCTCACCGAGGGCTGACTCAGGTGCAGCCGCCTGGCCGTGCGCGTGACGCTGCGCTCGGTCAGCAGAGTTTCCAACGTGATGAGCAGGTTCAAGTCGATCCGCCTGAAATTGTTCATCGCTATATGGGATATCCGGATTATTCATTTCCACTATAGCCGGACGGATCCCATAGTGCCCGCATGCATTCCTGCGGGTATCTCACATGAACGTATTGATTGTCTCTGCCCATCCGGAACCGCGTTCGCTGAATGGTGCGCTACGTGGGTACGCCGTCGAGCGGTTGCGGCGCGCCGGCCACGAAGTCACCGTCTCGGATCTCTATGCGATGAATTGGAAGGCGACCGTCGACCGCGCCGATTTCCTCAACCTCGAGCCTGGCTCGATTCTGAAAGTGGAGGCCGCATCGAAGCGCGCCTATGAAGCCGATGCGCAGTCGCCGGATATCGCTGCCGAACAGCGCAAGCTGCAGTGGGCGGATGCGCTCCTCCTGCAGTTTCCGCTCTGGTGGTTCTCGATGCCGGCGATTCTCAAGGGCTGGATCGATCGCGTGTACGCCTACGGACTCGCGTACGGCGTCGGCGAGCACTCCGATCGCAGGTGGGGCGATCGTTATGGCGAAGGGAAGTTCAAGGGCAAGCGCGCGATGCTGATCGTGACGACGGGAGGATGGGCGTCGCATTACTCTGCGCGGGGGATCAACGGGCGCATGGACGATCTGTTGTTTCCGATCAACCACGGCATGCTCTATTACGCGGGGTTCGACGTGCTACGGCCGGTCGTCATCTATCGCACGGGCAAGCTCGACGAGGCTCGTTATAACGAATCGCTAGCAGAGCTCGGCGGCCGACTCGACACATTGTGGACGGCGCAGCCCATTTCTTACCGCATGCAGAACGGCGGCGACTACGAGATCCCCTCGATGGAGCTGAAGGAGGGCTTGAGCGTAGGGCGACACGGGTTCGATATTCACCTCGCGGAGCACCCTTCGGATCGATGAATCGACGGCAAGGCTGCTTCGATCGTCCGCCTCGCGATCGCAATCTCGAGTTCGATCCGTCGTCCGCCCATCCGTAGCGCTCACGGCGACAACAACGCCTTCGGGCTGAAGCTCAAGCCGACCAATGTGGCGGTTTCATCGCCCGTTCCGTCGATCTTCCGCTGCTTGCCGAACCGTGCGGTCAGCCACGTGCCATCCATTACTTTGAGGTCGAGTCCGAGTGCCCGCTTGAAGGCTCGTTGCGAGGCCGTGATGTCGTGAGATCTCGCGTTGCTGACTTCGGCCAGAACGCGATAGGAAGCGGTTCCGCCGGACAGTCGAGCGACGAACAAGCTGGAATTCTTCGTGACGACTTGTGCGCTCGTGAGCGTTTCGAGCACCGGCTCGTCTTCGCTCCTGCGATAACTCAGCGAGAGTGCGAAGGAGTCCTTCATCGTGCCGAAATGGTCGAAGCCATACACGACGTTGGTCGCGAACGTTCGCCCTAACGAGCGCGAACCTGTGCTCCCATCTTTCGGTCGAATGCGGCCATCGCCATAGGCGAACGAGATCAGCGATCGATTCCAGCGCATTGCCGCGAGTGTCTTCTCGCGACATTTGGCCGAGCGCTGCTTGATCGCGGCAACCTGTTCCGCGTTCTGGTTCGTCGCGGGGGTCTGCGCTCCTTCCGTGGCTGGCTCCGCTCGTGGTTGCGTCGTTGGAGGTCCTGCGGGCATTTCAGGAGCGGCCGAGGGCAGGCCATCGTCACGGCTCAAGATCGTGCGAACGCAGTCCGAATTCGAGAAGGCCAGGATCGGATCGTCGTACCAATTGAAAAACGCATTCGTATCGATTGCGTAGCCGGTGCGCTCGAAGTGTGTGGCGTCGATCGCGCCCGTCGCGCGTGCATAACTCGCGGTCAACGAGCCGATCAGACGCATCCATACAGACTCGTTGTACGCGGACAGATCCATCGGCGCGAGAATCGTTCGTGCCGGCGTGATCGACAGTCCAAGATTTTCGTCCGAGTCGTTCGCCAGCAAGCCGTTGATGGCGACGGTGGCACCCCGGACGTTCTCGATCACGGTCACGCTTTCACCCGAAATGCCGACGATGCCAGCGGCGGAGACGGGCCCGCCAGCGACATCGACGAGGTAGTCGGACCAATTCTTGTTGCCGTCGGCATTGAACACGGCTGCGGCGTTCGATGATTCCTCTGCGCTCCAGCAAGGGGCAACGGACAGCAGGGCGAGAATCGGCGCGAGTGCGCGAGTGTTCGCGGCCATCATTGCACCTCGAGAATGAACTGGTCCTTGTACACCTTCGAGTCGTTGCTCGCGGCCGTCGTGTTCACATCGCCGTTGTCCGCATAGGTTACGGCGTCGTCAACGGCGAGCTCGAAGTCGTATCTGCCGTTGAGCGATTCCTCGACGAAGCACTGGAAAACGCAGGTGTATTCCCCCGCGGGCAGCTGCCGCGATTGGCGCTCCACGTCGACCACCGGGCGATCGAAGGGCAGCTCGGCCACGTGCTTCCATTGATCGCCCTCGGCACGCCAGACGTCTACGCGCGCCGTGATGATGGATCCGCCCTGGCGCCTGAAGGACATCACGAATTCCTTGCCGACGATCCGTCGCATTGTCGTTCTCCCGCTGAGGTTCTCCCTTGGGGATATGTTGTGAACGACGCGGGTATCGCATCGATACTTGATGTGAGCGCGGAATGCTTCGGGGGTCTTGCCGCAGAACGAGAGAGCGGGTTCAATCCTGAATTCCAGGAGCCCGCATCATCACGCCGAGCTCTTCTAGGAGATTGCTATTCCAATCTCAGCGCCTCTCACTGATCTCTATCTTGCATTTCGCCAAGCCAAAACGGCGCTCTTTTACGAGCGGCGGGTCGTGGGTCTGATCGATTTAGCGGAGTTGCGAAACAAGGCCGAAGTGGCTGCGGCAGCGTTCATAGGTGGTACTGTCGCAGTGGCTAGGACCGTATCTGCAGAGAACACCTCGCCTCAAACACCACCTCCGCCGCGCAAAGAACCAATGAGATAGCGCTGGCTATTCAGGATGTCGAAGGATCCTTGGAAAACGCATGGCTACTTCTTTTCGGCGTGTCTTGGGGCGTTCGTAGTCTTGTTTGGGTGGGGGCTCGCGAGCCTATTGGACATCCCCGCAGGCGTGCCGTTGAACCAAGCGCTTACGAACCACGAACAACTTTCTTTTGTGCTTCCTCTCGGCGTCGTAGCCGCGCTGGCATATTTGGCTGCCAGGGTCACGTCAGCGGTTGCGCGGGCGCTGATTGATGTTTTAAAGCGACGCGAAGACCAGGAAAGGTGGCGTCCTGCGCGTTCACGGACGTCAGAAATAAATCTGTCTATTCAGCAACTCGTTGCTGCTCCCTACGGGAGACTTCATAACTCGGAGCCTGTGATCACGCGTCGGCTAGGGTCGTGTGCGCGATGGAGCTAGAGGGTGCCCAGAACAGAAGCCCGATGCTTTTGGCCGAGGCTGCCGCAGTTCCGGCAGAGACGGCTCAGTTGATCCTGGTCCTGCGGAGACCAGGGAAACCTGCGAAGCTCCGGCAGCACGACGTTCGCGAAAGGCCACGACAAGTGCAAGCCATCAGCCTGCACGCCCCGGAGCGCAGGGGCGATCCAATCTTCGCTAGGCCCTCTTCACAAACTCCGACTTCAGCTTCATCGCCCCGATTCCGTCGATCTTTCAGTCGATATCGTGATCGCCCTCGACGAGTCGGATGTTCTTCACCTTCGTGCCCATCTTCACGACCAGTGAAGTGCCCCTCACTTTCAGGTCCTTGATGACCGTCACCGCATCGCCATCGCGTAGTTCGTTGCCGACGGCATCGCGCACCGTGCGCGGGCCTTCCTGAGCTTCCGGTTCGGCAGCGGCGCTCTTGGACCACTCATGCGCACACTCAGGACAAACGTACTGGCCTGACTCTTCATAGGTGAGCTTGGAGCCGCAGCTCGGGCAGGCGGGGAGGTCGTGCATCTCGTGCGTGTGAGGACTGGACGTATGGGGATTGGCGCGGCCGGAGGGATTCGAACCCCCGACCACCTGGTTCGAAGCCAGGTACTCTATCCAACTGAGCTACGGCCGCGCAGGGGAGGCGCAGTCTAAACCAACTTACCGCGCATGGCTCGTCCCTTCGCTGTGACCCGCCGGGTTCCGCCGAAACTGTGCCTGTACCTTGCCCTGCGCCGAGGCGACGATCAGCCCGATCCTCACGAGCAACCAGGGCCATGAGCAAGATCATCCTCATCACCGGCGCAAGCCGTGGCATCGGCGCCGCAACCGCACATCTCGCGGCGGCGGAGGGCTATCAGGTGTGCGTGAACTACCGGGCCGATGAGGCCGCGGCCCACGCCATCGTGCAGGACATCAGCGCCAAGGGCGGCAAGGCGATCGCCATCCAGGCCGACGTCTCGCGCGAATCCGATGTCCTGCGGCTCTTCCAGACGATCGACCGTGAGCTCGGCCCCGTGACCGCACTCGTGAACAATGCCGGCATCCTCGAGCGCCAGACGCGCGTCGCGGACATGACGGTCGAGAGGATGCAGCGCGTGCTCGCGACGAATGTCATCGGCTCGATGCTTTGCGCGCGCGAAGCGGTGAAGCGCATGTCCACGCAGCACGGCGGCCAGGGCGGCGCGATTGTCAATGTCTCGTCGATGGCATCACGGCTCGGCTCGCCGAACGAATACGTCGACTACGCTGCGTCGAAGGGAGCGATCGACACGTTCACTCTCGGCCTCGCGAAGGAGGTGGCCGGCGAGGGCATTCGCGTGAATGCCGTGCGGCCGGGCCTCATCTACACCGATATGCACGCAAGCGGCGGCGAGCCGGGGCGCGTCGATCGCCTGAAGTCATCGACACCAATGCAGCGCGGCGGCAATGCCGACGAAGTCGCGCGGCCAATTCTATGGCTGCTGTCCGACGCAGCCTCTTACGTCACGGGAACGTTCATCGAGGTGTCCGGCGGCCGTTGAGCATCGCTGGACGCGGCTGTCCAGACGATCGCGGATCGAACGCACACGCAAGGATCGGTACAGATTCGCAAGCGGCAGCGCGCGAGCCGGCGCGGCGTCGCCTTCTCCGCTAGAGCAGCGACAGCAAATCCATCTGCCGCACGTCGCCGATGACCTGCTCGAAGTTGAGTCCCAAGGTGTCGAGCACGGGCTCCGCGACCGGCTTCACCTGCTTCACGACGTAGTGCTCGCGATCGAGCGGGCTCACCACGTTGTCGATCGGCTCGGGGCCGTCGGTCGTCATGACGTAGCTGATCGAGCGGCCGAGGGCAGCGCTCGACTTGCGCGCCGCGGCGACGTGAGGCGGCGTCGTCGCCGTGTATTCCTCTGCGCCCTTGCGCAGGTTCTTGCGATACACGAGCAGGTCGTCGAGCTTGCCGTCGCGCACCTGCCGCACGACATCCTCCAGATATTTGTCGACGGCCTGATCCGAGAACAGGCGCTGATACAGCTCGCGCTGCACCTGTTTCGCGAGCGGCGTCCAATCGCTGCGCACGACTTCCATGCCGACGAATTCGACGGCATCGTCGCCGTGCGCGCCTTGCCGCAAGCCCGCATAACGCTTGCTCGCGCCGCGCGCACTGTGGCGCGCGCGCGATAGGAACAGGCGCAGATACAGCTTCTCGTACTTGAGCTCGAGCTTGCTCTTCACGAGCCACCGCACGCGAATGTGCTCGGCGATGTCCGCGCTCAGATCCTGAGCGAGTTCGCGGCCTTCGATGCGCGCCTGCTGCGGATCGGCGATGCCCGAGCGCACGAACAAGCTGTCCGTATCGCCGTACAGCACGGTGAAGCCGCGTGCTTCGAACCAGCGCTTCGACCACAGCAGCATCTCGCGGCCCATGCCGGTGATCGAGTTCGCGAGCGCCGGATTGTAGAAGCGGCACGCGGGCGTACCGAGCACGCCGTAGAACGAGTTCATCAGAATCTTGATTGCGTTCGAGGCGACCTCGTCGCCGGCCTTCTTCGCGGCCTCGCGCCGCGGAAACAGGTCGTCGAGCAGGCGCGGCAGGATCGCCGGGTCGCGCCGGAATCTTCCGCCCGGCGTGTCGATCAGATCCTCTCCGGCGCGCGGTTCGGCCACGTAGGAGAGCGGATCGATGTTGAACGTGCGAATGACGCTGGGATACAGGCTCTTGAAATCGAATACCCAGACGTTGCGATGCAGGCCCGCCATCGGCTCGAGGACATGTCCGCCTTGCTGGGCTGCGTGAACCCGCGAGTCGTCGCCGCGCACGGACGGCGCGACGATGCGCTTGCGCTCGAGCTCGCTCAAATACACGAAGTCGAAGGAGGCGATGCTCGCGGCGACGCGATCCGGTGTCATGCCCGCGAGCTCGCTGCGTGCGAAGGCGAGCCGCACGAGGTCGAGCTTCTCGACGATCTGGTAGGCGAGCCGCGCGTCGGTGCGTGCGTACAGCGCAAATGCCGGTAGATCGTGCGCGTAGTTGTGCAGGATCTCGCCCAGGCGATCGCGCACATCGCCGTGCACGGCCTTGCCCTCGCCGAGCACGTGGCGCGCGACGGCATCGAGCGAGTAATCCTCCATGCGCACGAACGCGCCGCGCAGCAGATCGATGCCGTCGAGCACGAGTCGTCCCGGCACGCTCGCCTGGCCGCTGCCGAAGTAGCCTTCGGGCTTGCGAATGCGGATCGCGCCGGCATCGCGGCCGAATTCGAAGGGGTGCCGCACGCGCGCCGCGATCTTCTGCAGCATCGTGAAATCGAAGTCGATCGTATTCCAGCCCGTGATCACGTCCGGATCCACGACGGCGATGCGATCGCAAAACGCCTGCAATGCCGCGTACTCGCTGTCGCACGCGGTGGCGTGCGCCGGCATCGGCCGATTCGCCGTGTCGACGACGAGGACTTCGTCGAGTCCCGGCGCATACAGCGAGATGGCCAGCAGCCGATCGCCATCGGTTTCGATGTCGAAGGCGAGCACGCGCGGCTCCACCTTGACGGTCGCGGACAGTACGGTGGGATTGTCGAAGACGAGCATGCCGCCGGGGCCGCGCGTCGCTTCGCCGTCGATCTCGCAGCCGCCCTTGATGCCGCGCTCGATCAAATAGCGCACCGCGAAGCGAACGTCCGCTTCGTAGGTGTCGATGCCCGCGGCATGCAGTCGATCGCGAATGGCGGGAACATCGCCGGGCTCGTGCGCTTCGAGGCGCACGACGGGCTCGTCGGCGAAGGTGCGCTGGTCGGTGCTCTCGGGCAGCGGGATGCGCAGCGCGCGAGCGCGCTCTACATCCGCCGCGCGGATATAAAAGTGCGGGCGCTGTCGATCGTCGCGTACGAGAAACGTACCGCCGTCTTCGAGGCGGCCGTAGATGTGGATGACGGGCACACGCGCGCCGTTCTGGCTCGTTTGTACGCGATAGCTGGCTTGAAGGATGAATCCGCGGGTAATCACAGGCTGATTGTAGTGGGTCGTCGTGTCGGGATGCGTCAGGATTCCATGGTCGTGCGGCATTGTCAGTCCCCAAGGCACGATTGCCTTGCCGCACTTTCAAGAGTAGTTCGCGCACACTCCCGGCTCGTTTCAGATGGAGGCTGCGATGGAATTCAGGCAACTCGGTGCATCGGGCTTCATGGTCCCGGTGCTGACGCTCGGCACCGGCACGTTCGGCGGTCGCGGGGAATTCTTCAAATCCTTTGGCGAGACGGACGTGAAAGAGGCAACCCGCCTCGTCGACATTGCGCTCGAAGCCGGTCTTACCATGTTCGATACCGCCGACATCTATTCGAGCGGCGCGGCGGAGGAAATTCTCGGCGCCGCGATTCGCGGGCGGCGCGATCAAGTGCTCATCTCCACGAAGGGCACGTTCCGCGTCGGCCCAGGGCCGAACGACGTCGGCTCGTCGCGCTTCGCGATCATCAGGGCCGTCGATGCGAGCCTCAAGCGACTCGGCACCGATTACATCGATCTCTATCAGCTGCACGGCTTCGACGCGAAGACGCCCATCGTCGAGGCGCTCAGCACGCTCGATGACCTCGTGCGCGCCGGCAAGATCCGCTATATCGGCGCCTCGAATTTTTCCGGCTGGCATTTGATGGAGTCGCTCGCCGTCTCCGAGCGCTACGGCTGGGCGCGGCATGTCGCGCATCAGGCGTACTACTCGCTGATCGGCCGGGACTACGAATGGGAGCTCATGCCGCTCGGACTGAAGCATGGCGTGAGCGCCGTCGTGTGGAGCCCGCTGGGGTGGGGACGGCTCACCGGCAAGATCCGTCGCGGTCAGCCGCTGCCCGAAAAAAGCCGCCTGCAGGCCAAGGTGGCCGTCGACAAGGGTCCACCCGTGCCGGACGAATTGCTATATCGAGTCGTGGATGCGCTCGATGAGATCGCGCAAGAGACGGGCAGGACAGTGCCGCAGATCGCGCTCAACTGGCTGCTGCAGCGGCCCACGGTCGCGACGGTCATCATCGGCGCGCGCAACGAGGAGCAACTGCGCCAGAACCTCGGGGCGGTCGGCTGGCAACTGACGGCGGAGCAGATCGCGAAGCTCGATGCAGCGAGTGCAACGACGCTACCGTATCCCTATTGGCATCAGCGCGGGTTCGCCGACCGCAATCCGCCGCCGGTGTGATTCGCACTGCTTGACATGCGGCGAGCGCCAGCGCGACGCTTACACGTGCGTGACATTCGTTGACATGGGTCTCTGGTTTCGCTGCGCGAAGGTACGTCATGTTGCCCGCTCGAGCTGCCATTGAATCATTGTTGGAAGGAACGCAGGTGGCGCTCGATGGCCCGAATCCCTGGGACATCAAGGTGCGCGATCCGAGCTTCTTCCGCCGCGTACTTGCAGGAGGCTCTCTCGGCGTCGGCGAGGCGTACATGGACGGCCAGTGGGAATGCGAGCGCCTCGACCAGATGCTGTATCGCGTGTTCCGCGCCGCCGCGGAACAGAAGCTGCCGACGTTGCGTCGGTTCTTCGCGGCGATGCAGTCCTTCGTCGTCAATCCGCAATCGCCCGCGCGGGCATTCATCATCGGCCAGCACCACTACGACATCGGCGACGATCTCTACGAGCGCATGCTCGACGGTCGCATGATCT
The DNA here is from genome assembly GCA_023428645.1 of Pseudomonadota bacterium. Classification (GTDB taxonomy): domain Bacteria; phylum Pseudomonadota; class Gammaproteobacteria; order Steroidobacterales; family Steroidobacteraceae; genus Steroidobacter. The sequence goes on from JAEYXD010000120.1 coordinate 11,257, forward strand.
ACAGCTGCGCCTATTGGAAGGACGCGCAGACGCTCGATGAGGCGCAGGAAGCGAAGGTCGAGCTCGTCTGTCGCAAGCTGCGGCTCGAGCCGGGCATGCGTGTGCTCGACATCGGCTGCGGATGGGGCGGGGCGGCACAGTATGCGGCCGAACGCTACGGCGTCCACGTCACTGGCGTGACCGTATCGAAGAACCAGGCCGAGGCGGCGCAGGAACGCTGCAAGGGCCTGCCCGTGCGAATTCTGTTGCAGGACTATCGGGAGCTCTCGGACCGCTTCGATCGCGTGTTCTCGATCGGCATGTTCGAGCACGTCGGTCTGCGCAACTATCGAACGTACTTCGAGCACGTACGCCGGCTGCTGACGGCCGATGGCTTGTTCCTGCTGCACACGATCGGCAGCAACGTCTCCGTGCGCGTCAACGACCCCTGGATCGAGCGTTACATCTTTCCGAACTCCCTGCTGCCCTCGATGGCGCAGATCTCGACTGCGATCGAAGGCCTGTTCGTCGCGGAGGACTGGCATTCGTTCGGCCCGTATTACGACCGCACCTTGCTGAGCTGGCATGAGCGCTTTCGCGCGCGGTGGCCGGAAATCGCGCCGCGCTATGGCGAGCGCTTCAAGCGCATGTGGGAGTTCTATCTGTTGTCGTCCGCGGCCTCGTTCAGGGCGCGACGCATTCAACTGTGGCAAGTGCTGCTGTCGCCGCAAGGTCTCGTCGGCGGCTTGCCCGAAGTGCGCTGAACGTCAGTCGACGGTGGGCTTCGGGCCGGTATCGAGCTTATCGAGCTCGTCGTCGAGTTCGTCCAAATCGTCGTCGCTCTGCTTCCAGTCACGCGGCGTCGCGCACAGCACCAGATCCATTCCTTCCCATTCGTCGAAGTCGATCTCGTCGATTTCGCCGTATTCGTCGCGTATGTCGACGATGCCTTCCTCCTTGTGAATGCCGATGACGCACAAGAAATCGTGCTTGTCTCGGTCGAGGTACCAGTCGCCAACCTTCACGCTCGGAATTTTCATGGGCGTCCCCTCCAGTGCCGGAACGCGATCTCGTGTGGAAAGAACGCTTGGCGCACCGGAGGAGTTGCCAATGTGCGGCGCGATTGCCGCGTCGCGATCAAGCGCTCCTGTTCGGCGGAGCGACTTGCGAGGCGTCAGTGATCGAGCGGCGACTGGCGCATCTGGAAATGCACGACGAGCGGCCGCGTGCCCTTACCGCCTTCCTTGTGCCAGGGTGTGCGGTCGCCGCTCGGCACCCACAAGCCGCGGCCCTTCCAGCCCGCCTTCGCATCGTCGATACGGCCTTCGAAGCCCTTCATGTAGAAGCCCAACGGATACGGAATACGCAGCGTGACGAATTTGCCTGCGACGAGCGCGTGGACGCCGTCAAACAAATTGCCCGTGGCTATCGGCGTATTCGCACCCAGCCCCAGCGTGTCGTGTTGATCCACCCATGCGTAGTAGCTGGACTCCACGCTCGCATCGCCATCGCCCGCGAAGCTCGGCCCGGGCAGGCGATGAAACCGCCAGCCCTCGGGGCAATGGTCGCCGGTCGCCTTCGGCCCGTTCAGCGGGGCCTTGCACTTGCGCCGGTCGAACTCGCCGAGATGTCCGCTGCCGAGCGAGACCCACACGACACCATGGCGATCGATGTCCGCGCCTCGCACGCCGTAGCCGGGCATCGGCACCGTGTACGTCTCCGTGAGCTTCGTGCGCGGGTCGAGCCGCAGCAACGCGCCGGGATAGCGAAACGCGACGGAGCCCCACACCGAGCCGTCCGCGGGATTCGGCATCACGGCATAGAATCCGCCGGCAATGCGGGCATCGAGCTGCGGATCGAGCGGCTGATTCGGCTCCGTCCAGCGATCGAGCTTGCCGTTGCCGTTCGTATCGAGCACGAAGGGCGCCCAGCCTTGCGCTGCGGCGGCATCGCCCGTCTCGTCGAACTTGCGCGTGTCGAGCCAGCCGACGACAGGTCCGCCGCCGCTCGTCCACAGCGTGTGGTTCGCGTCCTCCGCGAATTGCAGATGGTGCGTGCTGAAGCACGTGTCGACGAACGTGTACTGCTTCGTGCGCGGATCGTAGATCGACAGGTGACGCGACGTCCGCTCCATCGGGAACGCCTGCGCCGACGGATGCGTCGAGCCCTGCTTGCAGAAACTGGGGTTCTCCGGACCGCGAATCCGCGCCGTGTACCAGACGCGGCCCTTGTGATCGACCATCGGGTTGTGTGCGTTCGCCTTGCTGTCCCAGATCGGCTCGTCGCCCCAATAGGCGGACGGCGCCGCGACCGGGTCGCTCTTCGTCGTGGGCGTGTCGGCGTCGCGAACCGGCGCATGGAAGGTGGTGGCCGTGTTGCGCACCGGATCGAGAATCGGGAAATGATCGGTGCTGAGCTCCGGTGCGCCGTAGAGCGCGCCGTAAGGATTGCTGGTCGGATTGCGGCGATCCGTGCCCGAGAGGTCGTGCATGTACGCCTTTTCGTTCGACCAATCGCGCACGGTCGCGACCACGTTGCGCTCGAGCCCGCTCGGCCGCTGAGGCTGCGTCGCGGGCAGCTCGCCGGCGGCAATGCGATCGGTCCAGTCCGCGAGATACTTGAACGGCACGCCGCTGAGCTGGCCCAGCGTGCGCACCATCTGGGCGCCGGCCTGGCCGGACTGCACTCGGCGGACCCACGCGTCCGTCGAGGATTCGAATCGGCCGAGGCTCGGGGGAATCGTGCGCGTCGCGAGATTGCCCATCTGATGACAGCCGACGCAGGCCATGTTCTTCATCGTCATCAGGTATTCGTTGCGCTTGCCCGGCAGATGCGCGACTTCGAGCGCTTCGGGCAGCTTCATCATCGAGTACCAGTACGCCGCCGGATAAATCTGCGCGGCTGCGGTCGCATTCGGCGCGGCCGCGACCTTGATGTCGACGTGCTTGCCCGGCACGGCCGCGGTCTTTGCCGAATCGGCGAGGCCATAGCCGCGCACCCAGACGGAGTACGGTGCCTGGGGGAGATCCGGCACGACATATCGACCGCGGTCATCCGTTACGACGATGCGCGCAAAGCGCGTGTCGAATGCGTCCGTTTCCGCGATGACCCACACACCGGCCTCGGGGCCGTTCGGGCCGGTCACGACGCCGCCAATGTCGTCGGGGTCGAGCGAGGGAGCTTGGGACCGTGCGGGGTCTGCGGCAGCGGCGCAGAAGAGCGCGCCAACGACGATGGGCCAGGAACGCTGCATGCTCGGTCCCCCAGAATGTTGCGAGAGCGTCCATTCTAAGGGCAGGGTGTCGGAATCGGCGACGCTCGTTCGTCTTTACAACAACGAATACGACATCGACAAAAGCGGAGGCTCCATGTTCAAGAAAGTGGCGATCGTGCTCGCGGCGCTGATCGTAGGTGTGCTCGTGTTCGCGACCACGCAGCCGGACACGTTTCGTGTCGAGCGGGCGGCGACGATCGCGGCTGCTCCGGAACGGATTCAGCCCTTGATCGCCGACTTGCGTCGCTGGTCGGAATGGTCGCCGTGGGAAAAGCTCGATCCCAACATGCAGCGCACCTATAGCGGCTCGGAGAGCGGCGTGGGCTCGATCTACGAGTGGTCGGGCGACGGCAGTGTCGGCGCAGGCCGCATGGAAATCCTCGCCGCCACGCCAACCGAAGTGGACATTCAACTCGATTTCATCAAGCCGCTGGAAACGCGCAACAAGGCGAAGTTCGTCCTCACGCCGAACAGCGTCTCGACACGAGTGCTGTGGTCGATGGAAGGCCCGATGCCTTACGTGACGAAAGTCATGACCGTGTTCGTCAGCATGGACACGCTATTGTCGAAGGACTTCGAACAGGGGCTCGCGGACCTGAAAGCGGCCGCGGAAAAGGGCTAGTCAGGAGCGGTCTGATCCAACGGTTGCAGATCGCTCAACAGCGTCGGAATCAGCTCCGACACCGTGGGATGGATCGGCACGGCGCGCTGCAGGACCGGATATGCGGCTTCCGCGTTCATCATGTCGAGCACGCCGTGAATCGCCTCGTCGCCGCCGACGCCCAGGATGGCGGCGCCGAGAATCTCATGCGACTGCGCATCGACGACGATCTGCATGACGCCTTGTGTTTCGCCTTTCTCGATGGCTCTGCCGACTCGATCCATCGGCCGCGTGCCGACGAGGAGTCGGCGGCCCGTCGCTTGCGCCTGTGCGATCGTCATGCCCGCGCGGCCGAGCGGCGGATCGATGTACAACGCGTAGCCGGGAACGCGATCGGAAAGTCGCCGCGTGTCGTGATCGAGCAGGTTCGCGGCAACGATCTCGAAATCGTTGTACGCCGTATGCGTGAAGGCGCCGTGTCCGTTGCACTCGCCGAGCGCCCAGATGCCCGGCACGTTCGTGGCGAGCGTCTCGTCCACTTCGATATAGCCGCGCTCGTTCACGACGACCCCAGCCGCGTCGAGCCCCAGATCGGCGGTGTTCGGCGTGCGACCGACCGCGAGCAGTACGTGCGAGCCGGCGATCTCGGGCGCGCCTTCCTCGCAGTCGACGGCGACGATCGCTCCCTCGGCATGTGGCGCGAGTCGGATGCATTCGGCGCCGGTGCGGATCGCGATGCCCTCGCTCGCGAGAATGTCCTGGACGCGTGTGGAGATGTCAGCGTCCTCGCGCGCGATCAAGCGGGGTCCTTTCTCCACGATCGTGACCGCCGCGCCGAGGCGGCGAAAGATCTGCGCGAACTCGAGTCCGACGTAGCTCCCGCCGACGACGATCAGATGCCGCGGCAACTCCTGCAAGTCGAGGATCGTACTGTTGTTGAGCGTCGTCACCGCGTGCACACCGGGGAGCTCGGGGAGCGAAGCGCGCGCGCCGACATTGATGAAAATCTTCGGCGCGCTGAGCAGCCGTGCGCCGACCCGCACGGTTTGCGGCGACTCGAACCGCGCGTGCCCTTCGATCAACGTGCAGCCCGGCAGCTCGGTGAGCCACCGGCGCAGTCCCGTGCGGGCGTTCGTCGCAACCGTTTGCGCGCGGGCCATGACGCGCCGGAAGTCGATGCGCACCTCGCCATCGATCACGATCCCGAAATCCCGCGAGCGGCGCGCGAGATGCGCGGCGTACGCGCTTGCGACCAGTGTCTTCGTCGGCATGCATCCGGTGTTGACGCACGTGCCGCCGACGAGATGCCGCTCGATCACCGCGACGGACATGCCGGCCCGCGCAAGCCGGCCCGCGAGCGGCGGACCGGCTTGCCCAGCGCCGATGATGATCGCGTCGAAAGTGTCGCTCATCGCGTGGTTATGCACCTGCCGCGATGCGACTGGCAAGCGCTATGAGTTCGTATTGGTCACGTCCAACACGGTGAGCTTTTGCATCGACCCGCTCGGGCTCGGCCACTCGATCGTTTGCGCGGGGCTGAGGCCGATCAAGGCCGCGCCGATCGGCGTCAGGATGGAGATGCGCTGCGCATCGATGTTCGCCTCTTTCGGGAAGACGAGCGTGACCGTGCGTACACGGCCGGTCGCATCGTCGCGATACGTGACCGTGGAGCCCATGCGCACGAGGTTCGTCGCGCAGTCTGTATCCGGGACGATGTAGGCCCGGCTCAGCTCTTCGGCGAGATACTCGCCGATCGGCGAATCGCTCTCGATCGCGCGCTCGGCAAGCCCGGTCAACAGTGCGTGTTCGCCCGCGGCGACGACGATGCGGGGACGAACGGCTCGCGCCAATGTAGCTTTTGACATGATGCACCTGAAGTGAAAAGAGGCTCGGGGGCCGCGTGAGCGGCACTAAAGCATCGAGAGAGAGTGAGAAACGAATCCGCTCGGTGCCCCGAGCGAACAGCGCAATAGCGCTACGCTCGGGGCGAGGAACCCTGGATGAGCTGGCTCGCGTGAGCGAGACCGCGTTGGATGACTGAAGACATCTGCATGGAGGGGAGAATAATGGCTCGAACCCGAGAGTCAACCCTTCGATCCTCGGCGGAGTCGCGCGCGGGCTGAATTTCACCGACATGCGGATGACCCGCGCCGGGAATTGGCGAAAAATCGCCTGCGGTTGTCCTAGGTCGCGGTTCGTCGGTACATTCCGTCAACAACTCGAAGCGGAGGGCGACATGACGGATCAGTCCCGGCGCCGATTCATCGCGAGCACCGCAGCGGCCGCGGCCCTGGCCCCCTTCATCAGTACCACGACGACACGCGCCCGTGCGCAGGGTTCCCAGAAAAAGATCGGTTTTGCGCTGTGCGGCCTCGGCGGCTTGAGCGAACGCACGATCGCCCCCGCGTTCCGACACTCGCAGCATTGCCGGCTCACCGGGCTGATCACGAGCTCGCCGGACAAGGTGGGGCCGTGGCGCGCGAAATACGATATCCCCGCGCGCAGCGTGTACAGCTACGACACGATGCATCGCATGGCTGACAACCCCGATATCGATGCGGTATGGATCGTCACGCCGAATGCGTTGCACGCCGATCACACGATCGCCGCGGCCAAGGCCGGCAAGCACGTGATTTGCGAGAAGCCGTTGGAGGTTTCCGTCGAGCGCTGCCAGGCGATGATCGATGCGTGCGCGGCGGCGGGCCGGCTGCTCGCGACGGCGTATCGCTGCCAATTCGATCCCCTGCACCTGGAATGCATGCGGCTGGCGCGCGAGCGCACGTTCGGTCGCATCGAGATCGTGGAGGCGGGGTTCGGCATCCGGCTCGGCGACGATGATCAATGGCGATTGCGCCATGCGCTCTCGGGGGGTGGCGCGTTGATGGATGTCGGCGTGTACGCTCTGCAAGCGTCGCGCTACATCACCGGCGAGGAGCCTGTGCTCGTCACGGCAATGGAGACGAAGACGGACCCGGTCAAGTTCAAGGAAGTCGATGAGTCGATGGTGTGGACGGCGAAGTTTCCGAGCGGCGCCGTTGCGTATTGCTCGACGAGCTACAAGATCGGCGGCCTTCAGCGCGTGCGGGCGAGTGGCTCGCAGGGCTGGTTCGAGATGGACCCCGCCTTCAATTTCAACGGCAATCGCGGGCGTCGCAGCGACGGCGAGGAGATGCGTTTTCCCGATATCGATCTGTTCGCGGCGCAGCTCGACGACTTCGCGGAGTGCATTCGGCAGGGCAAGCCGAGCAAGGTGTCAGGAGAGGAGGGGATGCGCGACGTGCGGATCATGCTCGCGATCTACGAGGCAGCGCGCACCGGGAGGGCGGTGGCGCTCACTTGAAAGAGCACTGCCTCAAGGTTTTTGATAGCCCTCCGCGCGGATTGCCACCGCGAGCTCGCGCGGATCGTGTTCGAAATAGAACCCGCCCTCACGCGACGAGCCGCCGGGCAGATAATCGATGATCGTGCGCGCGCTCTCGACCTCGCGGTCGCCTGCCAGCAAGCGCGCGCTGACTTGCAGATTGCTGAGCGTCTGAGTGCCGTCGTTCTCGATCTTGAACGTCACCAGGTGGCGATCGCCCACCTCGGCCACCTCGAGAACGGAAGTCGTGATCGCCCCAGGTTGATCGCCCTCGACCACGCCCTGATAGATCAACAACGCGACGCACGCGACGAACAGGGCGGCCCCGATTCCGCCGACCACCCATTCGATCAGGGGCGTATCCGCGGACCGCGGGCGCGAACGTTTCGATGGCTGGTGCGCCATGAGCTACAGCACGAGCCGGGCGGAAGCGGCGCCGATCGCCGCGGGAAAACCGAGCACGATGGCCACGCGCAACATCTCCGCGGCCGACAGTCCATCGAACCGGCCGAAACACCAGCACAGCAAGGCGCTGATCGCGAGCGCGAGCACATACCCCACGATCGTGAAGCGCACGAATTCACCGAAGGCGGATACGTGCTCGGCGCGCTCGTGCTGACCCCTGAAATCCACCGCGTAGACGAACGCGTGCATC
>JAEYXD010000197.1 GCA_023428645.1 Pseudomonadota bacterium
GCGCTGTCAGCTGCGGCTTATGCAACAGACTTCATACAAGAACTATCTCCTCGTCGTTCTGACAATCATTGCGCTGTTCAACTACGTCGACCGCATTGCGCTCGGCATCATGCTCGAGGACATCAAGCGGGATCTCGACCTGACCGATACCCAGCTCGGCTTCTTGAGCGGATTGGCGTTCGCGCTGTTCTATTCGGTGATGGGCATTCCGATCGCGCGCTGGGCCGATCGGGGTGATCGCGTGATGATCATCTCGCTGACCACGGCGTTGTGGAGCTCCGCGGTCGCCCTGTGTGGGATGGTCGGCAACTTCGTGCAGCTGCTCGCGATCCGCGTCGGCGTCGCGGTGGGCGAGGCGGGATGCCTGCCTCCCGCGCTTTCGTTACTGGCCGACAATTTCTCCCGTGCGGAGCGGCCGCGAGCGGTCGCCATATACGGCCTCGCGGGAGCGCTCGCCTACGTGGTCGGCTTTTTCGGCGGCGGCTGGCTCAATGAGCTTTATGGCTGGCGCAGCACTTTCATGATGTTGGCGGTGCCTGGGCTCGTGCTCGCGTTCGTCGCGCGATTCACGTTGCGGGAGCCGCGGCGTGTGAGCGCGGCGCTATCCCGCCAGCTCACGACCGCTGCGTCGTCGGGACCGGCGCCGCCCAGCCTGCCCTATGTGTTCAGAACACTGTGGGCGAACGCCACCTTCCGGCAGCTCTTGCTCAGCATGTGCATCAACTATTTCGTCGGTTACGGCATCCTGCAATGGCAGGCTGTCTTCTTCATTCGCGCCTTCGATTTCACGAGCGGCGAGCTCGGCACGTGGCTCGCGCTGACGTACGGACTCGGAGGCCTGATCGGCACCTATTGGGGAGGCGAGTGGTCGACGCGGCGAGCGGGCGGTGACGAGCGGCGGCAGCTGCGGATGATGTCGTTCATGTTGACCGTGGCCGCGTTCCTGAGCGCGAGCGTGTATCTCGTCGGCAATCAATACCTCGGCTTCGCGCTGCTCGGCCTGTGCGTCGTCTCCACCGCGACCACGAACGCACCGATGATGGCGACGATTCAGACGCTCACCCCCACGCACATGCGCGCCGTTGCATTCGCGCTGGTCTATCTCGCTGCGAACCTGATCGGCATGGGGCTCGGGCCCATGGCCGCCGGCGTTCTGAGCGATGCGTTGCGCCCGCAGTTCGGCGAGAACTCGTTGCGCTATGCCCTGGTGCTGCTGCACCCGGGGATTCTCCTGAGCGCGTGGTATGCGTGGGGCGCCAGCCGCAGCGTGACCCGCGATCTCGCCGCCGTGCAGGCGGATGGGCATGAGAGGTATGGCGGGGCGGTTGAGAAGGCTTCGTAGCGGGCGCACCTTGAGCGGCAGTTCGTCGACGGTGGGAATGGATTCGCACGGATTTACGAGATAGCCGAACCGTTCAGTTTGTGCTCTAACCCTCCATAAACGACTCGACTCTGTGAAGGATGCTATTCGCAGTGCAATGCCTCTCGTTGAACTGCCTTCTCAGGCGTGCTGCCGAACACTCTAGGTCTCTGGTTACGAGCAACTGGCCGGTGGCTTCATCGAGTATGAACTCAAGTACTAGGCTTTGAGCAATCAACAATTTGAACGAGTCATTTGCCACCTCGATGGGGTTCAGGGCGCCCCTCATGGCAATCTTCGCCCGGTTGCCGTAGGCAATGACCTCGCCTAAATTGGCGAATGCGGCTTGGCCAAGTACCGCGCTAGTTCGCAGAAAGTTGTGTCTGAGCACTGTTCTGTAGCTGAAGCCTGGTCGATAGTTCACTCCATTGCGAAGCTGGCTCGGCCATGTCATTGGCTCTTGGAATTGGAGCCCTTGGAAAAGCGAGAATGCACTGAGAGTTTGTATTTCGTCCGTTGTGGGTTTTCGATGCACAGAGAGAGTTCGTACCCAGTCGCCTGCTTCTTCCAGCTTGCTATGCAATGCGACCCAAACAGCCTCATGAAAATGACTGTGCTTTGCCTTAGACACTTGGAGCGTCGCGACGCCCGTCGTGTGATCTAGCGACAACGTTGCTTGGTACGCGCCCGCGTGCGGAACCACGCCAGAACCGCACATCTTCATTAGTATCTGCCGATCAAGATATAGAACGGCGCAGTTGATGGCGCGAGACCAAGCCATCGCTACATACAGCGAGAGATAGTAGACCGATACAAGTAGCCACGATGGGCTCGAATCGGCGTCGAGGTGTCGCATCAGGTGCGCCCTGTGTTCGCTTGCCTGATTGAGCAAATGATGAATCTCGGCGACGAGATGAGCGGCATACTCGCGCTGATTCACTCGAAGAGTCAGAGACCGAGAACTAGCTGAGACGACAGAGAACGATCCTTCGCGAATCCACGTCGACACACTGCGATCCCTAAAGGGCTCTAGCGAAGTGAATTCGGGAACAATATCTAGCAGTTGGGCCAACACATAACGGCCTGCTGCGCTGATTGTCATGGCTGCCCGGTTAGAGCATGTTCGGATCTATGTTGACCGTACCTGCCAGTGCGCTTCGCACTGCCTTCTTCACTTGGCCAACTGAGCGCAGAGTTGAATCTGCGTATGAGTACTTCGCGATTGGCATGATGACTTTTTGGATGCTCTCCGGTTTTGCATTCTTATAACTCAGCAAGCTTTGCCTAACCGCCTGCTCGAAAACGTCGAAGATTGCTTCAAGAAAGGCGCTTCGGGTCATCAGCTTCTGATCGTCCAGCACATTCTCAAACGCTTTGATGTAGTTCAGAAGGAGCGTGAGTCGTTTCGTGTTGTCGAGCCCGTGGAGGATCGACGAATCCAGAGCCTGCCCGACGGCTCGATTAAAGGTGACACGGGAAACTTTTCCGGTAACAGATTTCGAAGGGCTGAGTAGCGTGCTGAACTTGAGCCCCTGCGACTTGCGCACCCCATCAAACAACTCGCGAAGAATCGTCTCTCGCTGACCTTCGATCTGTGCGAGTTGCTTTATATCGAGCAATAGGGCTGCGGGAACACCGATCTGTTTAGTATTGATATCAATGAAAAGTCGCGTCTCTTCAGTTCGAGAAAGGTTTTCGTAGATCGATAGTGGAACGCGGTGGTCTTTTGCAAAGCGCTCCAAACAGGTCTGATAGCCCCACAGTCGATGCTGACCGTCCAAGACGAGGAAAGCCTTGTCGAGTCTTTCGAACGTCAGTGTCTTGCTGCGCGAGTTATACGCAATTGCTGACTCTGGTTGTGCCGACAATACGATGTTCGTTGGGATAGAGCCCACACCTTGGTTGAGATAGCTGGCGATATCATCTGCTCTTTGCTTGCTTAGTTGTCGCTGAAAGCCCTGAAGATTGTCCTCATCGCGAGTCGACACGAAGCAATACGGAAAGACGTCTGAGACTGGGATAGACGTCAAATAGAAACGATGATTGTTCTGGTTCATCAGAAGGCATGGATAGCTCCTCTTTGTACTTTTGGTAGTAGCCACTCACTTGACTCCCCGACGAACCCGGCCGAACGGCAATTGTGCAGTAGCGCATCAAGTCCCGCCACAGAATAGCCGTATTGGCTGTCCAATGCGTCGGCCATGCCCTCAGAAGCTGAGGATGTCTAGTGGTTCATGGGTGGGGAGCTGCCACGCGCAGCTGGCCGCAGGGCATTCATGGTGGCGAACTGATCCGAGCCGCCACTATCCCATCTCGATCGGTACGTTTCGATCGAGGCGCATTTGCGCCAATTCGGGTTAGTTCGCCGTCCACATACAGAGTTGCTGCGGTCTGGGCGACGTCCCCCGTCTTCAGTAGCGGTGTGAACCAGAGTCTGGTCCGGGCCCGAAACTGAACTGCATGTTCCGATGCTTTGCTAGCAGCAGTCATGTTATCGCCGCTCCCATCTCCCGCGTCACCAACTCCGCCTCCTTCCTCCGCTACAATGCGGCATGCGAATCGCCACCTTCAACGTCAATAGCATCAACGCGCGCCTGCCGAACGTGCTCCGCTGGCTCGCCGAGACTCAGCCGGATGTCGTCTGCCTGCAAGAGCTCAAGGCGCCGCAGGATAAATTCCCGGAGCAGCCCATCCGTGATGCCGGCTACGGCGTCATCTGGCACGGTCAGAAAAGTTACAACGGCGTGGCGATTCTCGCGCGCAATGAAGAGCCGGCCGAAATCTGCCGCGCGCTGCCCGGTGATCCCGAGGACGCACATAGCCGCTACATCGAAGCGACCGTAAGGGGCATCACGATCGGCTGTCTGTACTTGCCGAACGGCAATCCCGCTCCCGGGCCGAAATACGATTACAAGCTCCGCTGGATGCAACGCCTGACAGAGCATGCGGCAGCGCTTGCGAGCCGCGACACGCCCGTCGTGCTCGCCGGCGACTACAACGTGATTCCCACGGAAAAGGATGTCTACAAGCCCGAGCGCTGGGTGAATGACGCGCTGTTTCGCATCGAGACGCGCGAGGCATTCGGCCGTTTGGTGAGCCAAGGCTGGACCGACGCGATTCGACATCTGCATCCCGACGCGACGATCCACACGTACTGGGATTTCTTCCGCGACGCGTACAAGCGCGACGCAGGGCTGCGCATCGATCATCTGCTGCTCAATGCGAGCGCCGCGAAACTGCTGCAGGCCGCGGGGGTCGATCGCGACGTGCGCGGGTGGGAGCGGGCGAGCGATCACGCGCCCGCGTGGGTCGAGCTTCGGTGAGTGCTGCTGCCAACGCGTAGGATGAGTCGATGCGATCGCGCCACATCGAGGTGTTTCATGCGATCTACACGCATGGATCGATCAGCACCGCGGCGCGCGCGCTCAATGTCTCCCAGCCCTCGCTGAGCAAAGTTCTCAAGCACGCCGAGGATCAGCTCGGCTTCGCGCTGTTCCGTCGTGTTCGCGGGCGGCTGGTGCCGACCGAAGAGGCGCACGTGCTCTATCGCAACGTGGCGGACATCCAGCAGCACATCAATTCGTTGCGGCGCACGGCGAGGAACTTGCGCGGTGGCAAGGGCGGTCACCTGCGTCTCGCGCTGCTGCCGGCGCTCGGGCTCGGCATCGGACCGGCGGCGATCGCGCGATTCCGCAAGCAGCACCCCGACGTGACGTTCGAGATCATGACGCTGCATCACGACGAGGTGCCGCGCGCATTGTTCGAGCGCACCTGCGACCTCGCGATCGCCTACGACCTGCCGCCCCATCCGCAGATCAATGCGACGCAGATCGGCACGGGCGAAGTCGTGATTCTGTTCGGGCGCAAGGATTTTCCGCGGCTGCCGCGTCGCCTGGACCTGGGGTGGCTGCGCAACCGCGATGTCATTGGTTTGTCGGCGAGCGGTCCCGTGGGCGATTTGTTCTCGGCGGCGCTGGCGGAGCGCGAGTTGCCGATCCGCGAAGTCGTCTCGGTGCAGACGTTCTATCTTGCCGCGGCGCTCGTCCGGCACGGCGCCGGCATCGCGATCGTCGACGAGTTGACCGCGCACGCCAGCCTCATGCCGCACGGAGCGCTCGATTTTCGCCCGCTCGAGCCTGCGCTCCGCTTCGGTATCCTCGCCGCGCATCTCGAGGATCGGCCCCTGTCCGTGCTGGCGAAGCGCTTCCTCGCAACGCTCAAGACCGTGCTCGACGCAACGCTCGAATCTTGATGCGCCGAGCCTGTTTGGTTGACGCCCGATCCAGGAAGGGCACTTCGTGGGCCGCGGACTCAGGGCAGCTGAGCCGCGAGCCGCCGCGCCGTGCCGCAGGCGAGCGTCCAGCCGAGCGCGCCGTGGCCCACATTCAGATAGAGGCCTTCGATCGCGGTGCGTCCGACGATCGGCACGCCCGAGGGCGTTGCAGGCCGCAGCCCGGCCCAGGCACGCAACGGTGCGTCGAAGCGCGCCGCTTCGGGGAGCACGGCGCGGCCCAGTTCGACGAGATCCGCGACGCGCTTCGCGTCTACGGCTCGGTCGACGCCGACGCAGTCGGCAAGTCCCGCGAGCCGAACGCGCCCGCCGAGATTCGCGAACACGATTCTCCGATCGAGGTCGGTGAGACTCACGTGCGGTGGCCGCGGGCCCGGCTCGGGCGTCACGCTGTAGCCTTTCAACGGGTAGAGGGGAACGCGAAGGCCGGTGCCGCGCAGCAGCCGGGTCGTGTCGACACCGGCGCAGATCACGACTGCATCGGCTTCGATCGCACCACGCGACGTGTGAACGCCGATCACCCGACCGCGACGGCGCAGCAGCCGCACCTCGACGCCGAGTTCGAGCTTGCATGCGCCACGCTCGCCCAGCCGCTCGCACAGCACGCGTGTGAAGGTTGCTGCGTCGCCGGCGCTGTCGTCGCGCGAATACGCCGCGCCTGCAATCGTGTCGCGCCAGCCCGCGAGCGCGGGCTCGATCGCGACGCATTCGGCCGCGCCGACGATCTCGATTCTCACCCCGTGCGCACGCTTCAGCTCGGCGCGACGCTGCAATCCCGCGAGCGTCCGCGGCGAGGAGGTCAGCAGCAGCTTGCCCGCGGGACGGTGCGCGAACTCGAGGGGCAGGTCCGTGAGCAGTTCTTCGAGCGCGGCCGCGGACTCCGCGGCGAGCTGCAGCAGGCGAATCGTGTTGTCGTCGGCGCGGCGGCGATTGCAGTTCCACAGGAAGCGTATGCCCCAGGGGAGCAACGCCAGGTCCGGTCGGATGTGCATGCCGATGTCACGCCCGAGGAGCATTCCGGGCAGCCGGCGCAGCAGCCGCGGGTCGGCTAGCGTGTCGGTGTATGAATAGGAGAGCTGGCCGGCATTGGCGAAGGAGGCGCCTTGCGCGGGCTCCGCGTGACGATCGACGAGCGTGACCTCGTGGCCACGCCTCGTGACGAAATAAGCCGTGGCGGCGCCGACCACGCCCGCTCCAACGATGATGACCCGCATGCCTGGTAGCTTCGCAGCCTTGGACGAACCCGGCTGATGCTAATCGGCAGCGGAGATGCGGCCGTTAACAATGTGCACGCAACCCATATCCTCAGGTTATGGCCGGAACTTCGTTTGCCGCATGCGAGCCAGCAGCGCGAGCGGCCGGCTATGTTTCGCGCGGCCGCTGCGCGTCGAAATCGCTGGCGTCGTGACGCTCGGGCAGCTGCGACGCTGGATCTCCCGTCGTCCGATTGACCATGCGGCCACGTTTCACGGCGGGACGCGCTGCAATCGTCTCGGCCCAGCGTCGTACGTGCGTGTACTGCTGCACGCTCAAGAACGTGCCCGCATCGTCGTACAGATCGCCGAGCGCGAGCTGCCCATACCAGGGCCAGGTGGCGATGTCGGCGATCGTGTAACTGTCGCCGGCGAGGTATTCGGTGAGCGCAAGCCGCCGGTCGAGTACATCGAGTTGACGCTTCGCCTCCATCGCGTAGCGATCGATCGCGTACTCGATCTTCTCGGGGGCGTACGCATAGAAGTGACCGAACCCGCCGCCGAGAAACGGCGCGGCGCCCGCTTGCCAGAACAGCCAGGACAGGCATTCGGCCCGCGCGTTTCCGCCGGGGACGAGCACGCCGAACTTCTCCGCGAGATGCAGCAGGATGGCGCCGGATTCGAAGACGCGCACCGGTGTGGGCCCGCTGCGATCGAGCAGCGCGGGGATCTTCGAATTCGGATTGACCTCGACGAAGCCGCTGCTGAATTGCTCGCCTTCATTGATCCGAATCAGCCACGCGTCGTACTCCGCGCCCGCGTGACCGGCTTCGAGCAGCTCCTCGAGCATGATCGTCACCTTGACGCCGTTCGGTGTGCCCAACGAATACAACTGCAAGGGATGTCGCCCGACGGGCAAATCCTTGGCGTGTGTCGGTCCCGCGGTCGGTCGATTGATGTTCGCGAATGTTCCGCCGTTACGCTTCGTCCATTCCCAGACGCGCGGCGGTGTGTAGGTTCGAGAGGTTGTCATTGGTACCTGATGAGATGAATCGAGGCTGCATTATCAACGACTCGTCGCCGACATGGGTCCACCGCTACGGTTGCGATTCCGTCGCGTCGGCTGGAGCCGTGCCTGCCGCGGTCGGCGTGACACGCCACACGGTGTTCGAGAGATCGTCGGCGATGATCAATGCTCCGCGCGGATCGACGGTCACGCCGACAGGCCGACCGCGAGTCTTGCCGTCGCTGCCGCGAAAGCCGGTGACGAAAGGCACCGGTGGCCCGGCGGGTCGTCCTTGCCGAAACGGCACGAAGACGACCTCGTAGCCGACCGGCGGAGTGCGATTCCAACTGCCGTGCTCGCCGACGAAGACACCGTCCCCAAATGCCTCGCCCATGGCGGCTGTCGAGAACGCTACGCCCAGCGCCGCGACGTGCGCGCCGAGGCTGTAGTCGGGCGTGATCGCGGCCGCCACTTTGTCGGGCCGCTGCGGGCGCACGCGCGTGTCGACGTTCTGTCCCCAGTAGCTGTAGGGCCAGCCGTAGAAGCCGCCGGCACGTACGGCGGTGAGATAGTCGGGAACCAGGTTCGTGCCGATCTCATCCCGCTCGTTCACGACCGCCCACAACAGACCCGTGACCGGCTGAATGGCGAGCGCGGTCGGATTGCGCAGCCCCGTTGCGTATTGCGTGCGCGCGCCGGTTTGCGGGTCGACCCGCCAGATCATTGCGCGGTCGACTTCCGCTGCCATGCCGCGCTCGGTGATGTTGCTGTTCGAACCGATGCCCACATACAGATATCGGCCATCGGGGCTCGCCGCCAACGCTTTCGTCCAGTGATGATTGATCGCCGACGGCAGGTCGGTGACTTTGACGGGCGGCGTGCTCGCGCGCGTCGCGCCTTCCTGGTAGTCGAAGCGCACGAGCGATCCTTGATTGGCCACGAACAGACGGCCGTCGATCAACGCGAGCCCATAAGGCGCATCCAGGTTTTCGGCGAACACGGTGCGCAGCTCGTATGTGCCATCGCCGTCCGCGTCCCGCAAGAGCGTCAGCTGGTTGCCGCCCTCGACGGGGCTCGTGCCCTCGGCCTTGATGTAGCCCGCGATGACGTCCTTCGGCTTCAGGTTCGGCGCGTGACCGCCTCTGCCTTCCGCGACCAGGATATCGCCGTTGGGCAGCAGCAGCGTTTGACGCGGTATTCTCAAGTCCGTCGCGATGGCGCTGATCGTGAAGCCTGGCGGCACACGGGGCAGCTCATCGCCCCAGGCGGCGGGTTGCGCGATCGTCATCGTCGGCAGCAAGCCGCGATGCGGCTTCGGCAGCTGCGGATCCGGGCCGAATTGCAAGGGCTCGGTGTCGCCGCCGCACGCGCCGAGCGCCGTCGACAGGCTCGCCAGCAAGATCACGCAGCAGCGCTTCATGCGATTCTCCGCGCGCGCCGCGTCGCGAAGCCGAGCCACGTCGCGACACACGCGAGCACTGCGACGATGAGCGATAACACCAGCCCGCTCGGCATGCTGGCCCACGCGTCACGCGCATGCATCAGTGCGTTGAAGAAGCCGAGCACCCAAATCGTCAAGAGGACTGCCGCATACGCGGCGATTCCAGCGAGGCGCTGCTTCGGGCGGCTCGCATCGACGACGACGAACATCAGTGCGATGCCCGCGAAGAGCAGACCGCCGACAATCAGCCACGCTGCAAAATTGAGCCACTGAATTTCATACGTCCGCACGTAGGCGATATCGCTCAGCGCCGCGCCGAAGAACATCGGGAGGCAGCCGGCCAGCAGCACCGCGTGCGCAGGATGAATCGCCTCGGAATAACTGCTGCGGATGACGGACACGAAAGCCTCACGAGCGCGGAAGCGGGCTGACAGTATGCGCACGACGATCGTGTTCCTCTATTCGCTTTTCCGATGTTCGCGCCTGAAGTGTGAGCCGCATGTGGTCGGATTCCTTCCCCCGAAGCCCGAGCAGCGGCCGAAAGCGCACGAAGAGCGCCAGCATCGCGAGGAAGACAGGGATCCAGGTCAGATTCGTCGGCGTTGCCGCGCGCCGCGCGTAGCGCGCGTCACGCAGCGCCGCGCCCAACGAATTCAAATCGTCCAAGTGCGCGTAATCGAAGCGTAGCTGGCCGGCCAGCGCTCGAAGGTGCGCCTCGCGCACGCCGGACAGGTGCTCGCCGCTCGTCGTGCTCGGATTGCGCAGCCACTGAGGCGTTTGCACGACTTCGTCGGCGCGCCAATAACCGTGACGTCGACCTTCCGTGTCGATGCGCGGAATCGGGCTCGGCGTCGGCGAGCCCGTGCCGATCAGCCAACCGCGGATGGGACTGTCCTTCAGCTCCTCGAGCACGTGCGGTGCGTAGGCATCGAGCGGCGGCGCCTCCTGGCCGTCCGTCATGAAGACGATATCCGGTGCGCCGCTCGCCTCCTGCGCGGCCAGCACCGACCAGTACACGCCCTTCATGATCTCGCTCGCGTTGGACCAGCGCATGCGTCCATCGATCTTGTCGAGCGACGTCAGCAGGTCGCTGTAGTTCGCGCAGACTTCCACCGGCGTGAGCAGCAGGATCGTGCGATAGCCGGTGAACGCACCCCAGCCGACGCGCGAGCCGCAAGGCAGTGCTCGCAAGGCGTGCCGTGCCGCGGCGTGCGCGTACGCCAGACGGCTCGTGGGCTCGCCGTCGAGCTGATAGTCCTCCACGTTCATGCTCTGGCTGATATCGAAGACGACCACATAGTCGTAGGTGTCGCGTGGCAGCTTCACGGGCGGCAGGACGAGCGCGACGATCAGGAGTGCCAGCGCCAGCGTGATGAGCCGCGACTCCTGCTCGAAGGCGACGCGCAGGAAGCGGCTCATGGCAGATCGATTCGCACGCCTTGCAGCGTGCTCACGCTCTGTTCGCGCTGCGGCGGCTCGTCCTTGTCTTCGATGTCCTGCTCGACTTCCGGCGCGAGCCGCAGCGCGAGCTCGAGGTTGTAGCGCGCATCCCAATCCGTGGGCGCATGACGCAACAGCCCGCGATAGCTTTGCTTGGCCAGCTCGACGAACGGCAGTGATTGCGCGGCATCCGAGCGGTTCTCGAGCGCGTGGCGCATGTAGAGATTGCCGAGGTTGTACAGCGCACGCTGCCGCAGGTCAGGTTGTGTCTCGCCGCTGAGCGCCTTGTATGCCTTGATCGCGGCCTCCGACTCGCCGGCGCCCGCCAGGCTCAGTGCCCGGGCGAATCGCGCCTCAGGAACGCTCGCGTCGAAGTCGGCGATGCGCGCGCTCGCGATCGCCGCGTTCACGCGCTTGCCGTCTTGCAGACGCCAACCTTCCCGCGCGGCGAGCGCCGCGCAGGCAAGCGCGATGCCGCCGAATATCCAGTGCACGAAGATTCGTCTCACGGCCAGCTCGACAGCAGCAAGGATCGATATGCCAGCAACGACACGCAGCAAATCGTCGCGAGCGCGAGGAAGTAGCGGCTGTAATCCTGCCGTGGAATGCGTTCGAAATAGTCGAGCGGCAGGTTCTGCTGCCGGCCGACGTCGCTGACCGCGCGGGCGAGGTCTTCGGGCGCCTCGGCCTGGTAGGCGCGATACGGCGTCCGCAGCGATTGAAAGAACCGGTGCAGCGCCATCTCCGGCGCGGTCTCCCAGCGCGCGAGCGTCGAATTCAGATCGGCGCTGTTGTACGAACGCAGATAGATCCAATACAGCGCGACGCGATTACGCGCGAGGCCGCGGCGGATGCGATCCGCCGTGTCTTCGTCGAGATGCGCGCCGCCGTCGGAGACCAGCAGAATGATTCTGCTGCCCGTGTAGGCGCGATTGTCGAACTCGCCGATCGCGGCCACCAGCGCCTCGCCGACTTCCGTCTCCGCGAGGCCGCGGCCGGTGGCGCTCGCGGCGATGCCGGCTTGCACGACTTCGTCATGCTGTGTGAACGGCACGACGCTGAGCGGCCGCGTGCTGAAGTACATCAACGCGAAGCGATCGTCCGCGCGCTGCGCGACGAATCGCGACAGCAGGTCGCGCGCCGTGGCGCTCTTTTGCGGGCCGCGATCCTTGTGATAGAGCAGCACCGACGGATCGAGATTGCGCCAGTCTTGCGGCAGCATCCGATCGTCCATGCTCCGGCTGCGATCGAGGAGCACCAGAATCTCCGCGCCTTGGCCGGTGCGTGCAACCTGCGTTTCGGGCTTGCCTGGCTGCGCGAGCGCGATGATCGTGCTCGCGAGCGCGAGCACGCCGAACACCGGCCACAGCCAGCCCAGCACGCGGCCGAGCGCATCTTGCGGCAAGAGGGCCACGTACGAGAACGCGAGCATCGGGCGGCGGCCGGGCAGCAGCGGCAGCAATGCGAGCGGCAGCAGCAACAGCAGCCAGGGCTGGGCGAAGTCGAAGCTGCTCATCGCGCGTACCGCCGCTCGAGCCGCTGCAGCTCGCGACACAAGGTGAGCGCGGATACCGGTGCCGTCGATAGGCCCGTGCCGAAGAACCGTTCGCTCGATTGCGCGAAGAAGCGCTCGATCTCCGCGCGCAGCGGCTGCAAGTACGGCGCGCGCTGGAACAGCGTCGGCAGGGTATCGAGCTGAATGACGCGTCCGGCCGTCCGGTCGAATGCTCGATGCAGCTTCTGCCAGGCCTGCGGTGTCGCCTCGCCGAGATCCTCCATTTCGTGCAGCGCGTGTGCGAAGGGGAGATTCGCGCGTTCGCGCAAGTCGCGCCATCGCGACCAGGCGAACCACGCGGCCAGCGTGAGCGCCAAAGCGAACAATGCAAACCGAAATCGCGCTCGCGTTGCGGCCGTGGGAACGGGCACGGCGGCGCGATCCGGCCGCAACTGCTCCACGGTCGGCGCCGTGCCGGCGGGAATGAGCGCACCGATCGTAAGCGCGGACGGCGCGACGGCAAGCTTCGCGCCGTTCGTCGAGACGAGCGTCCAGGCCGGCAGTCCGGCTGCAGCGAGCGCCTGCGGCGCGTTCGTCACTTGATAGTCGACGATCAGCCAGCGTTGCCCGTCGGCAGTCGTATCGATTCGCGACGCGCGCCGTTCGAGCCATAAGCTCACGCGCTGCGGCGTCGTGAGTGCTTTGGGCTCGAACGCCGGAGGCAACGAGACGCGCTGCGTGACCACATCACCGATGACGTGCCCGAACGATCTCGGCTGAACGACTGTCGCCGGCAGCTCGCGCGCGGGCGATTGCTCCGCGGCGGGCGTCGTGAGAGGCGCAGTCATGCCCGTGATCAGCGCCACGGCCGATGCGGCGAGGCGCGCCGACCTCATGTGGAGATCTCGAAGAAGTAGCGCGACAGCGCCTCGGCATCGAACTCGCCGCGGAGGTGAAGGGGTCGGATGCCGCGCGCTTCGAAGCGCTCGTCCAGCTCGACGCGCCGCTGTGCGACGGCGTCGCGCCAGCGCGCACGCACGCTCGGGCGCAGCCAGAGCGTGCGACGAGCGCCGCTCTCCGCATCCCGCACGGCGAGCAAGGCAGTCGCGGGCGGCGGTTCCCATTCGGCGCGGTCCGAGACGATCAGCGGCACGACGAATGCCGCCGCGAGCAAGTCGAGCGCGGCATCGAGGGTATCGAGCGGAAACTGGCAGTCGGACACGAGGAAGACCAGCCCGGCGTGCCCTGCGAGTCGCAACACGGCGTCCTCGAGGCCAGTGCTGCCGCCCGCCGATCCTTCGCACTGCCTGAGCGCCGCCGCCATGAGCGTGCCGGTGCCGCGACTGAGCAGCGCGGGCACGAAGAGGTCGTCGCGCGCGCGGGCGTCGAACGCCACCATGCCGAGCGGGTCGCCGACGCGAAACGTGCTGTGGCCCAGCGCCTCGACGAAGTCCGCGGCGATCTGCAGCTTGGATCGCGGTTGGCCGAAGCGCATCGAGCCCGACACATCCACGACGACGTGCACCGGCACGCTGATGCGCTGGCGATTGATGCGCACGAGCCAATCACCGCGAACCTCGCGCAGGCTTGCGCGCAGGTCCAAGCGGCGCGGATCGGGCCAGTCATAGAGGCGGCCGTGCGCGACGAACTCCTGCCCGGGGCCGAGGCTCGAGCCAGGATGCGCACCGGGGCGCCAGCCCGCCGAGCGGCGCGGGACTCGGTAATGAAACTCGTGCGCCTGACTCATCGTCACACCGCGGGCGTGGCGATCTTGTCGAGCAGCTGCGCGATCAGCGCGTCGGCGAGCGGACCGCGGCGCAGCTCGTACACCGGCGTGAAGAACACGCGATGTCCCAAGGTCCACGGCGCGACCGCGTGAATGTCCGCGGGCGTGAGATGCAGTCGTCCGGCCAGCCACGCGACGACTCTCGCGGCGCGCGTGAGGGACATCATGCCGCGCGGGCTCACGCCAGCGAGAATCAGCTTCGTCATGTCGACGCCCTCGAGCCGTACACCGAAGCGGCCCGGTGCATGGCTCGCATCCCACAGATCCATGACATAGCGCTGCAGCGTGTCGGAGGCATGGATGCTGCGTTGGATGGTCGCGCTGATCGTATTGAGCTCCTGCCACGGCAGAATCGCGGGCGTCACGCGCTCGAGCAGCTCATCGACATCATGGAATGCCGGATCGAACACGAGCGAGCGCCGCACGTCCGGATCGGACGGGGTCGGCATGCGCAGCTCGAACATGAACCGGTCGCGCGCCGCCGAGGCGAGCTCGAAGGTTTCTTCCTTCTCGACCCGGTTGCGATCCGCGAACACGATCATGTGCGGAAACCGGTACATCCTGTCGAAGGCCGAGACGGTGCGCTCGGCCATCGCGCGCAGCAGCAGCGACTGCACCTGCGGTCGCGCGCGGTTGATCTCGTTGAAAAAGAACGTGGCCAGCCGCTCGCCATGGCGCAGCAGCGGGCCCGGATCGATCCGGGGCTTGCCTTCGATGTCGACGTAGGTGTGATAGACCAGGTCGCCCGGCATCAGATCGACGGTGCCCTCGATCCGCTCGAACTCGCCGCCGATCGCGCGGGAGAACGCCCGGAGCACGGTCGTCTTGCCGACGCCGACGTCGCCTTCGAGGAGCACGTGCCCGCGGGCGAACAGGGCCACGTTGATCAAGTGGATGACGTCACGCTGCCCGATGATCGCCTTGCCGACCTCGGCTTCCACGCGTAACGCGCGATCCCGCCAGTCTTGTAAGTGTTCCTCGGAACCCATACGCGCCTCGATCGTCGGATCGGCAGGGCGCTAGCAGAACGCAGCGGGGCGGTCGCGTCTGTCAGGGTGATCCGCAGCCTCCGGCGTGGTGGGCGTGCAGGCGGGAACCAAGACGCTGCCCTGAGCGTTCGGCTGGCCGGCGCGTATTCCTAAATCAATGACTTCACGCGATCCCGTTCTCAGCGGGAGGGCTCGAGCCCTCGGTTACGTTTGCGACTAATGCGGGAGGATTGCGAGATGACCAAAACTCATGCCCCGGTGATGCCGGGCGGCGCGATTGAAGATCTGCCGCGTATTTCGACCGGCAATTCCGGCCTCGACGACATTCTCGGGGGCGGCTTCGATCGCAACCGGATGTACCTGTACGAAGGCCGTCCGGGAACGGGCAAGACGACCATTGCGCTCGAATTCCTGTTGGAGGGGGCGCGTCAGGGCGAGCGCGTTCTCTACATCACGCTCTCGGAAACGAAACTCGAGCTGGAGCTCGTCGCCAAGCGGCATGGATGGTCGCTCGACGGCGTGAGCATCTATGAGCTCGTACCCCCCGAGTCCTCGCTGGACCCCGATCGCGAGCTCACGGTCCTGCATCCCGCGGAGCTCGAGCTGAGCGAAACCACGCGCATGGTGTTCGACCATGTCGCCTCGCTGAATCCCAGCCGCGTCGTGTTCGATAGTCTGTCCGAGCTGCGGCTGCTGGCGCAGAACCCGCTGCGCTACCGACGCCAGGTGCTGGCGCTCAAGCACTACTTCGCAAAGCGCCAATGCACCGTCGTACTGCTCGACGACCTGTCCTCCGCGGACAACGATCTGCAGCTGCACTCGATCTCGCACGGCGTCGTGTATCTGGAGCAGGTCGCGATCGATTACGGCGCGGAGCGGCGGCGGCTGCGCGTCGTCAAGATGCGCGGCATCGAATTTCGCGGCGGGTATCACGACTTCACGATTCGCAAAGGCGGCCTGTCGATCTTTCCGCGTCTGGTCGCGGCGGAGCATCGCCAACCGTTCGTGAGCGAGATCGCGTCCAGCGGCAACGCGGAGGTCGACGCCCTGCTCGGTGGGGGATTGGAGCGCGGCACGAACGCCCTGTTCATTGGCGCCGCCGGCGTCGGCAAGTCGTCATTGGCGCTTTCCTATGCCATCGCCGCGGGGCAACGCGGGGAGCACGCCGTGTTCTTCGCTTTCGACGAGGGGAGGGGCACGATCGAAGCACGTGCCCAGACGCTCGGGCTGCCCCTCGGCGGTCTGCTCGATTCAGGACGCATCCGCTTTCAACAGATCGACCCGGCCGAGCTGTCACCGGGTGAGTTCGCCGCAAACGTTCGACGCAGCGTCGAGGCCGACGGCGCCCGCGTGGTAATCATCGACAGCCTGAACGGCTATCTGAACGCGATGCCGGACGGCCGCTTCCTGATCCTGCAAATGCACGAGCTGCTGAGCTATCTGGGGCAACAGGGCGTCGTGACGATCCTGGTGCTCGCGCAGCATGGCCTGGTGGGGCCCATGGACACGCCGCTCGACATCAGTTATCTGAGCGATGCGGTCGTGATGCTGCGGTACTTCGAGCACGCGGGCACCGTGCGGCGCGCCGTGTCGGTCGTGAAGAAGCGCAGCGGCAATCACGAGCACACCATCCGGGAGTTTCGTCTCACCTCGTCGGGCCTGTTCGTCGGCCCGCCGCTGACCCAATTCAATGGGGTGTTCTCGGGGACGCCGACATACACGGGAGATCTGACCCCGCTGATGTCCAATGAGCACGTCGGCGGCTGAGTCGAGCAACGCATTGCGGGTGCTCGTGCTGACACCGATCGGGCGCGACGCGAACGCATGTCGCGACGTGCTCAATCGTGTTGGCTTGGACGCCCAGACATGCGCCGATCTCCCAGCATTGCAAGAGAAGCTGGAGGCGGGCGCAGCAGTCGTGCTCGTTGCGGAGGAGGCGCTGTTCGGCAAGGACTTGTCGCGTCTCCAGGCCTGGGTCAACGAGCAGCCCGCGTGGTCCGATCTGCCGTTCATCGTGCTCACGGGAACGCTCACGCATCCCACGCTCGTGGCGTGGCGGCATGGCTTGATCAAATCCTTGGGCAACGTCGCCTTCCTCGAACGTCCGGTGCAAGCGATCACGCTCACGAGCGCGGTGCAAGCGGCCGTGCGCGCTCGCTCCCGTCAGGAAGAGGTGCGCGCATTGTTGCGAGCCCGAGATGACGCGGCCGCGGAGCTGGAAAGCCTGGTGCAGGCGCGCACGCGCGAGCTCGAGCAGGCGAATCGCGAGCTGCATACGCAGATCGCGGAACGCACGCGGATCGAAGCCTCCTTGCGCCAGGCGCAAAAGATCGAAGCGCTCGGTCAGCTGACCGGCGGTGTGGCGCACGATTTCAACAACCTGCTGATGGTGATCGCAGGTGGCATCGACATGCTCGGCCGCGCGAGGGATCCCGCGCGCCGCGATCTGCTCATGGAGGGCATGCGCCAAGCGGCGCAACGCGGCGCGGCGCTGACTCGCCAGTTGCTGGCGTTCTCGCGGCGGCAGGCGTTGCAGCCGCAGTCGGTGAACCTGGCGAAGCAGATCGGCGGGATGCGTGAGCTGCTCGATCGCAGCCTGCGCGGCGACATCTACGTCGAGTACGAATTCCCGAGCGATCTATGGCCGGTGCACGTCGATCCCGACGAGCTCGAGCTGGTCGTGCTGAATCTCGCGGTAAATGCGCGTGATGCGATGCCGAATGGAGGCACGATCAGGATCGTCGCCGAGAACATTCCCTGCGGCCTCATCGACGCCGGCGGCGATTGCGTGCGGCTGTCCGTCATCGATCGCGGCACGGGCATGACACCCGAAGTGCAGCAACACGTCTTCGAGCCCTTCTTCACGACGAAGGAGGTCGGCAAGGGATCGGGCTTGGGACTCGCGCAAGTGTATGGCTTCGCGAGGCAGTCGGGAGGCTCGGTCGAAATCGAGAGCGAAGTCGGCCAGGGCACGAGCGTCATGTTGTTCCTGCCGCGCGCGCTCAGCTTGCCGGCGGATGCCCCGGCCTCCGAAGCGCGCTCGCTCGAGCATACGGTTCGTCGTGCGGAGTGCGTGCTGCTCGTCGAGGACAACGACGAGGTCGCGGCGCTCGTGCAAGGCATGCTCGATGACCTCGGCTACGATGTGATTCGCGCCGCGACCGCGCAAGCAGCGCTCGGGGCGCTCGCGAACGACCGCCGCATCGACATCGTCTTCTCCGACATCATGATGCCGGGGGACATGGACGGCCTCGATCTCGCTCGCGAAATCCGTTCGCGGCGCAAAGGGTTGCCGATCGTGCTCACCAGCGGCTTCGCGGAACCGTCGATGCGCGAGGCCGAGTTGGCAGGGCTGCCGATCCTCGGCAAGCCCTACCGGTTGGACGACCTCGCGGCGGCGCTGCGAGGTGCGTTGCATGCCGCCGGGCTCGCCGCTACCTCTTGATGCTGTAGACGAAGCTCGCCTTCGGCGAGCGCAGCCAGCGCTCAGCAATCGTCTTTTTGATCTGCGTGTAGTCATCGTCGGCATCGACGTACTGCGCTTGCAGCGCTTCCGCGCCCTTGCGGTCGCCCGATCCTTTGATCTTCAGCACGGCCGTTTCGAGCGCTTCGATGGAGGACGAGAGCTTGTCGAAGTTCACTTCGATGCATCCCTTGTCCTTGCCGTTCGCGGCCATTTCGTCTGCGCGCCATTCGAGCCCGCCGTCCCGCAAGAAGAAGCCGATCTGCATCGCCGCGAGCTGGCTGTAATTTCGCGGCGAGCCGTCGGCGGCATACATGCCGCGCGAGATGTGGCCGAACGCCCAGGCCATGTCGCGCACGTGAATCTTGCGCACTTCTTCCGGCGTGAAGATGCCCTTCGTCGCCAGCCAATCCGTCAGATACAGCGACGTCGTCTGTGCCTTCAGCTCCTCGAGCGTCGAGGCGAGCGGGCCGCCGAACACCTGATCGTCCACCTTGCCGTTCACTTTGTATTCGTGCGATGGGCCCAGGTTGTGCGCGGCTTCGTGCAGCAGCGAGCCGATGATCGACTCGCGCGGCGTGGTCGTCGCGAGCTCGTTCGTCTTGGCGCAGAACATCGATGCCATGAGGCCGGCCTGCACCGCCTGACTGTCCGCATCCGTATAGAAGTTCGTCATCGCGACCGTGCGCCCGCCCTTCTCGGCGACCGGACCCCAATTCGGCAGCGACTGGCCGACCGTCGCGCCGGAGGGCGGACGCTTGTCACCCGCATTCAGGACGACATCGATGAAATCCGGAATCGCGAAGTTCACGTTGCGGGCCTGGTACGGCGGTCCCGCCATTTGCGCGAGCCTGCCTTCCATCTCGTTTTTCAGCGGATCGAGCTTGCGCTGCCAGTCGAGCGACTCGGGATTGATGAGCGCGAGTTGCAACGCGAAGCCCGCCTTCCACGCGCACGGATCGTAGTACACCTCGTCGGGCGCGATGCGCAGGAACCACTTGCTGTTCTGCGCATCCATCGCGACCCACGCTTCGTTGGCCGGCTCCCAATCGTTCGTGCGGAAGGCGTTTGCGGCGGCGTTCAGATATTTCTTGAGCGCGGCTTCGTCGTCCCCGAGCGTCATGGCCGCTTCCTGGAGCGTCGCGGCGATCGCGGACATCTCCTGACCGTAGGCTTCGTGATAAGGCACGGCCTTGAACGTATTCGGCCGATCGCCCGGCACGACGACGCTGAAGTGATCCATCAGCGCGGACGCGTTCGGCTGTCGTTCGAGCATGGCGCAGAACTTGGGATCGCTCTGAATCTCCGCTGGATACAACCCCACCGCGCGTGGCGGCTTCGGCGTCACGGCCGTGCACGCCGGATCATTCTCGGTTCTCGGCTGCACGCAGAACGGCGACTGATTGCGATGGAACATCGCCTGGCTCGCCGTGTCTCCTGGCGCGATCTGCGTTTGCATGCCGAAGACGCCCTTCTGTTTCGCATACAGCCGCTCGATCAGATCCGCGGCTTCCAGCATGTGATTGAGGAATTTCTTCTCGCCTTCCGTCGATTGCGTCAGGTCGGTTTCGACGAGCGTCGGTCGGCCCTGCGCAAGCTCGTCGCGAACGAGTTTCTGGCGGTTCTGTTCTGCGGGCTCCTGCGGCGCTGGAGAGCCTTGGCGCAGTTGCTCATAGGTCTGCGCGAACTCGGCGGTGAACTTTCCGGATTCATCGATCCAGATCGACCGCTCATCGCGCGGCACGGCCGTGAGCAGGGCGAGCTCGTCCGGCTCCAGCGCGCCGTTCTTGTTGCTGTCCTCGCGCCAGAACAGCGGCACGAAGAACTCCGCCGCACGAAAGTTGAACGTTTCGCGGTCCATCGCGGAATAGGGCAGCGGGGTCCGGCCGTCGCCGGTTTCGGAGCGTTTGCATGCGGTGCCCGTCAACGCGACAGTGCAGATGCAGGCGAGCCGAAGTGCGCAAAGGAGTCGAGAATCGAGCATGGAGGTCCCCCGTGGACTGGAACGGGAGTTCTACTGCGGAAGCACGATGCGAGCAAGCGCGGAGTGACGAGATTCGAGGCGAATTCGTGTGGTCCGTTGACGCGCATGAACGGCTGACGCCATCATTCCTTGACGCCACGGCGAACTAGATCTCTCGATCGTTGACTCTTCAGCAAGCGAGGACCGCGCCGGATGCGCTCGATGGATGCTGTCAAAAGACTCCCGCAAGAAGTCAGGCGTCGAGTGCATGGTCTGCGCGAAAGCGTGCTGTGCCTCGTGCGGCGCGCGCGCCGTGTCGAGGCAGTGCGATGGCGGAGCGTCGCATCGATCGAGGCGCTGCTCGGCGCAGCGCAGCCTTCGATCCTGTGGCTGCACGAGCCTGCAAGCCTGCCGCCGAACCGCCCGCTGCTCTTCGACGAGCTGGCGAACGAGCACCTTCGCGCCGAGCATTTTCGCCAGCAGCCGCATCCCACGGGCGTCGGTATCGCCTGTCTTCGCAACGCGATCGTCTCGGGATCGTCGCTCATCGGCACGTCGTCCAAGCTTTTCCGGCTTGGACCGCTCGCCCCGCTGTACGTCGATGAGCATCTGAGCGAGAAGCCGTGGAGGAACGAGCTTCCGGTCGGCAGCCGCAAACTGTCCCGCAGGAAAGCGCGTCTCGTCCGCGGTACGAGCGTCGTGCTCACTCATTGGAATTCGGCGGTCTACGGCCACTGGCTGCTCGAGAGCCTACCCAAGCTGCTGCTCCTGCGCCGCATGCTCGATCGCTTGCCCGAGCTGCGCATCGTCGCGCCGCTATCGATGCCGTCGTGGTTCACGGCCTGGGTCCAATGGGTGCTGCCGTACACGACGCTCGACATCTACGACGATCGCCGCGAGTACTTGAAGTGCGAGTCGCTGCTCGTACCCACACTGCTGATGCATCCGGAGCACTACTTCCATCCGCAGCTGGCGTCACTGTGCGACGATTTGTGCGCCAATGTGTCCACCGGCGCGAGCCGCGGGCGCAAGCTCTACGTCTCGCGGCTGGCGCCGAGCCGCTTCCGCTGCCTCTCGAACCAGCAGGAGATCGAATCGATCGCGGCGGCCGCTGGGTTGACGCTCGTCGCGCCGGAAACCTTGCCGCTTGCAAAACAAGTCGCATTGTTCGCGTCCGCCGATGTCATCGTCGGCGAGTTCGGCTCCGTCATGCACAACGCCTTGTTCAGCGCCGTCGGCACGAAGGTGTTCTGCCTGAATTGGATCAATGCCATGCAGTC
The DNA here is from genome assembly GCA_023428645.1 of Pseudomonadota bacterium. Taxonomy (GTDB): domain Bacteria; phylum Pseudomonadota; class Gammaproteobacteria; order Steroidobacterales; family Steroidobacteraceae; genus Steroidobacter. Next base: position 21,708 of record JAEYXD010000197.1, read on the forward strand.
CCGCATCGCCCAGCTCAAAGGCCACGACGTCGGTTACCTGCTGCCGAGCAACGGCGTGCCGATCACGTACGTCAGGAACGCGCCTTCCAGCAGCTACCACATCGATCCGGCCCGCTTCGATGCCTGCGTCCGCGCATTGGCTCAGGAGAGCGCAGTCGCATGAGCGATCGATCGCAAGGCTAGTTTCCGCGCGTCGTCGGCGGCGCGAACAGCAGGTCGAGCAAACCGGATCTCGCGACGAACAGCCGCCCACCGGCGGCGCTCAAGTGGAACTCATCGCTGTAGATGATTTCGCCCGACGGCAGCCGCTGCGAGCAGCGCGTCGGCTCACACAGCGCGGCGCGCGCATCCACGACATGCAACCCGGGCAGTTCGGCCCGCAGCTCGCCGATGATCTGATCGTAGGAGGCGGTGCGCGCCTCGACGCGCTCGCGGTCGAGCGTCGGCGCGCAATGGGTGCCGGGCAAGCGGATGCGTCGGAGGAAGCAGCTCGGCGCCGTCTCGAACTGCGGGAACTGATTCACGTAGATCACGCGCGAGGTTTGTTGGAGTGCAACGATCAATTGCCGCAGGCCGTGTTTGAAGGCGGCCTGCCGGTTGCCTCGCCAGCCGCCGGTTGCTTCCAACTCCGCGACGGACGGATCGAAGAGATCGGAGCCGCCGCCGACGAGCACGACGACGTCAGGCTTGGTGGCGGCGACATAGCGCGTAAACGTCGCCCAGGCTTTGCTGCAGCCTTCCTCGGCGATGTAGTGGAGCTCGACCTGAAGCAGCGGCGGACATCCGCCCCGCGCGAGCAGTGCCAGCGCGCGATGGGGTTCCGTGCGCGCGGCGACGCCCTCGTACACCGCCTGCGCGCGCGAATCGCCGAGAAAGACCACTTCGGGCGGCGTGCCGCTGCGCGTGCTCTTGCAGTAATTGAAGTTCGCGTCAGCGCCGAACTGGTCCAGGCACCGCGGGTCCGTTCTGGGCTCGGCGTGAAACGCGCTCACATCCAGGTCGTAGCGCCCGGGGAGACCTTCCCGCGTGTGAATGAAAAGCCCCGCGCCGCCGAGCACGACCAACACGATGACGAGCGCGAGCGCGTCGCGCCCGTGCCGGCGCGCACGCACGGGCCGTTCGATGAATTCGAACGTGAGCCAGGCGAGCCCGACGCTCGCCATGATCGCGACGACGCGGACGCTGATGCGCGGCTCGCCCGATTCGAGAATCGCGGCGAACGAGAGCAGCGGCCAGTGCCACAGATAGAGCGGGTAGCTGATGAGCCCCGCTTTGAGCAAGCCGCCGGATGCGAGCACATGCGCGGCGAACCACGTTCCCGATCGCGCCAGGATGACGCAGGCCGTGCCGATCGTCGGCAGCAATGCCGCCGCCCCGGGAAACGGCGTATGCCGATCGAGCGTGAACATCGCGACCGCAATCATCCCCACACCGGTGACCGCCAGCGCGGAATGCATTCGATCGGATAACGAGTGCGACGCAGCCGACCAGCGCGAGCGCAACGCATTCGAATGCATCGCGAGGGCGAGCAGGCAGCCGAGCCCGAGCTCCCAGAAGCGCGTGAATGGCAGATAGAAGTTCGCGGGCGAGTCGATGGGCCCGACGACGAGTGCGAGCGCGAACGATGTCACGGTCAACAGGAACACACGCAGTGCGAGATTGTGGCGCGGCGGCTTCCAGAGCATCAGGAGGAGCAGCGGCCAGATCAGATAGAACTGCTCCTCCACACCCAGCGACCACAGATGCAGCAGCGGTTTCGCTTCGGCGGCACGATTGAAATAGCCAGTCTCCTGCCACAGCGTGAAGTTCGACGCGAAGACCGACGCGGACGCCACGTGCTTGCCCAGCTCGGCCAGCTCGTCGGGCAGCAGCACGAGCGTCCCGAGCAGCAGCGAGGCGGCGAGCACGATCGTGAGCGCGGGGAAGATGCGCAGCACTCGCCGCACGTAGAACTGCGTGTAGGCGAAACTCGAGCGCTGCAGCTGGCGCAGGATGATGCCCGAGATGAGATATCCCGAGATCACGAAGAAGACGTCGACCCCAATGAACCCGCCCGGAAAGTAGGCGGGAAACGCATGAAACGCGACGACCGCGATGACGGCAATGCCGCGCAGTCCGTCGATGTCCGCGCGGTAGTAGTCGGCCTCCAGAGTGCGCTCGGCGCCCAGCACTCCGGAATGCACAGCCTTTGCAGCGGCAATTATCCCCATGGCCCACCTATTCGCGATGCGAAGCCCGCTCTCGCGGCGAATGCCGCGAGAGAGCAAGACGCGAGCGGAGGGCGCGGCTAGGTTGGAGAGGCTTCGATGGCGCCGCCCTGTGCGAGCAGCGCTGTGCAACTCGTGTTGTGGAGCATTGGGTTGCTGATCGATTTCGTTTTCTGGCGTGAGCCCGTCGTGCGCGGCACGCGCAGCGTGTAGCGCCCGCGACGCCGCCGCCACGTCGCTCGTCTGAGCGGCTGAAGGTGGTCACCAGGCTGGATCATGCTGCGGTACGTGGAAAGCATGGGGCGAAATCGGCTCACGAATACGGAGGGTCAACAGCGCATTCCCGATATGGGTTCCGCAAGCGAGCTCCGTAGTTCGGGGCGCGTCGTCGTCCCTTGCGCGCGGCACGATCCTTTGCGGCCCGCGACGGCGCAGTGAAGCCGCTCGCGGGCGTTAGCTTTCCTCTTCCGCGAGCACGTCCTCGAGCTCGTCCGCGTACTGCAGGCGCGCGAGGACTTTCATTGCTTCCGTGGGATCGCGCACGTCATTGAAGGCAGCGTGATCCGTCAACGCAGCGAAGTACCGGCTCGTGTTCACGCCGGTCTTTTCGACGAGCAGTGTCGGCAGCAGCCAGGCCGGACGATCACCCGTGCGCCGCTCACGGGACCGGTTGTCGATGAGCAGCCACGGGACCGGCTGCTCCTCCGGGCGCCGCTCGTCCTGAAAGCCGAGCTGCGCGAACACGGCATTCATCGGCGGCAGATGATCGCTGTACACGAGCAGCAGCGTGTCGCGCGGCCGGGCATCGACGAATTCGACCAGCCTCGCGAGCGCGGCGTCGGTCGCCCGCAGCAACGACAGATAGGACTCCAGGGCGACTTTCGAGGGCGGGTCGAGCGTCGAGCCGACGAGCTCGAGCCGCTCCGCGTCGGGCAGCGGGACCGCGTCGTACGGGCCGTGGTTCTGAATGCTGATCCCGATGATCAATTGCGGCGGCCCGTCCTCGCGGAGTTCGGCCATGATGCGATCGACGAGCGCGGCATCGCTCACGTACCAACCGAAACGCGGCGCGTCGATGAACGCGTCCCCATCGAGGAACCTGTCGAAGCCCAGCGCGCGGAACGCGCG
>JAEYXD010000041.1 GCA_023428645.1 Pseudomonadota bacterium
CAGGGTGGCTTCTTCGGTAAGCTCCTCGGCGCCGGCAAGCGCCTGGTGACGGGCGAGTCGCTGTTCACGACGGTCTTCCACAACGAATCGCGCGCCAAGCGCCGCGTCGCCTTCGCCGCGCCGTATCCCGGCAAGATCATTGCCGTGGACCTCGCGCAATTGGGCGGCACGCTCATCTGCCAGAAAGACAGCTTCTTGTGCGCGGCGCGCGGCGTCTCGCTCGGCATCGCCTTTCAGCGCCGGCTCGGCGTCGGATTGTTCGGCGGCGAAGGCTTCATCATGCAGAAGCTCGATGGCGACGGGCTCGTGTTCGTGCATGCGGGCGGCACGCTGCTCACGCGCGATTTGCAACCGGGCGAGACGATTCGCGTCGATACGGGCTGCGTCGTCGCCTTCCAGCCGAGCGTCGATTTCGACATCCAATACGTCGGCAAGCTGAAGAGCGCGCTGTTCTCCGGCGAAGGCTTGTTCTTCGCGACCTTGCGAGGCCCGGGTCGCATCTGGCTGCAGTCGCTGCCGTTGTCGCGCCTGGCGAATCGGATCATTGCCTCCGCGCCCGCTGCGGGCGGTCGGCAAGTGGGCGAGGGCTCCGTGCTCGGTTCGCTCGGCGGCTTGCTCGACGGCGACAACTGATCATGACTTCCGGCCCTGCGCGCCTCTATGGCGGCGGCGCGCCCGCGACGGGCGAAGACGTGCGCTTCGTGCTCGAAGGCGAGGCGCTCGTCGTCGACACGGGTTCGCGCGACTACACGGTGCCGCTGACGGCACTGCAGCTGCGTGAGATCGGCACGGGCGTCGTCGGACTCGAGCTTGCGTGGACGGCCGATGGGGTGCTGCACGCCGCGCAGGTCTTCGATGCGGCTGCCCTGAGCGCGCTGCGAGCCGACGAGCGCATCCAGGCGCTGCCGCAAATGGCGGCCCTGCGGACGGAGCAGCGGCGGAACGGCATCGGTCGCACCGTCGGTTGGGCGGCGGTCGCGATCTTCCTGTTGTTGCCGGTGCTGATCATCCTGATCTTCGTCTGGCAAGCGGACCGGATCGCGGCGGCGGCCGCGTCGCGGATTTCGATCGAACAAGAGACGCAGTTCGGCGAGCAGGCGTTCGCGTCGATGAGCGGCTCCTTGCAACTCGTCGACAGCGGGCCGGCGTACGAGGCGGTGCAACGAATCGGCGCGCGGCTGACCGAAGGCTCGCAATACACCTATCGCTTCCACGTCGCGAAGAGCGACGTCGTGAACGCCTTCGCCGTGCCGGGCGGCATCATCGTCGTACACACGGGGCTCATCGACGCGACGCGCCGGCCGGAGGAGCTCGCCGGCGTGCTCGCGCACGAAGTGCAGCATGTCGAACAGCGGCACAGCCTGGAGGCGATGGTGAAAGACCTCGGCCTGCGCGGGCTGTGGCTGCTCGTCAGCGGCGATCTCGGCGGGGGCATGGTCGGCCAGGCCGCGCTCGAGCTCACGAGCCTGCGCTTCTCGCGCGATGCCGAGGCGGAGGCCGACGCGAAAGGCTTCGACGAGCTGGTCGCAGCGGGCATCGATCCGAGCGGCATGGCCGATTTCTTCGTGATCATGGCGCAGCAAGAAGGGGCCGCGGTGCCGCCGCCGTTCCTGTCCACGCATCCCGCGAGCAAGGATCGTGAAGCGGCGTTGCGCGTGCGGGTCGCGGCGCTGGACCGGCACGGCTTCTTGCCGCTGGCTGCGGGCCCGTGGCCGCCCCGAATGGACAGCGAATGGATGGACTCGGCCGCCCCGCGCTGACGGACGAGTCGCTACACGCTCGTCACGCGAGCGTGTGATAGACCTTTTGCACGTCCTCGTCCTGCTCGAGCTTGTCGATCATCTCGAGCGCCTCGTTCGCTTGCTCTTCCGGCAGTTCGGTGGGCGTCAGGCAGATGTATTCGTGCTCGGCGGACAGGGGCGCGATGTTGCGATCTTCGATCGCCTTTTGCACCTGGCCGAAGTCCCCGAAATTGCAGCGGACCACGAGCTGCGGCTCGCCCTTCTCGCCGGTGCTCTCGCCCATCTCCTCGAGGCCGTGGTCGATCAGGTACAGCTCGAGATCGTCCTGGTCGATGCCGGCCGGATTGAGCCGGAACACGCCCATCTTCTTGAACTGGAAGCTGACACTGTTGCTCGTGCCGAGATTGCCGCCGTACTTGGAAAAGATGTTCCGCACGCTCGCGACCGTGCGCGTCGGATTGTCCGTCGCCGTTTCCACCAGCACCGCGACACCGTGCGGCGCGTAACCCTCGTACAGCACTTCGGTGTAGTTCGTCGCCTCCTTGCCCGATGCGCGGCGGATCGCGGACTCCACCTTGTCCTTCGGCATGTTGACCGCGCGTGCGTTCTGGATGACACGGCGCAGCGCCGGGTTCGAATGCGGGTCGGGTCCGCCGTTACGGACGGCAATCGTGATGTCCTTGCCGATACGCGCGAACTGCTTCGCCATGCGGTTCCAACGGGCGAACATCGCATGCTTGCGAACTTCGAAAATACGACCCATGAGCTGATCCGGTCTATGCGGGGGCGGGATTATGCCATGACTCACTTGCCCAGCCGTTTCTGCACGAGCCGGGTCGCGATCACGACGGTCACAACCGAATAGAAGACGAGCACGCCTACATGCAGTGGAATGTTGTCGAGCGGGGCCCCGACGACGAGCCCGCGCGTCAATGCCGTCGCATGGATGAGGGGCAGCAGCTGGGCGACGTAATTCACCGCCTTGGGCAGCTGCTCCGCCGGAAAGAACACGCCCGAGACGAGCATCATCGGCATGAGGCCGAGGCTGAAGTAGTACGTGAACAGATCGTACGCCTTCGCCAGCGCCGTCATGATCAACGCCAGCCCGGCGAACGTGAGGCCGACGAGCACCACGATCGGCAGAACCCACAGCGCGGCGAGGGATTTCACGAGCCCCAAGGCCGCCATCACGATCAGGATCGTGATGCCCGACAGGGTCCCCTTGAGCGCGGCCCAGACCCACTCGCCGACGACGACGTCGGTCACCGTCATCGGCGCCTGCAGGATGCTTTCCCAGGTGCGCTGCATCTTCAGACGCGTGAACGCGGACCACAGTCCCTCGAAGGAGGCCGAGTTCATGACGCTGTAGCACAGCATGCCCGAGCCCAGAAAAGCCATGTAGCTGAGCCCGCCGACCGAGGGCAGCAAGCTGCCGAGCCCGAAGCCCAGGCCGACGAGCCAGATGAGCGGATCGGCCAGATGCCCGACCAGCGCGGACCCCAGGAGCTTGCGCCAGACGAGATAGTTGCGGCGCACGACGTGCACGAACCGCCAGCGGTTCGCGTGCGGCGCGGGCTCGGTCAGGGTTGCATTCAGGGTCGTGTCAGTCACGAAGGTCGCGTCCGGTCAGTTTCAAGAACACATCCTCGAGATTCGCGGCACGGCGCAGCGCGCGTAACGCGGGCTTGTTTTCCAAGGTCCTGAGCAGCGGTTCGGCATCGCGGCAATAGCAAAACGCCGTATCGCCCGCGAGCTCGGCGCGCGCCGAGTGCGCGTGCGCATGCTCGGTGAACCATTGCTCCACGCCATCGCCGTACACCTCGACGACGACGGGCTCGATCTCACGGTCGATGAGCGCATGCGGCTCGTCTGCGGTGATGAGCGTGCCGTGATCGACGATCGCGACGCGATCGCACAGTCGCTGGGCCTCGTCCATGAAGTGTGTCGTCAGGATGATCGTGCGGCCTTCGTTCAGCAGCGTCTTCAGCCGGTCCCACACGAGATGGCGCGCCTGTGGATCGAGGCCCGTCGTCGGCTCGTCCAGAAACAGCACCTGCGGGTCGTTGACCATCGCGCGCGCGAGCGTGAGCCTGCGCTTCATGCCGCCCGAGAGCGCTTCGATCTGCGCGTTCGCCTTGTCCGCGAGCCCGGCGAAGTCGAGCAGCCGTGGCACGCGCGCGAGGCATTCGCGCTTCGACAAGCCGAAGTAGCGGCCGAACACGACGAGATTCTCGGTGACCGTGAAATCGGGATCGAGCGTGTCGAACTGCGGCACGACTCCGACGCGCACGCGCGCCTCGCGAGCGTGCTCGGGCACGGGCAGGCCGGCCAGCCGGATCGTGCCCGCATCCGGTTTCGTGTGACCGAGACAGCAGCGCAGTGTGGTCGTCTTGCCGGCGCCGTTCGGCCCCAGGAGCCCGAAGCATTGCCCCGCGGGAACGTCGAAACTCAGATTACGGACGACTTCGAGGTCGCCATAGCGTTTATGCAGATTCGAAACGTGCAGCATCGTTGTGACGGTCGCGCCGCAAAGCGCGTTGTTCTGTGGGTGCGGCACCGGCGAGCGGCAGTGCGTTGCAAGACAATGCCGCGTGCGAAGGGTTCGCACGATCGTGCGGCCGAACGCGCGTGTCGCGCGCTTCGCGACAAATCTTTGCGGTGCGCGCGGCTAACTGCCTTCCCAGATGACGCCGACGTGCGCGGCCGCCGCGCGCTTGAGCAGACTCAACAGCGGCACGGCGCGCGAGACGAGCGGGACCGGTGCCGGTGTTTCGCCTTCAGTGTCCGGCTCGGCTGAATCTTCATTCGTCGCGGGCGGCGCGGGCGTCGATGCGGTCACGGCTTTCAGCGCTTCGACCTCGGCCTCGAGCTTCGCGAGCGCGGGCGGCACGTCATCGGCATCGAGCGCGCCCGGAATGCGGCCGGTCGCGCCCATGAGTTTCAGCAGCGATTCGGCGACGTCCTGGAACATCGTGATCGATTCGGTCGCCTTGGAGCGGAAAGTAACGAGCATGGCGGTCTCAATTTGAGCGAAGCTGGGGTTGCGACTTGAACGAAACGCGTGTCGGGGCGGTTCCGACGTGCCGCGTTCGATCTAAGTCATGAGATCGGTGACGCGCGCCGCCTCGAGCAACGCGTCCGCCATCTCGGACGACAGTCCTTGTCGCCGCAGGATCGCGTGCCCGTCTTCCAAGGAATATGCCGCGTGATGATTCGCGGTCGCGATGGAGCCGGCCAGCTCGCCGAAGTACACCGCTCGACCGAGCGGGCACATTTGCGGCGGCGAGACTTCCAGGAACTGCTCCTCGAGCGCGGCGATCGAAGCCTCGGACAAGCTCCATGACTTGCCGATCTCCACCGCGAGCCGCGGCCCATGTACTTGCAGGGCGCGCATGAAGACTTCCGGACGCGGCGCGACGTTCGGGAAGGCTTGATACTTGTCGAGTGTCAGACGGAACAGGACCAGTGTCGCGACGGAACGCAGCACGCCGAGGAGTTGCGCGACGAAAGGATCCTCGCTGCCGTCCTGCTCCGCATAGGCCTGTGCGCCCGCGGCACTGCGCTGCGCCTGCTCCCACGCGATCTCGCCGAACGTATCGAACAATCCCTTGGGCAAGCGAAACACCGGTTGCAGGATCGCCGCCGAAAGCAGGCTGCGCAAGCCGTCGGTGCCGAGCACGAGCACGGCACGATCGAGGCTTTCGACCGGCGTCGTGCTCGTTCGATAAAACACCGCGTTCGCGCGCTTGAGCGCCGTGCCCGCGAGTGCCGGGTCTTCCAGGATCAAGCGCACGAGGTCTTGGCGCGTGCTCTCGGTGTCGTTCAATGCGTGCATCAGCTTCGGCAGCAGCAGCGGCCGGCGCGGAAAGTAGTGCTGCTGCTGAGGCGCATCGCCGAGCCCCGTCTCGACCTGCTCGAGGACGCGGGCGTGCGTGCCGAAGATCTGGTAGTCCACGTGGGTCGCGCCGAAGGCGAGCTTGAAACACTGCAATGCGAGCGCTTCGGTCGCTTCGGTCCGGTACGCAATGCCTCGCGGACGGATGAGGGTCTTGCCGGCGTCGGCCATCGTCTGGGCCGAGTCCGAGGCAGCCGCGCCCTCGCTCACCTCGACACGCGAGCGCCGCCAGAACGCGAAAGCAAATCCTCCGATCACCCCCGCGATCGCGAGGACGAGCGCAATCATCGTCGTGTTGTTCATTCTAGATCGCCGGATTGCGTAGCTGCCGGCGCATCATAGCCTGCGAATCGGGGCTTGTGCCCGCGGCGCGCAGTTGACAGAGCCGCGGCGGCTGTTGACAGTGCGCCCACTCTCCGTAGCTCTCGTGCAATGTGAACGCGCTGTCCCTCGTCTCCGGCCAACTCGACACGATCGCCCCGTACGTTCGCCGCCTCGTCGCGAACAATCCCGGCTTCATGACGGGCGCAGGCACGAACACGTACCTGCTCGGTCGCGAGCGTTTCGTCGTGATCGATCCGGGGCCGGCTGACGGCAAGCACTTCGAGCGCATCCTGGCCGAGACCCGCGGGGCGATCGATTGCGTGCTCGTCACCCACACCCATGGCGATCATTCGCCCGGCGCCCGGGCGCTGCGCGAAGCGACGCGCGCGCCGATTCTCGGGCGCCCGGCGCCGCTCGACGGCTATCAGGACCCGAGCTTCACGGCCGATCGCACGCTCGAGGACGGTGATGTCATCGCGTTCGATGCGGGGACACTGCGCGCGCTCCATACGCCAGGGCACGCGTCCAACCATGTGTGCTACTTGCTGCAAGACACGGGGCTGTTGTTCACCGGCGATCATCTGATGCAAGGCTCGACCGTCGTGATCGCGCCTCCCGACGGCGACATGAAGGCGTATCTGGATTCGCTCGCTCGCTTGCAGCGCGAGCCCGTGAGCCGCCTGGCGCCCGGCCACGGTCTCACGGTCGACGACGCGCAGTCGGAAATCGCGCGCATCGTCGCGCATCGCTTGCGGCGCGAAGCCAAGGTGCTCGCGATCGTGCGCGAGCTCGGGCCCGCGACGCTCGACGCGCTCGTCACCCGCGTCTATGACGATGTCGATCCACGGCTGCATGCGCTCGCGCGCGCTTCGCTGCTCGCGCATCTGCAGAAGCTCGCCGCGGATGGCCTCGTCGCTTGCGACGACGCTGCGTGGCGAATCCTTCCCCTCTAATATCTGGCTGATTGTTCCAAGCTCTTGCCGACGATGTCACAACCGCTGATCGAGCTGACGCATTGCTCATTGATTCTGGACGACCACACGATTCTCGACGACGTGAGCTTCGCGCTGCGCGCCGGCGAGCGTTGGGCACTGATCGGTGCGAACGGCTCGGGCAAGACGATGTTGCTCAAGATGATGCGCGGCGACATGTGGCCCACGCCGACCGGGCGCGAGCAGCGCATCTATCGATTCGCCGGCACCGCGCGCGAGGCGGCGGGTAACAAGCATCACATCGCGTACGTCGGATCGGAACGGCAAGACAAGTACGTTCGCTACGATTGGGATCTCACGGTGACGCAAGTCGTTACGACGGGGCTGTTCGACGAGGACATCCCGCTGACGACGCCGAATGCGCGACAGCAGGCGAAGGTCGAGGGCATGCTGAAGCGCTTCGGATTGTGGGGTCTGCGGGCGCGCAGCTTTCTGTCGCTGTCATATGGACAGCGCCGGCTCACGCTCGTGGCGCGCGCCTTCGTGAGCGATGCGAAAGTGCTGCTGCTCGATGAAGTCTTCAATGGCCTGGACGTGCGGGCGAAAGGGAAGCTGAAACGAGCGCTCGAAGTGCCGCGCGAAAGCCATGCGTGGATCATCACCTCGCACCGGCCGACGGAGCTGCCGGCGAACGTGACGCATGTTGCGTATCTCGAAGGGGGGCGATTGACGCTCGATGCGCCAGCGAGATCCGCGGCCAGCGCCGCAACGCCGCGACCGAGTGTTCGGACGGCGGCACCGCGCGTCCGGTCAGCAGCACCGCGAGCCCGCGTGTCGACGACGAAGGCACCCGCGGCGCGCAATGACTGGCTCGTGCGCATTTCGAATGCGGACCTCTATCGCGACTACCGGCACGTCATTCGCCAGCTTGATTGGACGATTCGGCGCGGCGAGCATTGGGCCGTGCTCGGCGCGAACGGCTCGGGGAAGTCGAGCGTGCTCAGCTTGATCTACGGCGATCTGCATCCGGCGCTCGGCGGTACGATCGAGCGGCGCGGAGCGCCTCACGGCTCGCACATCTCCGGCTGGAAGCAGCGCGTGGGTTGGGTGTCGCCGGAGCTGCAGGCGGATCACTACCTCGCGAGCTCGCTCGAGGAGATCGTCATTTCAGGGCGCTACTCGAGCGTCGGGCTCAACGACGCGCCCACCGCGGCCGATCGCCGCGCCGCGACACGCTGGCTGCGCTTCTTCGGCATCGAACACCTGCGCGAGCGCGGCCCGCGTCAGGTGTCGTATGGTCAGATGCGCCTGGCGCTGTTCGCCCGCGCGATGGTGAACGCGCCGGAATTGCTGCTGCTCGACGAGCCGTGCACGGGATTGGACGGCGATGTGCGTGAGCACGTGCTCGACGTGCTGCAAAGAATCGCGGAGCAGGGCACGCAGCTCGTCATGGCGGTGCACGACGCAAGCGATATCGTGCCGGCAGTCGCGCATGTCCTGCGGATCGAACGCGGCGGGAAGACGCGGCAGGAGGAGAGGGGGTGAGGCTAAGAGGGCTCCCATCCCTAGCCTTCCCCCGCTGCGCGGGGGAAGGGGAGTTGGTTGAAGCCGTATTTAAATTTGGGCTTCGTAGACGATCACGGCGTCGCCGACGATGCGGACCGATTGCGCCACCTTGCCCGAGGACTCCACCTCGACGTGCACCCGGCCTGGCCGGCGCACCCACGCACCCTGCCGGCCTTCGAACACGACGCGGCCATCCTTCGGTACGAGCAAGCCTTGATTGACCAGATAGACCCCGAGCATCCCGTGCGCATTGCCGCTCACCGGGTCCTCTGGAATGCCGAGCGCCGGACAGAACATGCGTGATTCGGTGCCCGGGCCCGCATCGGTCGGGCTCATCGCGAACACGAAGTAGCCTTCCGCGCCGACGTGCGCCGACAAGCGCGACAGCGCCTCGAAATCCGGCTTGATCGAATCGAGCAGCTCGGGCGAGCGCAACCCGATGAGCAGACGCGACGTGCCCTTCGTCATGATCTGCAACGGGCAGTCGTGATGCAGGCTCGGGCTGGAGATGCCGAGCGCGTTCAAGACTTGCGTGCGGTGATGATCCGGGATGACCGGCCCGAATGACGGCGGGTTCTGGGTAATCGCAATGCGCAGATCGCCTTCCGCCTCGGCGACCTCGATCTCCACGATGCCGGCGCCAGTGCGCTGCCGCAATTTGCCGGGCGGCTTGCCGTCCTTTTTCGCGCGCACATATTGCGCGGCGATCGTCGCGTGGCCGACGAACGGGATCGAATGTCGCGGCGTGAAGTACTTCACCTGCACGTCGTGATCGTGCGATTCGGGCTCGAGCACGAAGGCCGTTTCGCCGTTCACCTCCGTGGCGATCGTCTGCATGTCCTCGTCGGACAAGTCGTCGGCGTCCAGCACGACGATCGCGGGATTGCCGCAGAAGCGCTGACGCGTGAATGCATCGACGTGAAACAGGCGGCAACGGCGGTTGGCCATAAAGAGCACGGACCTCGGCTGGAATGAAGGAGAGCACTTATGGCGGAACTGCGGCAGGAGCGCAAGCCGCCTGTCCTTGTCCCGCCTTGCCGCCGCCCGACGGCCGTCATACACTCCGCGGCGCCTAAGGGGTGGCCCTGACTCGGGCCTGAGATGTCGGCTGCGATGCAAATCGCTCACCGGCGGACCCATTGAACCTGATCCGGTTAGTACCGGCGTAGGGAGCAGGTCGTGCGCCATTCGTCGCCTCGAATCCATACTGCTTATCTCGCTGCCTAACGGATCTTCTTAACCAAAGAGGATCTGTATGCGTGCCATTGCCTTTTCTTTTGCCATCGGTGCTCTCGCGCCCGCGTTGAGCGCTGCGGACGTGCTCGAAGAAGTCGTCGTCACCGCGACGTTGCGCGAGCAACGGCTCGTCGAGACGCCCTCGAGCCTGACCGTGCTCGACGACCAATTCTTGCGGGATGCCGGCCGCCAGCACTTCGAAGACGTCCTGTCCACCGTGCCCAACCTGCATTGGGCGTCCGGCACCTCGCGGCCGCGATTCTTCCTGATTCGTGGCATCGGCGAGCGCGAGCAATGGGAAGGCGCGCCGAACCCATCCGTCGGCTTTCTCATCGACGACGTCGACTTCAGCGGCATCGGCATGTCGGCGACGTTGTTCGACATCGACCAGATCGAAGTGCTGCGCGGTCCGCAAGGGTTGCGCTATGGCGCCAACGCGCTGGCAGGCCTGATCTCGGTGCGCAGTCACGATCCGGAGCAGGAGTTTCGGATTGCGACGGAGGCGACCGTCGGCAACTACGACACGCGTTCGCTCGGTGCGTCGGTGACCGGTCCTGTCGAAGCGCTGAATTCGGCGTGGCGGGTCGCGGTGCAGCGCTCGCGCAGCGATGGGTTTCGCGACGATCCATATCTGCATCGCGACGACACGAACGGCCGCGACGAGCTGACCGCGCGCGGCAAATGGCGCTGGCAGCCGAACGAAGCAACGACGGCCGATCTGACGTGGCTGCACACCGATCTCGACAACAACTACGACGCGTGGTCGATCGACAATTCGCGCCGCTCGCTCGCGGACCGGCCTGGCAAGGATTCGCAGCAGGCGGATGCATTCTCGCTGCGCGTCCGATCGGCGCTCGCGAATGGCAATGAGCTGACCGTGATCGCGACGCATGCCGCTGCCGACGGCGAATACAGCTATGACGAGGATTGGGGCAATCCAGAGAGCTGGGCGCCGTACACCTACGACTATTTCTATCGCTCCTTGAGCGACCGTCGTGCGCGGACGCTCGAAGCGCGCCTGGCCTCGAAGCCGGCGCAGCGTGCCGGCGAGGTCGCCTGGCTCGCGGGCGCGTACGTGCTCGACCTGGACTACGCGCTGCGCGAGACACGCGTCGGCGAGTTCGCCGATCCTGGCTTTCCGGAGCCCGATATCACGAACGACGTACTGGCGAGCCGCTTCGATGCGATGAACGTCGCACTGTTCGGTCAGCTCGATGGTCGCTGGACCGATCGCTGGGGCTGGTCGTTCGGCCTGCGTGCCGAACAGCGCGAGTCCGACTACGTCGATCAGGGGATGCAAGGCGGTGAGTCGCGCGTGACCGACGTGGGGGAGCGCGATCGTATGCTCGGCGGCCAGGCATCGCTGCTGTTCGATCTGTCGTCGGATGCGCGCGTGTTCGCGACGTTGAGCCGCGGCTACAAGGCGGGCGGATTCAATCTCGGTCGCGCGGCGGCGCTGCAGCCGCGCTTCGCGCCCGAGTATCTGTGGGGTCTCGACATCGGCGCGAAAGGCGAATGGTTCGAGCGCAGCCTGTACGCGGACGTCGCGCTCTTCTACATGAAGCGCGATGACATGCAGGTGTCGACCGGCGTGCAAGAAGACGGTGTCGCGGCCAGCTACATCTTCGTGACCGACAACGCGTCGAGCGGCACGAACGCGGGCCTGGAGGCGAGCGTTCGCTGGCGTCCGACGCGGCAGCTCGAGCTGGGTGGCTCGCTCGCACTCCTGCGCACGCGCTACTCGGGTTACTGGTCCGAAGGCGTGGACATCAGCGACCGCGATCAGCCGCATGCGCCGGAGTATCAAGTCTCGCTGTACGCGGCGTGGCGCAGCAGCGCGGGGTGGATGGCGCGAGCGGATTTCGTGGCGCTCGATGATTTCTATTTCGACGTCCCGCCGGCGAATCAGCGTGCCGATGCGTATTCCCTGACGCACCTGAAAGCCGGTTACGAGGGCGAGCGCTTCAGCGCGTACGTCTGGGCGCGCAATGTGTTCGACGAGGATTACATCGTGCGCGGCTTCTTCTTCGCGAACGAGCCGCCGGATTGGGAAGACAAGCGCTACGTGCAGCTCGGCGAGCCGCGCCAGGTGGGCATCACCGTGCGCTGGGAATATTGAAGGTCAGCTCAGGAGTCTCACATGCATACCGCGATCGAAATCAGCTTGTATCCGCTCGCTGCCGACTACGTTCCGTCCATCAAGGCGTTCATCGAGCGCTTGAACACCTATCCGGAAATCAATGTCGTCACGAACGCGATGAGCACGCAGATCTCCGGCGAGCATCGCCGGGTGTTCGAGATCCTCGCGCAGGAGACGGAAGCGACGTTCGCGGAGACGGGGCGCAAAGTGTTCGTGATGAAAGTGCTCGGCGGGGCCGCGTAACGCCGTGCACGACCTGCTGACACAGCTGCGCGCGACGACACCGAGCGAGGCGATCGGCGCCGCGCTCGGTCTTGCGTACCTGCTGCTCGCGGTGCGCCGCAACCTGCTGTGCTGGCTGTGCGCGTTCATCAGTACGGCGATCTATCTCGTGCTGTTCGCGCGCGCGGCGCTGTACATGCAATCGCTGCTGCAGGTGTTCTATCTCGTCATGGCCGTCGTCGGCTTCATCGATTGGCGCCGCGGCCGCACGGAGGAGGCGGGCGTTCTGATTCGGACGTGGGGCGTGCGCGAGCACGCGCTCGCTGCCGCGGGCGTTGCCGCCGCGACGCTGGCGAACGGCTGGTTTCTGGCGGCGCACACCGACGCCGCCGCGCCTTATCTCGACTCGTTCGTCACCTGGGGCAGCGTCGTCACGACATGGATGGTCGCGCGCCGCGTGCTCGAGAACTGGCTGTACTGGATCGTCGTCGATGCGCTCGCCGCCTATTTGTATTTCACCCAGGGCCTGCTCGTCACGACCGCGCTGTTCGTGATCTACCTCGGCATCGTCGTGCGCGGCTACGTCGTGTGGCGGCGCGAACGGCGCGATCAAGCGAAGCTCGAGCGTGTCCATGTCTCTGCGTGACATGTCCCCGCGTGACATCGCTGCGCGCGCGCTCGCGGTCGACGTGAGCGAGGTCATCAGCGTCGAGCGGATCAAACACGGATTGACCAACGAGAGCTGGCTCGTGCGTACGCCCGCGGACGCCGTCGTCGTGAGGGTGAGCAGCCGCCACGGCGCCTCATTGCAGATCGATCGTCTCGCGGAAGCGATCGTGCTCGACGATGTGGGCGCCAACGGCATCGGCCCGCCGGTGCTCGCGTGGGACCTTACGCGGGGCGTGCTCGTCACGCGCTATCTCGGACCGACCTGCGCGCCCGAGTTGCTGCACAGTCCTGCGTACATAGAGCGTCTGGGTCGCGTCTTTCGTGCGCTGCACGCGCTCCCGATTCGTACGGGCGTGCGCGAGGTGCACTTGCCCTCGGTCATCGGCGGTTATCTGGAGACGCTGCACACGCTCGGCGCAACTGCGGGGACGCATGCCGACATCAGCGCGCGCGCGTTGGCGCTGGCGACTGACATCGCGGCGTCGTCGCGTCCCTGTCTGTGTCACAACGATGTGCATCATCTGAACATCGTGGGGGGCGAGGCGCTGTACTTGATCGATTGGGAATACGCCGGCATCGGCGAGTCGTTCTTCGATCTCGCGTCCGTGTGCGTGTATCACGAGTATTCGCCCGCGGAGCGTGCGCTGCTGCTGCGCGCCATGCTCGGCGAGCCGCCGACTCCGTCACAGCTGGATAGGCTCGCTAAATGCTGCTGGCTGTTCGAGTACGTCCGTGACCTGTGGACGCAGGTGCGGGCGGCGGTCGATACTCGCTGACCATGCCAACGATCCACGTCACCGATATCTACGGCCAGCAGCACACGATCGAAGGAACGATCGGCATGAAGCTGATGGAAATCCTGCGCGAATACGACTTCGGCGTCATCGCGAGCTGCGGCGGCTACTGCTCGTGCGCGACCTGCCACGTGTATGTCGACCCGGAATGGGTCGCGCGCCTGCCTGATCGCCAGTCGGACGAAGCGGATCTGCTGTCCATCCTCACGACGTACGACAAGGCGACCTCGCGCTTGTCGTGTCAGGTGGAGTTCACCGCGGCGCTCGACGGCATCCGGCTGACGGTCGCGCCGGAAGAGTAGGCCGACCTCAAGCCTTCTTGGCTTCGGTCTGTCTCGCGACGGCTTCCGCGGCAGCCTTGATCGCTTCCGGGTCGCCCAGGAAGCGGCGGGAGATCGGCTTCAGGTCGGCGTCCAGCTCGTAGCTGATCGGCACGCCCGTCGGGATGTTGAACTCGACGATGTCCGCGTCCGAAATGCCATCGAGCATCTTCACGAGCGCGCGCAGGCTGTTGCCGTGAGCGACGATCAGGACGTTCTTGCCCGACTTCAGCGCCGGGGCGATGCGATCGGTCCAGAACGGAATGACTCGATCGAGCGTCGTCTTCAGCGACTCGGTCGAGGGCAATTGCCGTACATCGACGGCGGCATAGCGCGCCTCGAAGCGCGGATGCTGCTTGTCGTCGAGCGACAGCGGAGGCGGCGGAATGTCATAGCTGCGGCGCCAGATCTTCACCTGGTCCGCGCCGTGCTTCGCGACGGTCTCGGCCTTGTCGAGCCCTTGCAGCGCGCCGTAGTGGCGCTCGTTCAGGCGCCAGGTACGCTCGACCGGCAGCCACATCAGATCCATCTCGTCGAGGATCGTCCACATGGTGCGGATCGCCCGCTTCAGCACCGAGGTGAAGACGAGGTCGAACGCGTAGCCTTCGGCCTTCAACAGCTTGCCCGCCTCGCGAGCTTCCTTGAGGCCGAGCTCGGTGAGGTCGACATCGACCCACCCGGTGAACAGATTCTTGAGATTCCAGGAGCTTTGTCCGTGGCGGACGAGGACGAGTTTGCCGGGCATGGGATGAGCAGGCTTGATTGAAGCGGACGGGCTTTATACCAGAAAGAGCGCGTCTCCTCTCCCATCGGGGGAGGGCGTCAGCCGCCCTCCGCGATCCTGCGTACCGCTTGCAGCGCGACCGATAGCGTCGCGAAGTCCATCTGCTTCAGCGCCCGCATTTCTCCGATCGAGTGACGTAGCGCTTCGACCGCGCCGCGCTCCTGGGCGAGCCAGGCGGCCAGCGCGCTCTGCGGCTTGCCGCGACCCTTCGCCTTCAGCACCTTGAGCGTGAGGCTGCGCTGCAGGCCGTAGATCGTGTCCCGCAGCGTCGTGCGCGCGACTGCCTGCCAATGACCTTCGACGCTCAAATGCTCGATGCGATTGCGCAGCCAGTCGAGCGACAGCGCGGTGCTCAGGCCGAAGTACACGGAGGCGACGGACGCGGCCGCCAGGTTCGTCGTCTGCGCGATATCGACGATATCGGGCCCCGAGCGCAGCGCCGGCAGCGACGCGATGCGCTGCGCGAGCGGCGCCGGCGCTTTCGCCGTGAGCATGCGGTCGCGGCGGCGCTCGTAGTCGATCTTGTCTTCACCGGCCAGCACGCTCGGCAGCACATCGTCGAGCGCCGCGAGCGCGCTGCGCAGGCGATGTACCTGTTGCTCGATGTGCAAGGCGTCGCGCTGCCGATGAATGAGCCAGTACGTGACGAAGCGCAGCAGGCTCGTCGTCTCGTACATCATCTCGTATTGGAGCTGCGCGTCGATCGCCGTATCGAGCCCTTCGATCTGGCTCCAGGTCGCGCGCATGTCGAAGCTTTCGCGGGCGATCGCATACGCCCGCACGACCGTCGCCGCATCCGCGCCCGTGTCCTCCTGCGCGCGCCGCGCGAAGCTCGGCCCCATGCGGTTCACCAGGCTGTTCGTCGTCGCCGTCGCGATGATCTCGCGGCGCAGGCGGTGCAGCTTCAGATACCGGTCGTAACGCTGCTGGATCCGCGGCGGGAAATAGCGCTGCAGCTCGTTGCTCAGGTACGGGTCTTCCGGCACGTCCGAATCGATCAAATGCGAATACAGCGAGATCTTGCCGTAGGCAAGCAGCACCGCGAGCTCCGGGCGCGTCAGGCCGCGCCGCAACCGCTGGCGCTCGTCGATCTCTTCCGAGGTCGGCAGGAATTCCAGCGCGCGATCGAGCTGTCCCGCGACTTCGAGCGAGCGGATCGTGTGCGCGTGCTCCATGAGATCGCTCACCGCGCGCGCCTCGAGCATCGAGATCGCCTGGCTCTGCAGGTAGTTGTCGCGCAGCACGTGCGCGGCGACGTCATCGGTCATTTGCGCGAGCATGCGATTGCGCTCGCCGAGCGCCGGCAACGCGCGCGGCGGCAGCGAGTTGAGCATGATCTTGATGTTCACCTCGTGATCCGAGCAATCCACGCCCGCGGAGTTATCGATGAAGTCGGTGTTGATGCGCCCGCCGCGCAGCGCGTATTCGACACGGCCGCGCTGCGAGAAGCCGAGGTTGCCGCCTTCGCCGACGACTTTCGCGCGCAGGTCCTGCCCGTCGACGCGCAGCGGGTCGTTCGTGCGGTCGCCGATCTCGGCATTCGTTTCCTCCGAGCTCTTGACGTACGTGCCGATGCCACCGTTCCACAGCAGGTCGACGGGCGCGCTCAAGATCGCGCGGATCAGCTCGGCCGGCGTAAAGGTGTCGCGCGTGACGCCAAGCGCGAGCTGCGCCTCGCGCGAGATGCGAATGGATTTCGATGCGCGCGCGTAGATGCCGCCGCCTTTCGACATGACCTTGCGGTCGTAGTCTTCCCAGCTGGAGCGGGGCAGCGCGAACAGGCGCTGTCGTTCGGCGAAGCTGCGCGCCGGATCGGGCGTCGGATCGATGAAGATGTGCAGATGATTGAACGCCGCGATCAGCTTGATGTGCGGCGATTGCAGCATGCCGTTGCCGAACACATCGCCCGACATGTCGCCGATGCCGACGGCCGTGAAGTCCTGCGTCTGCGTATCGACTCCCAGCTCGCGGAAGTGGCGCTTGACGCATTCCCAGGCGCCGCGTGCGGTGATGCCCATCTTCTTGTGGTCGTAGCCCGCGGAGCCGCCGGACGCGAACGCATCGCCGAGCCAGAAGCCGTATTCCGCGGCAATGCGGTTCGCGATGTCGGAGAACGTCGCCGTGCCCTTGTCCGCGGCGACGACGAGATAGGCATCGTCGCCGTCGCGGCGTACGACGTCGCGCGGCGGCACGACCTTGCCGCCGACGATGTTGTCGGTCACGTCGAGCAGGCCGCGGATGAACGTGCGATAGCACTCGACGCCTTCACGCTGCACGTCTTCGCGGCTCGCCCCGGCGGGCAGCCGCTTCGGTACGAAGCCGCCTTTCGCGCCGACCGGCACGATGAGCGTGTTCTTGACGTTCTGCGCCTTCATGAGGCCCAGCACTTCGGTGCGAAAGTCCTCGCGACGGTCGGACCAGCGGATACCGCCGCGCGCCACATGCCCCATCCGCAAATGAACGCCCTCGACGCGCGGCGAGTAGATGAAGATCTCGAACGCGGGCCTGGGTTGCGGCAGCTCGTCAATCGCGCGCGAGTCGAGCTTGAACGACACGTACGACTTGGGTACGACGGCGCCGCTCTCGGTCGTCTCGGTCTGGAAGTAATTCGTGCGCAGCGTCGCCGCGATCGAGCCGGCGAACCGGCGCAAGATCCGGTCTTCATCGAGGCTCTTCACCGCATCGAGCCGGCGATTGAAGCGCTCGCGCAGGCGGGCGACGTCCGCATCGCGGCGCTTCGCCGCGTGGGTGGGATCGAATTGCGCCTCGAACACCTCCCACAACATGCGGGCAAGCTCCGGATTCGAGGCGAGCACCTGCTCCATGTACGTCTGACTGAACGTCGCGGCGCTTTGCAGGATGAAGCGGCAGTACGCGCGCAGCACCATCGCCTGCCGCCAGGTGAGGCCGGCCACGACGACGAGTTGGTTGAAGCCGTCGTTCTCGGCGCGGCCGGTCCACACCGCGA
Organism: Pseudomonadota bacterium; assembly: GCA_023428645.1. Classification (GTDB taxonomy): domain Bacteria; phylum Pseudomonadota; class Gammaproteobacteria; order Steroidobacterales; family Steroidobacteraceae; genus Steroidobacter. The sequence goes on from JAEYXD010000041.1 coordinate 17,593, forward strand.
GGAACAGCTCGTTGAAGCGTGGGCCGAGGTCCGCGATGTCGATGCGGCTGCGGTCGCGGCGCTGCATTTCGAAATCCTGCAGCCACACCTCGCGCGAGCTGACGATGCCGAGCTTGTACGGTCGCTCGCTCACGACCCTGAAGCCCATGTTCTCGAGAATCGGCAGGGCGCGAGACAGCGCGATCGGCGATGCGGACCGCAGCAGGCGCAGATGCAGCGATGCGCCGTCGCCGGGGACGAGTCGCATTGCCATCCGGTCGGGATCGGCAACGATTTCGAAGAGATGCTCGATGTCGACGAGTGCCGTCTGCGCGCTCGTATCTTCCTGGTATGCCGCCGGAAACGTCCCGTTCAGGCGCTTCGCGATCCGCAAGCCTTCGGCTTCGCCGTACTTGTCGACGAGCGCATCGCGCAGTCGATCCTCCCACGTGGTTACGGCATCGGCGATGCGCTGCTCGAGGGCGTCGATGTCGACGCGTTCCTGCGGGCCGCTCGGCAAGCGCACGATCATATGAACGCGCGCGAGCGCCGACTCGGAGATCTGAATCTGCGAGTCGATCGCGGTGGACTTCAGCTCGTCCTTGATGACCGCTTCCATCTTGTGGCGCACTTGCGTCGTGTAGCGGTCGCGCGGCACGTACACGAGCGCCGAATAGAAGCGGCCGAAGACGTCCCGACGCAGCAGGACGCGAACGCGTTGCCGCTCGTAGAGATTGACGACGGCGCGAACGATGCGAATCAGATCGGCATCGGTCGCCTGGAACAGCTCGTCGCGGGGATACGTGTCGAGCACGTGCAGAACGGCTTTCGCGTCGTGGCTCGCCGGGTCGAGCCCATAGTGCGCGACGACGCGCTCGATCTTGTGGCGTAGCAGCGGGATCTCGCGCGGACTACGGTGATACACGCCGGATGTGAACAGGCCTAGGATGCGCTTCTCGCCGGTCACGCGTCCTTGGCGGTCGAAGGTCTTGACGCCGATGTAATCGAGATAGGTCGCGCGATGCACGGTCGCGACCGAGTTCGCCTTCGTGATCGTGAGCAGCTGCGGGTCGCGCGCGTGCTCGCGCATTGCGCCCTTCAGCGTCTTCGTGTCGCTCTTGGTGTTGCGGCGTCCGCGCAAGATGCCGAGACCGGTCGCCGTCAGCGGCTCCAGAATGTCTTCGCTGCGGCCGCGCTCGAGCGCGTATTCGCGATAGCCCAGGAGCGTGAAATTATTGTCCGCCATCCAGCGCAGCAAGGCTTGCGCCTCCCGCAATTGCGGCGGCGGCACCGGGGCGTGCGAGTCTTCCAGGTCGTTCGCGGCGTTCAGCACGGCTTCGCGCATCGCCGGCCAGTCGGCGACGGCGACGCGAACGTCGTCGAGCGAGTCGAGCAGCTGGCGCTCGAGCGCGCGCTGCGCGGCTTCGTCTTCGAGCCGATCGATCTCGAAGCGCTGCCAGGATTCAGCGGTGAAGCTTGGATCGCCGGGCTCCGTCGCGATCGCGAGCAGCTTGCCGCCGCGATCACGCTTCATCAGCAGCACCGGATGCATCATGCGATGGATCGCGAGGCCGGCCTTCGTGAAGACCATGCCGAGCGAATCGACGAGGAACGGCATGTCCTCGACCGTGATTTCCGCGACGGTGTGCGTCGAGGTATAGCCATCGCGCTCGACCGTCGGGTTGTACACGCGCACGCGCGGGCGGTGCCGCGGGCGGACGGTCGCGAACTTGAGATGCGCGATTGCCGCCGCTGCGAGATCGCCTGGCTGCGAGGCGCGCAGGTCGTCTTCGTCGACGCCGTGGAAGTAGAGCTCGACGAAGCTCGCCGCCGGTAGCGGCATGCGGCGCGCTCGGCGGGCCGGTGCGACGATGTGTTCGATCAGTCTCTGGCGTGCGGCGGGGATGGCGGACATGCGTTCAGACAGCCTTGTTGAGATCCGCGATCACCGCGCCGAGGAAGCGGCAGGCCTCGCCGCCGGTGATGCAGCGATGATCGAACGTGAGCGACAACGGAATGCGCGTGTGAATCTCCGGGGCGGTGGCGCCGGCGACGACGTCCCGCTGCAATTTGCCCGAGCCGAGAATCGCCACCGTCGGCGGCACGACGAGCGGCGTCGCATAGCGGCCGGCCATCGTGCCGAAGTTCGACAGGGTGAACGTGTAGTCGCGCATCTCGTCGGGAGTGACGGTGCGTTCGCGGGTTCTCGTCTTCAGGTCGTTCAGGGCTGCGCGGATTTCCGCCGCCGACTTCGCGCCGACGTCGCGCAGCACGGGCACGATCAGGCCCTCGCCCGTATCGACGGCGATGGCGAGATGGACTTCGCTCATCAGTTTGCGCGCGGGACCGGTCGGATCGAACCATGCGTTCAGGCCGGGCTCGGCCGCAACGCCGGCAACGATCGCGCGGATCAGTCTTGCGGTGATGTCCTCGCCCTTTTGCCACGCTTCGATGTCGGCATCGTCGAAGACCGTGCACATCGCGACCTCGTCGCGCGATACGGACATGCTGTGCGACATCGCTTTGCGCGTGCCGCGCAGCCGGTCCGCATCCGTGAGCCCCGGGATCGGCGGCAGGCTCGCGCGCGCGCGTGCCCCGCCGAGATTGGCCACGGCGAGCACGTCATCGACGGTAATGAGGCCATGCCGGCCCGATGCACGGCAGGAGGCGAGCGCGACGTTCAGCCGCTTCGCGAGCATGCGTACGGCAGGCGCCGCGCGCACGCGGCCCGGGCGCTGTGACGCACGGCCGCCGCCGATGATCGCGCGATCGATGAATTCCTCATCGCTCGACGCCATGTGCCCGACGACCATGCCTTGGCCCGCGGCGGAGGGCCGTGTGCCGGCTTTCGCTTCGACGTCGTGCGTCGCGCTCGGCGTGCTCGTCGTCTGCGCTGCGCTCGGGCCACCCGCGAAATCGACGAGCGGCCCGCCGGTCTGCACGGTCTCGCCGACTTTCGCGTGCAGCTTCGTGATGACGCCGGTGTACGGGCTCGGCACTTCGACGACGGCCTTGGCCGTTTCCACCGACACCATCGGTTGGTCGGTTTCGACGCGGTCGCCTTCCTTGACGTGCCACGCGACGATTTCGGCCTCGGGCAGGCCCTCACCAAGATCAGGAAGATTGAACGTGCTCATGACTGCTCACCGCGGACCGCGATCTTCGCCGCATCAACGATGCGAGCGATGCTGGGAATGTATTCGTTCTCGAGCCGGTAGAGCGGCATGACCGTATCGAAGCCAGTGACTCTCTGAATGGGCGCCATGAGGTCGTACAGGCCGTGCTCCGCGACGATTGCGGCGATCTCCGCGCCGACGCCGCAATTGCGCGCGGCCTCATGGGCGATCACGAGCCGGCCCGTCTTCGCGACGGACGCGAGAATCGTTTCCGAGTCGATGGGGCTGATCGTCGCGAGATCGATCACCTCGGCGCTGATACCGTCCGCGGCGAGGATTTCCGCGGCCTTCAGCACGTCCGCGCTCATCGCGCCCCAGGTGACGATCGTGACGTCGTCGCCCTCGCGCAGCGTGAAGCACACATCGAGCGGCAGCGCGGCGCCGTCGTCGGCGACTTCCTGTTTGACGAGTCGATAGATGCGCGCCGGTTCCAGGAAGATCACCGGGTCCGGATCGCGAATCGCCGCGAGCAACAGGCCGTAGGCGCGCCCAGGCGAGGAGGGGCACACGACGCGCAGCCCCGGCACGTGCGCGAGCATCGACTCCACCGATTCGGAATGATGCTCGGGCGCATGAATGCCGCCGCCGTGCGGCATGCGCAGCACGACCGGGCACGACATGCGTCCGCGCGTGCGATGTCGCAGGCGGCTCATGTGGTTCACGATCTGATCGATCGCGGGATAGATGAAGCCCATGAATTGGATTTCCGCGACGGGCCTCATGCCTTGCGCGGCCATGCCGACACACATGCCGGCGATCATGTTCTCGGCGAGCGGCGTGTCCTGCACGCGCTCCGCGCCGAAGCGCTCGAACAAGCCGGCGGTCGCGCGGAAGACGCCGCCGCTCTTGCCGACATCCTCGCCGAGCACGACCACGCTCGGATCGTGCTCGAGCTCCCAAGCCTGCGCCATCGCAATGGCTTCGATCATGGTGACCTTCGGCATGCGGTTAGGTCCCACGTCCGGAGAATTCAAAGACTGACACGATTGTTGCTTCTCTTTGACTAGCGCCTGATGACCCGCTGCGTGCGCAGGTCAGTGCGAGGGGCGACCCGTGCCGGCGTAACGCCTGGCGATCTGTTTCTGCTCTTCGAGCTGCCGCGGCGGGTTCGCGAACAGGTGGTCGAACATTGCGTCGGTCGACTGCGCAGGCGTGCTCAAGTACTCCTGCACGGCGGCCTCGACCTCGCGCGAGTACTCGGCCTTCATCGCTTGCTCGCGCGCCTCGTCGAGCGCGCCCCGCGCGGTGAGGAGTTTGCGCAGCCGTATCAGCGGCTCGACCTTCCACGCCTCGGCGACTTCGGCTTCCGCGCGGTAGCGAGTCGCGTCGTCGGCCGTCGTGTGATCGCTCAAGCGATAGCTGAGCGCCTCGATGAGCGTGGGGCCGCCGCCCGCACGCGCCTTCGCCAGCGCGCGCGACACGCACTCGCGCACCGCGATGACGTCGTTGCCGTCGACCTGAATGCCCGGCATGCCGGCCGCGATCGCCTTCTGCGCGAGTGTTTGCGCCGCCGTCTGCTGCTCGATCGGAATGGAGATTGCCCACT
>JAEYXD010000073.1 GCA_023428645.1 Pseudomonadota bacterium
AGCCGGCGTCGGGTCCGCGTAGCACACGGTGCATCGAACGGGCTTGGATAGTAAGAACCCTTTCTCGCCGGCACGGATGAAACGTCGATCTTTGGCATGAACGCGCACTCCTCCTGGATGGCACTGATAATTCGTGGCTGTGCCTGCCTCGATGCAACTCACCGTCGCAAGGCCGAGCAGCCGTTTATTCTTCGCTAATGATGCCTTGCTTTGCGAGACATGACGATCAACCGCACCTATACCGCTCGAACTCAACGTCCGAACCCAGAACAGGCTCACCGATCTCCTCACGCCATCACAGAATTGGTCGCCTGACCCTCTGCACTTCCTATGAACCAACGAAGAGCGCGCAGCCGCTCAGTGCGCTTGCCGCTATCGTTTGCTACGGCTTCCGGATCATGAGCTGCGGCAACAGCCGCCACGAATAGACGCAATCAGAACCGGTCATTCCTCACCGCTCATTCCTCATTTCTCATTTCTCATTCTCCATTTCTCACTCCCCATTACTCATTACTCACTACTCATTGCTCATTGCTCAATGCTCATCACTCATCACCCATCACTCATCACTCACCCGCCACTCCCCATCTGCAGGCTGCTCTTCACGAGATCCCACGTGGGCCGCGGGTCGTCCAGACGTGTCACCGCAAATACTTTCTCCAATCGCAAGGGATCGAGCGCCGATCCGGCCTCACGCCAGTGAACCAGCGCGCGAGCGATGCGCGTCGCATCACGCTCCTCGTCGATCCATAACACGTTCTCGCGTTGAGGCGTGATCTCATCCTGAACGATGAGGTCGAGCGCACGACGGTAGCTCATGAATGGGAAATTGATCCCGCAGGCCAGCGCCAGTGCCCCCGAATAGTTGTGACGGGCATTCACTTCCATCAGCTTGTAGATGCCATCGCGCGGGTCACGCTTGAACTCCATGCACGAGAAGTCAGTGAGGCCGATCGCGCGCAACATTCGCCGCCCGAGTGCTTGAACTTCCGGAAGCACCACGCTGCGCACTGCCGTCGGAAAACCGATGAGCTCCGGTTTGTTGTGCAGCTTCTGCGCAGTGAACTCGGCGCAGATCTCACCCTCGATGGCAAACGAGTTGTAGTTCACGCCGCAACTGTCGTCGCCGGGAATGAATTCGCACAACATCAATGGACCGCTGCAGGTCAGTGCCAGCGGTAACTGCTCACGCAGTTCGGCCTCACTGTTCACCATCAGCATCTTTCGCCGAAACTTTCTGAAGAACAGATGGCCGACCGACGGTTTGATCAGGCATGGATAGCCGACACGGTCGGCGAATGCCACGGCCTCGGCCACTTTCGCTGACAGTGCCGATTCGCGAGCATCGATCAGATGCAGCGCCGGGCAAGGCACTCCGCTCGTCCGCGCGATCTCGTAGGTCAGATGCTTCTCGATCATGCGCCGGACAATGCTCCAGGGCGCACAGCACAGACGAAACCGCGACTCGAGCTGCTCGGCCCGTCTGGCAACGGCTACCAGGCTCGAATCGTCGCTCGGAATGAGAACCGGGCGTTCGCTCCCCGGCGCCAGCTGCAGAAGCTGATCGATGAACGCCTCTTCGTCATCGCTCGGGTCCGTGCATCTGAAATGTCCACGCATGAAGCGCGAATGGCATGCGATCTGTCCTTTGCCGTAACAGATCCCGAACACCGGCACATTGCGCTGACCGAGTGCGCGTGTGACCGCCAGTCCTGCTTTAGAACAACACGCAACGAAGGCTGGAATCATGGTGAAGCACATCCGTGAGCGACGAGGGGTTGAATGCGCATGAGCGCAGCGTGTTCCTGTTGCCGCACGACAGGGACGACGTGGAACTACTTAGCAGAGCAGTTCGTGCCGACAATCAACAGCTCAATCTCGAGCGTGCCGCAACGGACGCGAAGAGCATGGAGGCGCTGCGCTTCGATCCGCAATCGTGACGAAGTAGAATGCGACACTGTCCAATCACCTCGAGAGACATCGATGAGCAAAGCGTACTGGATCAGCTTCTACCGCGAGATCAACGATCCCGAAAAGCTCGCAGCCTATGGTCGGCTCGCTGCCCCGGCGATCGAAGCAGGAGGCGGTCGCTTCCTTGCACGCGGCGTTGCCACGAAGGCCTATGAAGCCGGCCTGCTCGAGCGCACTGTGCTCATCGAGTTCGACTCGCTGGAGCAGGCGCTCGCAGTGCATGATGGTCCCGCATATCAGGCGGCGCTCGATGCACTTGGTGACGGCGCCGTTCGCGACCTGCGAATCGTGCTAGGGAATCTCTGATCAATTCGCCATTCGCAACCATGGTTGCTCCGGCCACCGAAGCATTTCAACCAGTTGCAGACTTGCGAAGGTCAGGGAAGTCGATAAATCAGAGCGTCCCTAGGTCTGTAGCACTGAACTACCGCACAACGCTCGCTCATTCTTGAGCGGCGTTGCGCACCGATGTGCTGCGCTGCATTCCGATCGAGCGCATCGCCCGATCACGTGACATCTGCATTCCCATGGAACTGCCGACAGTTCTGTGGCGCTTGTGAAATCGGCTCACGCATGCTGAGCTGCAAACGAGTTCTGCGGTTCTCGTGACCTGTAACAGCCGATTCACTATTGATGTCACCCCGGCGAAGGCCCCGAGGGGTCACCCCAGCGTAGGCCGTTAAGGGGTCACCCCGGCGAAGGCCGGGGGCCAGGCCCTGTGACCGAGGGAAATCCCACGCGGAGATCCCGGCCCGCGCCAGGCCTTCGCCTGGATGACGACCAAAGCAGCACTCGCGAATCAGTCGTTACAGTCCACCAGTCGCTAGTCGGCTAGCCAGAGTCAGAAGCCGCCCGCGTTACAGCTGATCGTGCAGTCGATACGCAAGCCAGCTCCACGCCTTCGCGTAGGCGGGCCGCTGGACCCACCTTTCCAGCTTTACCTCTGAACTGCGGCGCAGATCGTTCTGGAATGCATCGCGCAGCGTTCGCGCGATATCGCGATCCAGAATGCCGATACCCGCCTCCTCGTTGAGCGCCAGGGATCGCGAGTCGAAGTTCGTCGATCCCACGTGCGACCAGACGCCGTCGACGATGACGATCTTCTGATGCGGCAGCGTCGGCTCGAATTCGTACAGCCGCACGCCTGCGCGCAAGAGTCGCTCATAAAGAAAACATCCCGCGTCGCGCACGAAGGGACTGTCTGTCTTCTTGCCGGGCACCATGAGATGCACCGCCACGCCACGCTCGACGACCTTTTGCAGCAGTTCGCACACACCGCCGTCAGGAGCGAAGTACGGATTCTGGATGATGACTTCGCGACGCGCGCAGGCGATGGCGACCGTGTAGACGAGCGCGACGGATGAAATGCTGTCTCCCGATGCGCTGCTGAATACATGCGCACTGATATCGCCCTTCTTCTGTGGCGACGGAAAGCATCCGGGGCCCGAAGGCACGCAGTGCGTCTCCTCGATCCAGTTCTCCATGAACACGGATTGCAACGCG
>JAEYXD010000130.1 GCA_023428645.1 Pseudomonadota bacterium
ACATACGCGATCGCTTGACGCAATCGCGCGAGCACAGCGTCTTTGCCGAGGATTTCCAGCGTCGCATCGATGGGCGGCGACACCGAGCCGCCGGACACCGCCACTCGAATGGGTTGCGCAACTTTGCCGAGCCCGACGCCGAGGGTCGCCGCAACCTCGTTCACTGCGTCGTGAATTGCGCTCGCCTGCCATGCGCCCAAGCTCGCGAGCTTGTCGTGCACCGCGCGCAACGCGCCCACGGCATCGGCAGTCAGGTTCTTCTTGGCGGCCTTCTCGTCGTATGCGCGCACGTCCTCGAAGAAGAAGCGACTGTTCTCCGCCATCTCCTTCAGCGTCTTCGCTCGCTCCTGCTGCGCCTTGGCGACACGGGCGACTTTCGCATCGTCGCTCGTCTGGATGCCGAGCGCCTCGAGTTGCGGCTTCAGATACGTCGCCAGGCGCTCTGGCGTGGCGCGCATGATGTGCTGCTGGTTCAGCCACAGCAGCTTGTCGGGATTGAAGGCCGACGCGGACTTGTTCACGTCGCTGATATCGAACAGCTGCTGCATTTCTTCGATCGAGAACACTTCCTGATCGCCGTGCGACCAGCCGAGGCGCACCAGATAGTTGAGCAGGGCTTCGGGAAGATAACCCTCCTCCCGATACTGCAAGACGCTGACCGCGCCATGCCGCTTCGAGAGCTTCGCGCCGTCCGCACCGAGAATCATCGGCACGTGCGCATACACGGGCGTGGCGGCACCGAGCGCCCGCAGCATGTTGATCTGGCGCGGCGTGTTGTTGAGGTGATCGTCGCCGCGAATCACGTGCGTAACGTTCATGTCCATGTCGTCGACGACGACACAGAAGTTATACGTGGGGGAGCCGTCCGAGCGGGCGATGATGAGGTCGTCGAGCTCGAGGTTGTCGAAGGCAACATTGCCGTGGATCACGTCTTCGACGACGACCGTGCCTTCGATGGGATTCTTGAATCGAATCACCGGGTCGACCCCGGGCCGCGGCTCGGTCCGAGCGCGGCACGTACCGTTGTAGCGCGGCTTCTGCTTCGCGGCGAGCTGCTGAGCGCGCATCGTCTCGAGCTCTTCCTTCGTGCAATAGCAGCGATAGGCGTGGCCCGTCGCGAGGAATTGCGCGAGCACTTCGCGATACCGATCCATGCGCTTCGTCTGATAGAACGGCCCCTCGTCGGCCTCGAGGCCGAGCCATTGCATGCCATCGAGAATGACCTGGGTAGCCTCTTCCGTCGAGCGCTCGCGGTCGGTGTCCTCGATACGCAAGATGAAGGTGCCGGCGTGGCGCCGCGCATAGAGCCAGGAGAATAGCGCGGTGCGCACGCCGCCAATGTGCAGCATTCCCGTGGGACTGGGGGCGAATCGAGTTCGGATGGACATAGCGTGATGCGGACTACGGACGCGAACGGGCGATGAGGAAGCGCACCGTCGTCGCCGCTCACGATTCGAAGAAATTGGTGGGCGGTACAGGGATTGAACCTGTGACCCCTGCCGTGTGAAAGCAGTGCTCTACCGCTGAGCTAACCGCCCAATGTGCGAAATGCGCGCGTCGCGATTTCGACGGGACGCGTAGTGTAGGGAGCGAGCGCAGACGGGTCAAACTAAAGAACGCGTCGACGTCATCGTAGGCGCCGAAGTCAGGACATCGCGTGCAAGGGCGGCGGCCGATTCAGCACCACCCAGTACAGTCCGAGACTGCTGACAGCCTCGACGAACGCGCCAAACTCCACGGGCTTCCGCACATAGCTGTTCGCGCCGAGGTTGTAGCTGGCGATGACATCCGCATCCTGGCTGGACGACGTGAGCACGACGACGGGCAGCATACGGGTGCGCTCGTCCGCGCGCAGGCGCTTCAATACGCCGAGTCCGTCGAGCTTCGGCAATTTGAGATCGAGCAGGATGACCGTCGGGGTTCGCGATAGATCGCGGCCGGCATATTGGCCATTGCCGAACAAGAATTCGATGGCTTCTACGCCATCGCGCACGACGACGATTTCGTGCGCAAGATTGTTCTTCCTGAGGCTGAGCAGCGTCAGCTCTTCATCATCCGGATTGTCCTCGACCAACAAGATATAGCGTTCGGTCATTGCTACCCCTTAGCAATCACTCAATTCGCGCTGCAGGCTCGGCGGAGTTTGCGGTCACCCGGGGCTTTTCAGTATCGGCCCTTATCCGTATGAAGTCGCGATGAATCCTACGACATTCCGGGGACGCCGCAATGCTGAATTTGCCGGATGAAAGCGAGCTACGGGAAAGGATGAATGCCGATCGAGCTATGGCAAATACCCGCGTGCCGCGCTCACGAGGGACGCACGCCGAGCGCCCTCGATTCCGTATGACCCGCCGCGCGAGCTGTATCTGTCGCGAAGCCGACGGCTCTCTCAGTGGGCGACGTCGCCGCCGATGAGCTCGAGCAATTCTGCCGTTTTGACCTGCATCAAACGAGCATCGCCGCGACTCTCGACGTTCAATCGAATCAGCGGCTCCGTGTTCGACGCGCGCAAATTGAAGCGCCAATCGTCGAATTCGATCGACAGGCCATCGGTAAAATCGATCGAGCGCGCACCCTTCTCGTAGCGCACTTGCGCTTCCCTGATCGTTGCCTTCGCATCGGCGACCTTGCGGTTGATTTCGCCGCTCGCGGGAAATGCAGCGATACGCTCACCGACGAGCGCTGAGAGCGGCTTGCCCGATTCACACAACAACTGCGTCACGAGCAGCCATGGAATCTGGCCGCTGTCGCAATAGCCGAACGCGCGAAAGTAGTGATGCGCGCTCATCTCGCCGCCGTACGCGGCATCCGACTCCCGCATCACATCCTTCATGAACGCGTGGCCGGACTTCGACATGACCGTCTTGCCGCCGAGCGCGCTCACGATGTCGACCGTCGCCCACGTCAGGCGCGGGTCGTGAACGATGCGAGCGCCAGGCTCCCGCTTGAGGAACGCGGATGCCAGCAGCCCGACGATGTAGTAGCCCTCGATGAACTCGCCGCGCTCGTCGAACAGAAAGCAGCGATCGAAGTCGCCGTCCCACGCAATCCCGAGGTCGGCGCCATGCTCGCGCACCGCGGCGGTCGTCGCCGCGCGATTCTCTTCGAGCATTGGATTCGGAACACCGTTCGGGAACGTCCCATCGGGCTCGTGATGGAGCTTGATGAACTCGAACGGCAGATGCGGCTCGAGCTTGTCGACGATCATCCCTGCCCCGCCGTTGCCGGCGTTCACGACGACCTTGAGTTTCTTGAGCTTCGCCCGATCCAGATACGACAACAGGTGGTCGATGTATTTCGCGCTGATGTCGAGATCGAACCGCTTGCCCGGTGCCGCGGGCGCCGAATAGCGATTCGCCTCCGCAATCGCCTGAATGTCCTTGAGGCCCGTGTCGCCGCTGATCGGCCGCGACTGCGCTCGCACGAACTTCATGCCGTTGTAGTCGGGCGGATTGTGGCTCGCCGTGACCATGATGCCGCCGTCCATACCTTCCGCGAACGTCGCGAAATAGACACCTTCAGTACCGCACAAGCCGATGTCGTAGACATCGACGCCCGAGTCGATCAGGCCCTGGGTCAGCGCCTGACACAGCTCCGCGCTCGACAGGCGGATGTCGCGCCCCACGATCACCCGCTTCGGCTTCAAGAACTCCGCATAGGCGCGCCCGATGCGGTACGCGACGTCCGGGTTGAGCTCGTTGGGAATGCGCCCGCGGTAGTCGTATGCCTTGAAGCCGATGATCGGAGCTGACTGGGTCATGTTTGATCGTTGTGCTCTGCGTTGAAAGTGCGTAACTCAGCTCGACTGGCCTTCGCGGCCGTACCGATCCTCGAAGCGGACGATGTCGTCTTCGCCCAAGTAGCCGCCGGACTGCACTTCGATGATGTGCAGCGGAATCTTCCCGGGATTCTCGATGCGGTGCCGAGTGCCGAGCGGAATGTACGTCGACTGATTTTCCTCGAGCAGGAATGTCTCTTCGCCGCGCGTGATGCGCGCGGTCCCGGATACGACGATCCAATGTTCGGCGCGATGATGATGCAGCTGCAGCGACATGCACGCGCCCGGCTTCACCATCAGGCGCTTCACCTGGAAACGATCGCCGGCGTCGATGCTGTCGTAGCTGCCCCACGGGCGAAACACTTCGCGGTGCAGCGAGGTCTCGTAGCGGCCCTGCTTCTTCAATTGCGCGACCAATTGCTTGACGTCCTGCACGCGATCTTTCGGCGCGACGAGCACCGCGTCCTTCGTTTCGACGACGACATGATCCGTCAGGCCGACCGCGGCCACGAGCCGGCTCGTCGACTGCAGATAGCTGCCGCGCGTGTCCTCCGTGAGGACGTCACCGAGACACACATTGCCTTGTGCATCGCCCGGGATCGCCTCGTGCAGCGCCGACCATGAGCCGACATCGCTCCATCCGGCATCGAGCGGCACGACGACGCCATGACGCGTCTTCTCCATGACGGCGTAGTCGAACGAGTCGCTCGGGCATGCACCGAACTCTTTCGCCGGCAGGCGGGTGAAATCGAGATCGCGCTTCGCCGCGGTGAAGGCCTGCGCACAGGCGTCGTAGATGGCGGGCGCGAGCGCGCGCAGCTCGTCGAGTACCTGCGCCGCCTTGAACATGAACATGCCGCTGTTCCAAAAGTATTCCTTCGACTCGACGTAGCGCGTCGCGGTCGCGAGGTCCGGCTTCTCCACGAACTGCTGAATGCCGAACGCCGGCCCGCTGCCCGCTTGCCGACGGATATAGCCATAGCCCGTTTCGGGCTTGTTCGGGACGACACCGAAGGTCACGAGCTTGCCCTCGAGCGCTGCCTTGCGACCGACATCGACGGCGGCCTGGAACGCGTGCACGTCCTGGATCACGTGATCCGCAGGCAGCACGAGCAGCACGTGGTCTTCCTTCTGCTGCGAAGCACTGTCCCCCGTGACCGCCGCCATCGCGGCAATCGCAATCGCGGGTGCCGTGTTGCGGCCCACGGGTTCGAGCACGATGGAGGTCGACTCGATCCCGGCCTCGCGCAGCTGTTCTGCGACCAGGAAACGATGCTGCTCGTTGCACACGACGATCGGTGCGCCCACGTCGCCGACACCCGTCAGGCGCGCCAGCGTTTCCTGGAGCATCGTGCCCTTCCCCACCAGAGGAAGGAGCTGCTTCGGGTACAGCTCTCGCGAAAGCGGCCACAGGCGCGTGCCCGAGCCACCGGAAAGGATCACTGGAATCAACATGAGGACAACTCCGATGAGGGTCGAGGCTCACGCCAGGCGGCCCGCGATGTCTCGAACAACCTCGCTGCAGCGCGAACATGTGTTGGCTGCATGTTCAAAAACCTTTCGCTCGACGCCGGGCGACCCGGCACCGCGTGCACCAGCCGCTCGACGAGCGGATGAGTTACGCCGACGTCGCCGCAGTGTACAAGACGAGATCCGTCACCCCCACACCGAAAGTGTCGGCAGCTGGGAACGGATTCGGCTCGACCGCGAGTCTTCGTTTCAGTTGGCGGCCACGCTGTCGCCACGGCCCATCGCGTAGTACGTCAGACCAAAGCGTTTGACGAATGTAGGGTCGTAGAGATTGCGGCCATCGAAGATGACCGGGTGTTTGAGCTCGCTCTTGATCCCTTCGAAGTCCGGGCTCCGAAACTCCTGCCACTCGGTGACGATCGCGAGAGCATCGGCGCCCTTCAGCGCATCCGTCGAGCTCGCGACGAGCGCGAGGTCGGGCCTGTGACCATAGATGCGCTCGGCCTCCTCATGCGCGACGGGATCATAGGCACGCACCTTCGCGCCCGCGCTCCACAATGCCTCCATCAACGCACGGCTCGGCGCCTCACGCATATCGTCGGTGTTGGGCTTGAACGAGAGCCCCCACAGCGCGATGGTCTTGCCGGCCAGGTCGTTCTTGAAATAACGCTTCAGGCGCTCGAATACGACGTTCTTCTGCCGCTTGTTCACCGCCTCGACTGCACTCAGCAGCTCGGCATTGAACGAGTGATCGCGCGCGCTGCGCTCGAGGGCTTGCACGTCCTTCGGGAAGCACGAGCCGCCGTAGCCGCAGCCCGGGTAGATGAAGTGATAGCCGATGCGCGGATCGGAGCCGATGCCCAAGCGCACCTTCTCGATGTCGGCGCCCATGCGCTCGGCGAGATTCGCGAGCTCGTTCATGAAGCTGATCTTCGTCGCGAGCATCGCGTTCGCCGCGTACTTCGTCAGCTCTGACGAGCGCACGTCCATGACGATCATGCGCTCGCGGTTGCGCGTGAACGGATCGTAGAGCGCTTTCAGCAATTCGGCCGTTCGCGGATTGTCGGTGCCGACCACGATGCGATCGGGCTTCATGAAATCGCTGATCGCCGCGCCTTCCTTCAAGAACTCAGGGTTGGACACGACGTCGAATTCGGCCGTCGCACCGCGCGCCTGCAACGTGGCATCGATCTTCGCCTTCACCTTATCCGCGGTGCCGACCGGGACGGTCGATTTCGTCACGACGACACGGTATTCGGAGATGTTGCGCCCGATCGTCTCCGCGACTGCCAGCACGTACTTGAGATCGGCCGAGCCGTCCTCGTCGGGCGGCGTGCCCACGGCGATGAACTGGAACAGGCCGTGCTTCACGCCTTCGGCGGCATCAGTCGTGAAGCTGATGCGGCCGGCGGCGATGTTCTTTTTCAAGAGCTCCTCGAGGCCCGGCTCGAAGATCGGCGATTCGCCGCGGCGCAGCTTCTCGACTTTGCGCTCATCCACGTCGACGCAGAGCACGTTGTTGCCGGCCTCTGCGAAACATGCCCCTGTGACGAGGCCCACATAACCCGAACCGAAGATAGTAAGGCGCACCTGTAACCTTTGAAGAAAGAACAAGAAAATCGCTCGGAGCTTACCGATCGACTCCAAACCGGTAAAGGAACCGAAGGGCCAATGAAGGGCTGCCAGTATTTCTGGTCGATGCGGCGCCCATGTTTCCGCCTCGCCAAATCCATTGCGGCGCGTGGGAGTTCCCTGCGTCGACGCGACCTTGGGGCACCGCTTCGGCGAATGGGTTGACTTGCGTCATCGACCACCTACAGCGAGGGCGCCGATCCTTTTTCCATAACGTGGATTTTTTGCAAATTGGTTCACATCTTACGAGGGAATTTCCCAGCGAATGTCGCTTTACTTTCTGGGAGCACACGGAAGGGTCAGGGAGACAGATCCCGCCGGGTCCCACGGGAGGATGCAGGTCTTGCGAGGGATCGCGACGATTCGCCGGGGCACCTCAAGGACGAGGCACGACGATGCGGCCATGGAGGCCAACCTGTAGCCGCCCTTCACTGGAGGAGCGCCGATTGCAGCCCGGCGCTTCTCGTTACTCCCGCAGGAGGATGCAGGCCGCGCAGGGATGCGCGGGTCTTGCGCACATCAGGGACGATGGGCACGAGACTCCCGCTCAAGGATGAGCGGGGCCTGCAGACCTTGGCGCGCGGCGTCCTGCCGCTTCGCTCAATTAACCCTCGATGAGTTGACGCTTGGGATCGGCAGGCTCGGGCGATCGATGGGCCTGCGCTGTGCGTTAGCGCAATTGGCCGCCCTGCCCCGCATGGCGCAGAGCCGAGACGCACTGATCCTGTGAAGCCTATGCCGTGATGCCGTGATGCCGTGATGCCGTGATGAGCATAAAGGTGAAGGCCGCGGTCACATCCTGTGTTCCGCGGCCTTCAGTTTCTCAAGAGGTTTTCTCAATCCCTTGAGCCTGTGACGACAGCCAGGCCGCCGTCACCGCACTCGCATTCCGTTGCTCGTGCGGGAGGGATGATAGTGATGTGGAGCGGCACACAAGCGACGTGTTTCTGCGGTGTTCGAACAGATATGCACCGCCGCATTGCAAATTAACGCTGCTTCCAGATGGACCAGTACTTGCCGGTGATCGCCGCATCGTCTCTGGGTTCCTGACGACGTTTGATGACGAGCCCGCTGCCAAACACAACGTGGTAGACGGCACCCACCCCAAGCCAAAGCACGAACAACCAACCATCCGCCAAGCCATTCAGGTAGCCGCCGACGCCGAAGGCGGCGAACACGGCGGATGCCAACAGCACCAACTGAGCAACTTTCCGCGAGGAATATCCGAAGCGCTTCAACACGTGGTGCAAGTGCTCCGAGTCGCCGTGGAACGGAGACTGCCCCTGCGATACGCGGCGAATCATGCTGCTGAAGAGATCATAGATGGGCAAAGCAAAGACCCAGAGGATCAC
>JAEYXD010000202.1 GCA_023428645.1 Pseudomonadota bacterium
GTTCATGCGTTGCGGAACCCGGCGCGCGCGCGGCTCGTTGGAGGCTGGGCCGGATTGCGCCGCGGTCGCGGGGGCGAAGGGATCCGGCGCTCGATACCCAAACTCAACTAGCCCGCGAACTCAAGGATGCCGTCACCCGAGCCGCACGCGATCGCCGTCATGCTGCTGACCGCGGCAGCACTGATCCTGTTTTCGCGCGACCGTGTTCCCATCGAGACTTCGAGCCTCGCCGTCATCGCGACGCTCGCGATTCTTTTCAGCGTGTTCCCGTACGAAGGCGCGGAGACGCTCGATCCCGTGCGATTTTTCGCGGGCTTCGGCAACGAAGCGCTCGTCGCGATCTGCGCGCTGATGATGGCGAGCCAGGGACTCGTCGCGACCGGCGCCCTGGCGCCGGTGGGGCGGCTGGTCAGTCGCGTATGGAGTGTCAGTCCGCTCATGGCGATGGGCGTCGTGCTGGTGCTGACGGCGTTCATCAGCGCTTTCATGAACAACACGCCGCAGGTCGTGTTGATGATTCCGATCCTGACGGCCGTCGCGCTGCGCTCCGGCAGCTCGCCATCGAAAGTGTTGATGCCGATGACGTTTGCCTCGCAGATCGGTGGGATGGCGACACCGATCGGCACCTCGCTCAACTTGCTCGTCATCGCCACGGCGGCGAGCCTCGGCATCGAGCGTTTTCACATGTTCGATTTCCTCCAGCCGGCGGCGCTCGCGGCCATCCCAGGGCTGCTCTATCTGTGGCTGATCGCGCCACGCCTGCTGCCGAACCGCCAGCCCGTGTTCCACGATGAATCGCCGCGAGTGTTCGAAGCGCAGTTGCGCTTGGGCGAGGGCAGTCCCGCGGTCGGCAAGACATTTCGCGAGGTGAAGCAGCTTGCGAGCGGCGATTTGAGCGCGCATGCGATTCTGCGCCAGCCCGCGTTGTCGATCGCGCCGCTGCCGGATGTCGTGCTGCGGGCCGGCGATCGACTGGTGCTACGGGACACCGCGGAGCGCCTGATGGCGGCGTCGCGCGCGCTCGCGTCGACGCTGTATTCCGGCGATGTGCCGGTCGATGCGGAGCATCCGTTGACGGCCGGAGACCAGCAGATCACCGAAATCGTCGTGACGCCCGCGTCGCCGATTCGCGGCCGCACGCTCGAGCAGGCGAACCTCGAATGGCGTTATCACGTGATTCCGCTCGCGGTTCATCGGCCGGGCGAACTCGCCATCGACTCGGCATCGAAAGAGCTGCGCGACGTGCAGCTCGGCGTCGGCGACGTGCTGCTCGTGCAAGGCGCCGCCGAGCACATCCAGGCGGTGAAGCGTCGCAGCGAGCTGCTGGTCCTCGATGCGACGAGTGACGTGCCGTTGACGGCGAAAGCGCCGCTCGCCCTGGCCATCATGGCAGGCATCGTCCTCATCACGTCGCTGCGCATCGCGCCGGTCGCGATCGCCGCGCTGTGCGGCGTGCTGCTGATGGTGATCACCGGGTGTCTCAAGTGGCGCGATGCGACCCGGGTGCTCGATACCTCCATGATCATGCTCACGGTGGCGAGCCTGGCGCTCAGCCTGGCGCTCGTGACGACGGGCGGTGCCGCGTACGTCGCCCGCCTGTTCATGCAGGCAAGCGCGGCATTGACGCCCGCAATGACGTTGAGCGCCACGATTCTCCTGATGGCGATCTTGAGCAACGTCATTTCGAACAGCGCCGCGGCCGTCATCGGGACGCCGATCGCCGTCGAACTCGCGCGCCTGCTGGGCTTGCCGCCGGAGCCGTTCGTACTCGCCGTGCTGTTCGGCTGCAACATGGCGTATGCCACGCCGATGGCCGACAACTGCAATCTGCTCGTCTACAGCGCGGGCAATCACCGCTTCAATGATTTCCTGCGCGCTGGCGCGCCGTTGACGATCATCATGTGGTTGGCGTTGAGTTGGCTATTGCCGCAGTTCTATCCGTTGACGCCTGGCGGCTAGTGCAGGCCACGGGCACAGGCCGCGGACTCGCCTACTCAGTACGTCGCGTTCGTGTCATAGGGTAGAGCGACGAACTGGCGGGCTTGCTCCGAGACATCGGGCGCATAGGGCGCGCTCCAGGGTACTTCCTGAGCCTGAGTCCACGACGTGTTCAATGCGCCGCCCTGGCTGCGCAGCAGTGCCGTGAACCCCTTGCGTGTACCGAAGGGCCCGGTCGTTTGCCCGGGTACGAGCCACGCATAGCCTCCCGAACGCATGACACCCTGGGGTGAGTGCAGGTCGCCATCGAGGACGAACACTTCCAGCACCGCGGCGTGGCGCGCTGCCGGTCGCATGATCTTCTCGGCCGTCTCCGGCTCGACGCGAACGAGCCATGTCTTCTCGCCGTTGGCCGCAGTGCGCAGCAGCTTCACCGATCCTGCCATGCCGAGTGTCAGCGACAGATCATTCGTCGCCTGCCAAGGCATCCGCGCCGTGTCGATGCGCTCGATGAGCCGCGTCGGCTCGTACATCTGCCCAGCCGCGGTTGCATCGTGGTTCTTGTGCTCGCCCTCGTAGAAATCGATGACCGTCGCACCTTCGGGACTCGCCATCTCATGGCGGTGCATGCCGGCGGGGAAGAAGCCATAGTCGCCTTGTGTATAGCGCTTGCCATTCACGACCAGCGTGCCGTTGAGTACGTAGAACTCGTTGTCGCTGTCGTTGTAATGGGCGCGCGGGTTGTTCCAGCTCGTCGGCAGACGGAAGATCACGCTGACGGAGCGCGTCGAACGGTCGTACGACAAGGCCGTGGCCCGTGCTCCAGGCCGCGAATTCGACGGGTTCTGAACCGTGACGGGCGCCGTCTGCGACTGGATGAAATTGGCGTGCGGGCGTCCCGGCGGTGTCTGCGCGTGCGCGCCAAACGCCGTTGTCGCGAGCCATGCGGTCACGATGATTCGCGTGCACGATGGGCGATCGAATGCCGACCAGGAAGTGCGGTTGGACATGAGTACCGTCTCGAGAATGCCTTGCGGTGGCAACGCGACGGATTATGCGGTGGGTGCAGTCCGCCTTTGTGCTGAGAAGTGATGAGAGACGGTCACGCGGAATGGGCGCGTACGCTGCCCATCGCAGGCGCGGTGGCAGCGGGCGCGGGAGACGGCAGGCTCGCCGGATCCGGCCAACGCAACGTGACGATGAGCCCGCCGGAATCTGCGTTCGCCGCGCTGGCCGAGCCTCGATGCAGCAACAGCACTTGCCGCACGATCGCGAGCCCGACGCCGTTGCCCCCCGAGCGGCCCTCTCGTGCCGGGTCCACTCGATACAGCGGCTCGAAGATCTTGTCCAACAAGTGGGGCGCGACGCCGGCGCCCCTGTCGGCAATGCGCACGACGATCGATGCGTCTTCTCGTCGCGCGGTCACATGCACCGTCTCGTTGTCGGGCGAATAGCGCAGCGCATTGCGAAGCACGTTGTCGATCGCGCTGCGGATCAGCTCGCGGTCGCCCTGCAGCACCAGCTCGTCGCTGCACTCGATGACCACGGCAAGATTGCGTGCGAGCTGCTCCACGGTCGAGTCCTGCACGAGCTCACGCAAGAGATCCCCGAGAGGCACGACGGTGGAGGCGGGCTGCAGATGAGTGTCTTCCAGCGTCGATAGCTGCAGCAGCTGGCTGATGAGTACGTCGAGCCGTGTGATCTGTCGCTCGAGCTGTCTCAATGCGAAGTCCTGGTTGTCCGGGGATTGCTGCACCAGGGCGACGGCCATGCGCAGTCGCGTCATCGGGCTGCGCAGTTCGTGGGAGATATCTCGGACCAGCTCCTGCTTGGACTGCAACAGACGCCGCACCGACCGCGACATGACGTCGAAATCCCTTGCCAGCTGACCGACCTCGTCGCGCCGGCCGCTGAGATCGGCGGGAATGGCGACGTCCAGATTACCTTCGGCGACCCGATGCGTGGCGCGGCGCAACTGCAGGATCGGCCGACTGAGCGAGCGGGCGAGAACGAAGCAGGTCGGGATGCCGACCGCGAGCGTCAGCGCGATCACCGTGAGTGCGTGCCGCATTTGCCCGAGCATGCCGAACAAGGAGATCGGCGGGATGTAGACGATCATCGCGTACGTAGTGCCGTCGCGATCGACCACCGGCCGCGAGATGCTCGCACCCCGCTTGAGCTTGCCGGCGCGGAACTCGCCGTTTGGATCGGGCGGCTCATGCGGCAGGGGAAAGCGCTGCGTGAGATTCGTGCCCTTCGTGTCGAGGACCTCGATGTAGAAGATGCGTGAGCCTGCGTTCTTCAGCGCCACCCATGCTTTGAGCCCGTCCATCCCGTAGGCATGCAGCACGTTTTCGACATCGTCCCTCATCTGGTCGACACGCGGCGCCTGGATGCTCTGCGGGACTGACGATGCGGTCCATATCAGAGCGCCGATGGAGGCGACGACGATGAGCGTGATGGCGGCGAGGAAGGAGACGAAGTTGCGTGTGAACAGGCTGTTCATCGTCAGCCTGCGACGAGCTGATAGCCCGTGCCGCGCACGCTTGCGATCATCGTGGCGCCGCCCGCGCTGACGAGCTTGCTGCGGATATGACTCACGTGCGTGTCGATGCAGCGATCGGCAGGCACGAGCTTGCGTCCGAGCACTTCCTCGCACAGTGTCTCGCGCGAGACCGCGCTGCCGGAGTTGCGCATGAGCACGCTGAGAAGG
Source organism: Pseudomonadota bacterium (assembly GCA_023428645.1). GTDB lineage: Bacteria > Pseudomonadota > Gammaproteobacteria > Steroidobacterales > Steroidobacteraceae > Steroidobacter. The sequence continues at coordinate 4,652 of JAEYXD010000202.1, forward strand.
CGAATCTCCGCGCTCGTCAGCCGCAGGGGGACGCCTTTGACGATGACTTCACGTTTCGCCGGATCGAGCGTGAGATCGCCAAGCACCATGGGCGGTTCATTGTCAGGCGTGCCACTGTGCGTGCGTCGCAGAATGGCTCTGACGCGCGCCAGGAGCTCGCGCGGATAGAACGGCTTCGCAAGATAGTCATCGGCGCCCAGCTCGAGGCCAGTGACCCGGTCGTCATCGTCGCCGCGGGCCGAGAGGATCAGTACGGGGACCTGGCTGATGCGCCGCATCTGTCGCAGGACGTCCAGGCCCGAGATCATCGGCAACATGATGTCGAGTACCACGAGGCTCCAAAGCTCACTGCGAAGCGCGCGAATCCCCGCATTACCGTCATGGACGGCAACCATCTTGATGCCCTCGTGAGCGAGGAACGTGCTCAGCATCTCGCAGAGCTCGAGATCGTCGTCGATCAATAGAACGCGAGTGGGCCGCTTGGCGCGATCGATTTGCATCGGATCCCCTCATGGGCTGGAACGCATGGTCTCGATACGAGACTGACCAATGTCGCTGCTGTTCGCCTCGTGATCAAGGCAGAGTGCTCCAGCAGTCTTGCGAGTAATAGTAGGAGCGCGCCCGGAATCTGGACAGAATGGACGAGCTCGCTTCACCCGCTGCCTGCACGACTTTCGTCAACGCATCCGCGATGGCACAGCTTGGCGCGGCAACGCTGACGAATGCGTCGGGCAGTCGCGGTCGCCCGCAGTGCGCCGGCATGACGAGCACGCCGGATGAAGGCGTACCCGCGGCGCGAGCGCAGGGGTGAGGATCGCTGCTCGCGATCGCGCCGGAGCACAGTTCGATCGCGGCTTGCGCAGGTGCAACCGCGTCGCGATCCGAGGACCGGCGTACGTCGAGCAGGACGACGGTCGAGCGATTGCCGGCCACCCTGATATCACCGCCGGCGTTCACGTAGCCCGATGCCGAGGCC
>JAEYXD010000213.1 GCA_023428645.1 Pseudomonadota bacterium
CTACCTCGAGGACTGTGCGGTCGCGCCGGTCGATGACACGCCCAATCCGTTTGCGGACGGCGTCAGGTCTTATGCGCTCGACGCATCGAAAGCGAAGCAGCTCTGGGAAAAGAGCGAGGAATGGATCAACGCGATTCGCTGATGCGACTGCGGGTGCCGCTCGGCCCGCCGACGAGGGGCACCCGCCGCCGACTCATGAAACATGTCGAAATTCAGAGGACGCCAGGGCACGAGGACCCGAACCTCTACTAATCTCACGCGCGGAACCCACGGGAGTATGATCCAGCGCTCACGTGATCTCTGCGATGCTACGTCGTCAGATGTCTCCCTCTGTCTCGCGACGTCCGCACCTCATGACCCTCGCAACATTCGTCAAGGAAAACATAGACGCCATCCTGGAAGAATGGGTCGAGTTCGCTCGGACGCTCTCTCCGCAGCTTGACTTGGACGCGCTGCGCAATCACGCGCAGCGAATGTTGCTGGCCGTCGCCGCGGACATGGAATCCGAACAAAGCGACGAGCAGCAACGCGCGAAGAGCCGGGGTGAGGGGCGTTCTGATGCAGACAGCGCCGCGCACTTGCACGGCGACCAGCGCTACAGCAAGGGATTCAGCCTGGAGCAGCTCATCTCCGAATACCGTGCGCTCCGGGCGACGGTCATACGGCTGTGGCTGCGCGGAACGACTCTCGATGAGCGAACGATCGACGATCTCACTCGCTTCAACGAGAGCATCGATCAACTGGTCGCGGAGTCGGTGGTCAACTTCTCGAAGCAGGTCGATCACGCGCGCGCACTCTTCATGGGAGTCCTCGGGCACGATCTGCGCACGGACCTGCACGTGATCCTGACCTGCGCGGAGCGGCTGGAACGTGTGCCAACGGAGCACACACGGAAGTACGCTCCTCACATCAAGGAGAGCGCGAACAACATCCTCGTCATGGTCGAGGACCTGCTCGATGTCGCCCGCACACGGTTGGGCGGGCAGCTGCCCATCGAAGTCCGTGCGATGGAGGCGTCGAGCGCGTGCGAGGAGGTGCTGCACCCGTTTCGACAGCTCCATCCGAGCGCCGACATTCGCTTGGACGTCGCAGGCGATGTGCGCGGGCGGTGGGACCAAAGACGTCTGCAACAGATGCTGTCGAACCTGATCCGCAATGCGCTTCAGTACGGAGACCTGGCGCGGCCGATCACGCTGAGCGCGCGGCGCAGCGGCGAGAACGTCATTTTCAGCGTGCATAACCATGGCTCGCCCATTCCCTCTCATCTGCTCGATCGCATCTTCGATCCGCTGCAGCGCGGTGACGACCGGGGCGACAAGACGAGTCTCGGTCTGGGTCTGTACATCGCGAGCACGATCGCGAAGGCACACGGAGGGCACATGACCGTCGTGACTTCGGACACGTGCGGTACGACCTTTGCGGCTACGTTGCCGGCGCGAATGGAGCCGGAGTGAAGCTCGCGGGCGTGTGAGGTAGCTCGCGCACCGTTGCGTTGCGGCCGACCCGGGTTGTCGCCACGCTCGCACGCACCATACTCTCTGCGGCACACGAAACCGCAACTCGATTGCCGCGCATTCGAACTTCCGAGCGATGTGTTGCTCGCGATTGCGCCTCGCTGTCGAAAGGAGATGGGTTATCGACACGAATGTCCGCGTAGCGGTCATCGACGATCACAGCATGTTTCGCGAAGGACTGTGCCTGTACTTGACGGACCGAAGCAACGTGCACGTCGCTGCCCAATTCGGGTCGGGCGCTGAATTTCTCGCCGCCGCGCCCGAGCTGCTCATCGATGTGGCCTTGCTCGACATCTCCATGGCCGGGCTCAACGGTCTGGATACGGCGCGTCAGGTGCGAGACGCGCATCCGCACATCAAGATCATCATGTTATCGATGTACGAGAGTGCCGATTACGTCATGCAGGCGTTGAACGCAGGCGCGTCCGGTTATCTGTTCAAGCGCTCGGCGTCCGAGGAAGCCGGCAAGGCAATCGAAACCGTGATGCGAGGCGAGCTCTATCTGGATTCGCACATCTCGCGACGTGCGCTGGAGAACTATCAGCGGCACGTCAGGCCCGGCGAATCGCCGGAAAACATCCTCACGCCACGGCAGCGAGAGATCTTGCAGCTGATGGGCGAGGGACTGAGTACGAAGGCGATCGCTCACCGGCTGGATCTCAGCCCGAAAACGATCGAATCGCACCGCGCGCAAATCATGGCGCGGCTCAATATCCGCGACGTGGCAGGCCTCGTGCGCTACGCCATTCGTGTCGGAATGGTGCCGCTCGACGGCCGCCACTGAGCGCTCGTTCATACGATGCTCCGAGGAACGCAAGATGACGACCCCGGCCGCCGCAGCCGCTTCGCCCCTGCCTCTGTTCTATCGCGAGCCGCAGCTCGTGTCGGCGGCGAGCCATGGCGCTTGGCGCTTGAAGCGCGGTGATCTCTCTTTCACGCAGGATGCGATCGCCGTGCCGATCGTCGTTGGCGAATTCGCGGCGACGTTGCGCAGCTTTCCGATTCTGTTCACGAGCGGCGGCGATGAGGCCGGACCGATCGCGCTGCTCGGGCTCGATGCGGAAAACTTGTTCGTCAACGACGGTGCGTGGGTCGAGGGCGCCTACGTGCCCGCCTATGTGCGGCGCTATCCCTTCGGCTTCATCGCGCACGGCGATACCTTCGCATTGGGCATCGATGCCGCTTCCGAGCGCATCGTGCGCGCAGGCGAAGAAGGCATGCCGCTGTTCGAGAACGGCGCGCCATCGCAGCTCACGAAACAGACGCTGCAATTCTGCGAGGCCTATCGCGCCGAGGCCGCGGCGACGCGCGCATTCTGCCAGGCACTGAAAGCCAAGGACTTGCTCATCGACCGACGTGCGGATGCCACGCTGCGCAATGGCCGCAAGCTGGGTGTCGAGGGCTTTCAGATCGTCGATGCGCAGAAATTCGCGGTCCTCGATGCAAAGACGCTCGCCGAGTGGCATCCGCAAGGATGGCTCGCGCTCATCCACTTCCATCTCGCATCACTCGATCGCTTCGACGATCTGCTGGCTCGTCGCAGTGCTCGGGATGCCGTCGCGAATCCGCAAGACCGCTCTTAAAAAGGCGATACGCAGTACGAGGCGCTAGGGAAGCTCCCCAAGGGAACGCTCCGATAGCCGTGCGGGCGAGTCTTGCGTGACACTCGCAATCCATCGCCCGCTCACTGCCGCCATGCAACTCACGCCACACCGCGGCGACGTCCGAGCGCCGGATCAGGATCCGCGCGTTCGGTCCTATGCAAGTCTGTTTGCCGGGCTGCTGCCCGGTATTTCCGGTAGCGCTCATTTCGATGCCGCGCTGCGCCCGATCGGCGGTGCTGGCTCGCTCAGCGACCCGCTGACGCTCTCGCATTGGTTGCGTGAGCGCGGCTGGCTGCAAGGACGGCGCGCGCAACCGCTCGAGTGCTGCCGCACGCCATCGCATCGGATCGTGATGCCGCTGTTGGACGCGCAGGGCGCGCTGCTCGGCGCGGTCGGCATCGAGCTTGGTCCGCTCGCCAGTCACGCGTTCGGCCATGACGCCGCGAGCGACGTCGCCGCACGGCTGCGGCCCGCCCTCGACTGTTTGGTGCGCGAGCTCAGTGCCGTCGCGTCCTCGGCAACGGCGGATCCCAACGAGCGTACGGCCGATCTCGAGTGGCTGTTCCACGTCTCGTCGGACACCGGCCGCTCGGGCGCGGAATGGCCCGGCCTGCAGCAACTGTTGGCGAGCGCTGCTGGACGCATCGGCTGCACGCTCGGATTTCTCGGCGTGCCGAGCAAGAACGTGTCGCTGACGCATGTGCCGCATGAGTTCGCGGTCAGCAGCCTGCGACAGTCGATCGCGCGGATCGAGCCGTATCTCATGGCCTGGGTCATGCGCAAAAAAGAGCCGTTGCTCGTGAACACGCCCTCCGCGCGGCTGCGCGAGCTGGCGCCGACACGCCTGCTCTCGGTGCCCGTACTCAGTCCGTCCGGGCGACCGGTCGGCGTGCTCGCGTTCTTTCGCGACCTGGCGCTCGAGAAGTTCGGCGAGCGGCATTGCTATCTCGCGAGTCATCTCGCCCGACAAGTGGCGCTGATCGTCGAATCGCAGTTCGACAATGCCACCGGGCTACCGACGCGAGCGTCCCTGGAGCAAACCACCGAGCAGCGAGGCGAGGCCTGCGACGGGCCGCGCTCGCTCGTTTATGTCGACATCGACGCGTTGCACGTGTGCAACGAGAAGTACGGATTCGAGATCGGCGATGAGCTCATCGTGCGCATCGCCGATCTGCTCACGTCCGGCGTGCTGCCGGCAGGCACTTCGATCGGCCGTATCTCCGGCGATCGCTTCGCGATCGTGCTCGAGAA